>JBFWYP010000015.1:0-86758 GCA_050186295.1 Thermoanaerobaculia bacterium | reverse complement strand
GCGGACTCTCCCCGATCGAGCGCGCGAAGCGCCGGCGACGCCGCGGGCGCCTGCCCCAGGACCTGGCCGGCTCCGCCCGACCAGAGCGCGAAGAGCAGCACCGGGATCGCTCCGGCGGGAGACAGGTGGGGACGAATTCGGTTCCGGATTCTGGACATCGCTCCTCCTCGGTTCAGGACGACAGAGAGTTCAGGTTCTCCGCTTGGTCGCCGGACGCGGCGAGCCGCTCCCGCGCTTCGCGCTGCAGCATCTGCATCATGCCGGTGAGTCCCAGCTGCTTTCCCAGCGACAGCTCGCGGCCGAAGACCGCTTCGACGACCTCTTCCGGCGCCCCGGCGTCGGCGATCTCGCGCGGGGTGGCGCCGGAGAACGCGCGATCGAGGACGACCGCGAAGGCGCGCGCCGACAGCCCCTGCGGATTCTCGACGGCGAAGTGGAACTTCCAGCCTCCGTCCGCGAGCACCTCGGGGAAGACGTAGGCCTCCGACTCGCAGGCCGGCACCCGCCGCTCGGCCGGGAACGGACGACGGGCGACCGCTTCGGGCACCTCGCGGAAGCGCGCGGAGAGATCGATCAGCGCGTCGATCCGCTCGGCACGATCGAGAGCGGAGAGCGAAGAGACGATCTCTCCCAGGCGCCCGGTAGCCGTGCCGCTATCGTTCAATCGGCGCTCCGACCAGATTGCCCCACTCCGTCCAGCTGCCGTCGTAGTTCACCACCCGCGGATGTCCGAGGAGATAGGTGAGAACGAACCAGGAGTGGCTGCTGCGCTCGCCGATGCGGCAGTAGGCGACGATCCGGTCCTCGCGCGGCAGACCCTGCTCGTCGAAGTAGATCTTCTCGAGGTCGGCCGCCGGCCTGAACTCCCCCGTTCCGGCATCCACCGCCCGCGCCCAGGGGATGTTGCTCGCTCCGGGGATGTGTCCGCCACGCAGCGCCCCTTCGTTGGGATAGGCCGGCATGTGCAGCCGCTCGCCCGAGAACTCCTCCGGGCTGCGGACGTCCACCAGGGCGCCGCCGGCGCGGACATGCTCCATCACCTGCTCGCGGAAGGCGCGGATCGTCGTATCGTCGCGTTCCGGGGCGACGTACCCGGAGGGCGGGTGACTCGGGACGTCGCGCACCATCGGGCGCTGCTCGTTCTCCCACTTCAGGCGGCCGCCGTCCATGATGCGGGCGTTCTCGTGACCGAACAGCTGGAAGATCCAGAACGCGTAGCAGGACCACCAGTTGTTGCGGTCGCCGTAGAAGACGACGGTGGTGTCGCGCTCGATGCCGTGGCGGCGCATGAGCCGTTCGAATCCCTCGCGGTCGAGGTAGTCGCGCCGCACCGGATCATTGAGGTCGCGGTTCCAGTCGATCTCGACCGCACCCGGAATGTGCCCCGACGGATAGACCAGCGGATCCTCGTTCGATTCGACGAGCCGGATCCCCGGGGTCGAGAGGTTCGCGGCCACCCATTCCGTCGAGACGAGTCGATCCGGGTGGCGGTAGCCACGGCTGGCGACGTCGCTCATGAATCCTCCATTCGCTCGAAGTCAGTATACCCGCCCTCCCGCGGGCGAAGGGGCGCGCGGACGCTAGGATGTGCCACCTGTGACCTCCGCCTCCCCGACTCCGCGAACGGACCGGCCGCGGCTCTACGTCGTGCCGCTCGCGCACCTCGACACGCAGTGGCAGTGGACGGTCCGCGACACCGCGGCGCGCTTCCTCCCGCATACGGTGCGGGCCAACGAGAGGCTTTTCGAGAGCGTTCCGACCTACCTGCTCAATTTCGAAGGGGCCTACCGCTACCGGCTGCTCGACGAATGTCACCCCCAGCTCCTGGGCCGGGTCCGGCAGCGGGTCGCGGAGGGGCGATGGTTCCCGTCCGGAGCCGCCTGGGAGGCGTTCGACTCGAACCTCCCGGCGCCCGAGTCGCTCGTGCGGCAGATCCTGCTCGGAGTCCGGGAACTCGAGCGCACGGTCGGACGGGCCGGCCGCGACCTCTTCCTGCCCGACTGTTTCGGCTTCTCGAGGGTCCTTCCGACCGTCGCGGCGCACTGCGGTCTCACCGGCTTCTCGACCCAGAAGCTGCGTCGCGGATCCCTGATGCGGTCGGCGTTCGGCATTCCCTTCCCGCTCGGTCTCTGGATCGGACCCGACGGAGGAGAGCTCCTCGCCGCTCTCGATCCCGGCGAATACGGAGCCGAGACCCGGATCGACCTGTCGCACGACCCCTCCTGGATCGCGCGCCTCGAAGAACTGGTGGCCCGAGGACGGCCCGCTCTCCTGCCGACCTACCAGGGACTCGGCGACCAGGGAGGCGCGATCGCGGAGAAGACCGCCCGCCTCCTCGACGCGGCCAGCCGCTCGAACGGCCCGCTCGAGCTGCGCATCGCGACTTCGGAACAGATCTTCCTCGACGTCGCGGCCGAACGTGAGCGGTTGCCGCGCTACGACGGCGAGCTCCTCCTCCGCCTCCACGCCACCGGCTGTTACACGTCGCGTGCCCAGCTCAAGCTGTGGCACGCCTATGCCGAAGCGCTCGCCCAGACGGCGGAGCGGGCGGCGGCACTCGCCCAGCCCTTGCGCCCTTCCGCCGAAGCGGACGACGCGAGAGACCGTCTGCGGCGCGCCTGGGAACGGATCCTGACCCACCAGATGCACGACGACCTCACCGGCACGAGTCTTCCGCAGGCCTACCGTTTCGGCGCCGACGACCTCGCCCTCGCCATCCACGAGCTCGAGCGCGAACTCGCCCGCGCCACCGCCGCGGTCGCCACCGAGCTGGCGCCACCGGCGGATGGCGAACCGCTTCTGGTGTTCAATCCGCTCTCCGACTCGCGTCACGAGGTCGTTCGACTCGAGCTCACGGACGCACCGGAGGAGAGTGCACCCCCCGCGATCGCCGCGGAGGACGGCCGGCTTCTTGCTTCTTCCTGGCGGCGGGTCGACGGCGCCTGGCATGGCCGATTCCTCGCCGAGGTGCCGGGACTGTCGTTCTCCCGCTTCGCGCTTCGTCGCGACGTCGCGCCTGCGCCGGCGCACGCCGTCGCGGACGAGCCCGGCCGGCTCGAGAACGACCGCTACCGCGCCGAGATCGACGAGCACGGCGAGCTCGCCTCGCTGTTCGACAAGCGGCGAGGGATCGAGCTCCTCTCGAGGCCCGCCGGCCTCGAGCTCCTCGACGACTTCTCCGACCGCTTCCCGTCCTGGGAGATCCGCCACGAGGACAGCTCCCGTGCCGCACGCGAGCGGGTCGACGCAACGTGCGAGCGGCGCCGGATCGAGCATCACGCGCTGGGCTCCACGATCGAGGTCGTGCAGCGGGCCGCCGGATCGACCTTCGTGCGGCGCTACTCCCTCGCCGCGGGCGATGCGGGGGCCTGGCTCGAGGTCGAGCTCGCGATCGACTGGCGGAGCGACGGTACGCTCCTCAAGCTCGACTGTCCGTTCGCCTGGGAGTTCGACGAAGCGATCTACGATCTCGGGATCGGTGTCGCCCGTCGTCCGGTGGCGACGCCCGAGCTCTACGAGGTCCCGGCGCAGCAGTGGGCGGCGGCCCCGCATCCGGAGGGCGGTGGCGGCTTCGTCCTGACCGACAGCAAGCAGGGCTGGGATCATCCGGACCTGCGGCGTCTCCGCTTGACACTCCTGCACACACCGCGCACCGGTCGCCGCTTTCCGTACCAGCGCCGCCAGGACTTCGGCGCGCACCGCACCCGCTACGCGATCGGCTCGTTCCCGGCGGACGATCCGCTCGCCACCCTCGCCTCGTGGGGCGAACGCTTTCGCCAACCGCTGCGCGCATTCGCCGTCGCGGGCGAGAGCCGGGGACGGCGTCGTGTCTGGGCGCCGCTGGCGTTCGCCAATCCGGCGGTTCGCCTGCAGGCCCTGAAGCCGGCCGAGGACGGCCCCGGACTGGTGCTGCGGCTGCGGGAGACGAGCGGCGAGCCTCAGGAGGCAGGTGTCGACTGCAACGCTCCGCTGGCCGCCGGCGAGGCGCTCGACGGCACCGAGCGATCTCTCCCGCCGGGACCGTCCGGCAGCGGCCCCGCGGAGCGCCCGCTCGGACCGTTCACCCTGTCGACCCGCCGGATCGCCGTGCCCCGCGACGACTCCGACCCTCCACCGGACGGCTCGATCCCGCTCGACATCCGGCGGACGCTCGCGATCGTCGCTCCGCTCGGCGAACGGGCGCACGGCCCCGGCTTCGACGGCAAGGGTCGCAGGTTGCCGCTGCACCTGGTGCCGGAGACGATCGCTGGCGACCGGCTGGTGCACGACCTCGGACCGCTGCGCCGCGACGGGGCGGCGCCCGCCGCCGGCCAGCGCATCTCGACCCCGGCCGGAGCGCGTCGCGTCGCGCTCCTCGTCACCGCCGTCGGCGGTCCGCTCTCGGTGCAGCTGCGGGTCGGCGGGCGGGAGGTCGAGCTGGTCGTGCCGGCCGGTGACGTCGCTCTCGGACGCTTCGACGAGCTGCGGCGGACGCTGCCGTTCGTCGGCCGCTGGGCGGTCGCGCCGGGGCACCTCTCCCGGGCCCCGGTCCTCCTCTCCGTGCCGCATCGCCTCGACCGGAAGGGAGGCATCGAGCCGTGTCAGCCGCTGCGCTTCTTCGAATACTCGCTGGATCTTTCCGCGGAAGGAGACGAGATCGAGCTGCCGCGCGAGCCGCGACTCCTCGTCGCCGCCCTGACCGTGTCACCCCACCGGCCGCTCGCGGCGCGCGACCTCACCCCCCGGTTCCGGCACCCGGAGGGAATCCCGCTCAGTTGAGCAGGCCCGAGCTTTCGAGGCGTTCGAGAATCTCCGCCTGGCGGATCTTCCAGCCGTCGCCCTGACGGATCCAGGAGAGGCGCAGGCGGAAGCGCTCCCCTCCCCCGCCACCGAGCCCACCCCGCGTCAGGGTGACCACCGCGTAGAGATCGGCGGTGCCGTTCCCGCGCACCGTCAGCTCGCGCGCCGAAACTGCGGCATCGATCCGCTCCGCGCCGCCCCGGTACTGGTCGAACACAGCGGCCAGCTGCTGCCGATCCGTGATCGTCCCCTCGTACGGCGCCGCCGAAACTTCGAACGGATCGGCGAACCGACCCACGAACTCGCGGGCGCGCGAGAAGCGCTCGATCTGGGTCTCTTCGCCACGCTTCTCGGCCGTCGCCAGGAGACGTTCGAACTCCGACGCGATGCGCCGCTCGTCGCTCCGCCACCAGCGCCAGCCGCCGATCGCGACGAGCGCCAGGACGACGAGGGCGACGACGCGGATCGGGCCCGCCCGCACCTCAGACGAGGCGCGCTTCGAGATTCATGGGCACCGCCGCCAGGGCACGGGAGACGATGCAGTTCTTCTTCGTCGACTCGGCGTGTTCGGCGAAGGCCGCGGCGTCGATCCCGGGGACCTCCGCGTCGCAGACCAGATCGATCCGCGAGATCAGGAACCCCTTGTCGTCCTTCGTCAGGTGCACCGCGGCGGTGGCGGCAACGCGTTTCGGCTGGAAACCCGCCTTGCCGAGTCCCGCCGCGAGCGCCATGGCGAAGCAGCCGGCGTGCGCCGCGCCCAGGAGCTCTTCCGGGTTGGTGCCGCCGCCGTCCTCGAACCGCGAAGAGAACGAGTAGCTCCCTTCGTAAGCGCCGCTCCCCAGCTTCACGGTCCCGTTGCCGTCGACGAGACCACCGTTCCAGACTGCGTGTGACTTGCGTACGGCCATGAGCTCTCTCCTAGAAGGTGAAGCGCACGGTGGCGCCCAGGGTGATGGTTTCGGTGCTGTAGTCGTCGATCTCGTCCCAGTTCGCGAAACGGTAGTCGGCGTTCAGGTCGAGGTGGATTTTCGGCAGCAGGAGCATGTCGAATCCCGCCTTGGCGATGAAGTACGGGTCGGAGAAGCTGCTGCCGAAGTCGTTCGAGTAGGTCGTCCCGACACCGATCCCGCCGTAGAGCCCGCGGCCGATCAGCACGTACGCCTGTGGCGCCACCGCCCAGTCGGTCGAACCTTCGAAGCCGGACTCGAAGTACTCGGCGTCGAGCTCGAAGCGGACGAGCCCGGTGACGTACTGATAGGACAGCACCGTGGTCAATCCGTCGTCGTCGACCTGGAAGTCGGGCAGGTCGTCGGAGATCGAGTCGAGGTTCTTCCAGTAGTGCACACCCACGCCGAGGCGATGCTCGCCGGCCGACGCGGGAGCCGCGATCGCGACGAGCACGAGAGCGGCGATCAGGACGGTCGTGATTCGTTGGGTCATCCGGTTCCCTTCCTTTCGCCGCGCAGCCTACCAACAGCTCGGCCGCCTCCCTAGGGAGAATCCCCCACCGGCGGCGGCTCGACAGCTGCGCTCACGGCCGCGGACGGGCGGTAGGAGCGCCGGAGCCGCCAGCGCGCGCCTTCCCGCGTGCGATCGAAACGCCCGAACACCCGCGCGTAGGCGCTCCGTGTCGCCTCCTCGCCGTTGATCCGCTCGACGTCGATCGCCCGCTGCGGCCGCACGGCCCGGGTCAGGGCGAGCTCGAGCGGCTCGATCATGCGCTCGAGATCGGGATCGTCGGAGCCGACGTGGAAATCGATCTCGCGTCCGCCGCGCCGGATCGATGCCACGAGCGCGCTGCCACGGTAGACGAGGTCGGTTCCGGTGAGCCGATGCGGCAGGAGCGCTCGCAGGGGCTCGAGCTCGCTGCCGCAGAGCGAGACGGGATCGTGGGCGGAGCACCACCAGACCGCCGGTGTGTGTGCGTCGTCCTCGAGCGCCAGCGCCGCAGCCGGAGTCGCGAACTGCAGTCCGGGCACGCCCTCGAAGTACGGTCCGCTGGAAATTTCGCCGGAGAGCTCGAGGAGGCGGAGCGCCCGGGCGATCCTCGCCCAGGTCCCCGGAAGCTCGCCGATCAGGAGCTCCCGGAACAGCACGCCGTAGCGCTCGAGCAGGATCCGCGCGAGCTCGCGGTCGCGCTCGGCGGCGAGCAGCGGATCCTCCACGGCCGATCGCGGTGAATCCCGCAGGGCCCAGCGCCCGGCGTCCTCGCGCGCCGCGCTCCACCGCCGGAACCGGCCGGCACGCGGCGGGCGGCCGTCGGTCGGGGCGATCGCGGCGGGATCCGCCGGGCCCTCGAAACCGGAGAGCACCCCCTCGCGCAGCGCCCGGACGGAATCGCCGACGATCCGTCCACTCCAGACCAGCCGCCAGAGCGCCGGGACGAGCTCCCGCGGGGAGCGCCCGGTGACTTCGCGCAGCGCCTCGAGGTCGAGACCGCGCGGCGAACCGGCGAGGGCGGCGAGGATCACCGGTGCCGCCGGGAGCTCCACTTCGCCGCCCTCCGTCGTCCGTGACGGGAAGAGGTCGAGATCCTCCGGGAACGCCAGAGCGAGCCGCTCCCGGCCCGCTCCGAACCAGCAGAGGCGGCTTTCTTCGAACAGCCGATCCAGCATCGCCGGGCGGTACGGCTCGAGACGTGCCGGCAGGAGCGCTCCTTCCCAGAGCGGCGCCGGAGCCGGGTAGCCGAGCAGGCGATCGAGGGTCGGCTGCAGCCGTTCGCCCCCGGAGCCGCGCTCGAGGAGCCCCTGCCAGCGGGCGAGGAAGAGCGGCAGACGATCGAGCGGCCAGGCCGGGCGCACCGAGCGGTGCGCCGCTCGCCGCCAGCGCAGGAGCGTTTCGACCGCCGCCGCCGTGGCGATCTGGTCCGCCCCGTCAGGATCGCCGCCGCCTTCGAGCAGCTCGCCGCGAAGCAGCGCTCCGGACGCGACGAGCGGTTCGATCATCCGCTCGAGCGTCGCGCGGGAGACACCCCAGAGCGCAGACGCCGCCGACAGAGGGAGCGGCGGCTGATAGCGCAGCCACTCTTCGAAGCGCCCGGCATCGGCCCGGTCGAGCCGCGCGACGAAGTCGCGCGCGACCCGTCCGCCACCGCCGGCCGGAGCGTTCGCCCGCACGATCCGGCCGGAGGACTCCGCCTCCTCCAAGAAGCCCGGGGCGGTCGCGGGATGATCACGCGCGACCGCCGCCAGCAGCTCGTCCCATTCGGGATCGGTGATCCAGAGACGCTCCTTTGTCCACTCGACCAGCTCCTCGGCGCTCTCCGGGGCGTAGCCCGGCAGCAGGCGCTGGACCCGTCGCCGGTAGCGCTCCACCAGCTCGGCTCCGAAGGTCGGGCGATCGCCTCCGCGGGCGACCTCGCGGACCAGATCGGCCCGCACCGTCGCCGCTCGCCGGCCCGGCGGAACATCGTCCTCGTACATCAGCTGGTTCGTGCGCTGCCAGACCAGACCGGCTGCGAACGGCGACGGGCGCGAGCTGCGCACGAGCTCGACGGCGATCCGCCCCCGGCGGAGCTCCTCGAGGCGCTCGCGGAGTCCATCGACGTCGAGCTCCTCCTCGAGGCAGGAGCGCCAGGTCTCGAGCGTCAGCGGGAAGTCGTCGAAACGCGCCACTGCCTCGAGCAGGCGCTTGGCGCTCTCGCGTGCGAGCCAGAGCGGCGTCCGCCGGCCCGGGCCCGAGCGCGGCAGCAGAAGTGCGCGCTGCGCGTTCTGCCGGAACTGAGCGCCGAACAGTCCGGAGCCTTCGAGCTGCGAGCGCAGCAGGTCGTGCAGCCGCTCCGGGTCGAGGGCCGCCAGGAGCTCCCGCGGATCGACCCCCTCCGGCATCTGCAGGAGCACCGCATCGTCGTCGGCGGCGGTCTCGATCGACGTCCCTTCGCGTTCTTCCCAGAGCGCTCGCAGCGCCATCGCCAGCGGCCGGTTCCAGCCCCCGCCCCAGAAGGTGTAGAGCACCACCTGGCGGCGGCCGCCGAGAGCCCGCTCGCCGCGCTCCGGCATCTCCTCGAAGATCAGCCGGTGCCGGTGCGGCAGCTGCCCGCCCAGGGCGGCACGCGTCTCCCGGAGCTCGGCGAGCAGCGACTCCGCCGTCGCCGCGTCGAAGAAGTACTCCGACGCGAGGAGCGCCGCCGCGTCCGGGTCCTCCAGCATCTCCTCGAGCCGCTCGAGCAGCCGGCCGATCCGCTCGGAGAAGAGAGCGCCACGGTCGCGCGCATCGGCCTTCCAGAACGGGGCGAGCGCGGCACCCGTGCGCGACGGCGAGACGAACAACTCGTTCGACGTGATGCGCCGGATCTTCCAGGCCAGCGTGCCGAGGACGAAGGTATCGCCGACCGCACGCTCCCAGACGAACTCCTCGTCGAGCTCGCCGAGGCGGGAGTTGGACTCCTCGGTGCGGAGCTGGAAGTAGCCGCGATCGGGGATCGTGCCGCCGGAGCGCGCCAGGAGCAGCGCCGTTCCGCGACGGGCGCGCACCGTCCCAGCCACCGCGTCGAGCGCCAGTCGCGGCCGCAGCTCGGCGATCCGCGCTTCGTCGTAGCGGCCGATGAGCATGTCGATCACCAGATCAAACGTCCGTCGCGAGAGCGAGAAGAACGGATCGGCGGCGCGCGCGAGCTCGAACAGCTCGTCGAGTGAGCGGCTCTCGTGCACCGTCATCGAGAGCACCCACTGCGCGAGCAGGTCGAGCGGTGCAGCGACCGGTCGGATCGCCTCGATCGTCCCTTCGGCGACGGCGCGCGCGGCCACCGCCGCCTCGAGACGGTCTCTCGCGTGGGTCGGATGGAATGCCGCGCGGCAGACGTCGCCGACGTTGTGCCCGGCGCGGCCGGCGCGTTGCGCCGCCGAGGCGAGCGAGCGCGGAGTCTGGACCATCAGCACCTGGTCGAGGGCGCCGATGTCGATCCCCAGCTCGAGCGAGCTCGTGGCGACGATCGCCGGCAGCAGCCCCTCCTTGAGCCGCGATTCCACCGCGGTCCGCAGCTCGCGCGAGAGCGATCCGTGGTGCGACCAGGCGAGCTCGGCCGCACCCGGTCCCGGAGCTTCGTTGATCAGCCGGGTCAACTTCTCGGACAGGCGCCGGCTGTTGGTGAAGACCAGGGTCGAGCGCGCCGCCGCGATCTCGCGTCGCAGATCCACCGCCAGCGTCTGCCAGAGCTCGTCCGGCTCGCGGCTCTCAACCGGCCCGCTCGCCGGTGCGGCGGGGGAACGGACGGCGAGGTCGTAGCGCTTGCGCGCCGTCGAGGTGACGACCCGCACCCGCCGTGGCGTGAGGACGATCGCGCCGCCGGCGCCGCGCTCGACCCGCCGCCCGCCCATCCAGACGGCGATGCGCTCCCGCGGCTCGACCGTCGCCGAGATGCCGATGCGCTGGAACTCACCGGCGAGGAGCGCCAGCCGCTCGACCGCGGTGACGAGATGGGCGCCCCGCTTGCTCCCCGCGACAGCGTGAATCTCGTCGAGGATCACCGTCCTCGTCCCGCCGAGCAGGCGAGGCGCGTGACGCGAAAGAAGGAGCAGATTGAGACTCTCCGGCGTGGTGATCAGGATCTGCGGCGGACGCCGCAGCATGCGCTGGCGCTCGGCAGGCGGCGTGTCGCCGCTGCGCACCCCGACGCGGATCGCCGGCATCTCCGTCCCGGCCTCGGCGAACGCCCGCTCGAGACCGGCGAGCGGCTCCACCAGATTGCGTTCGATGTCGGCGTTGAGCGCCTTGAGTGGCGAGACGTAGAGGACCCGCACGCCACCCTCCCCACTGTCCGCGTCCCTCCAGGCGCCCGTGGTCAGCTGCTGCAGCGCCCAGAAGAAGCCGGTCAGCGTCTTGCCGGACCCGGTGGGAGCGCTGACCAGGACGTGCTCGCCGCGCGAGATCGGTCCCCAGGCGAGCTCCTGGATCTCGGTCGGGCGGCCGTAGCGCCGCTCGAACCAGTCGCGCAGTCGCGGATCGAACCGCCCGAGACTCTCCGTCCCCTCCACGGCAGGAGCTTAGCCCGATGGCCGGCGCGCGGTACCCGCTGGCGACCATAGAATGACGGCTCGAACTTCCGGGAGAGCCGATGACCGACCTGAAAGGCAGAACGCTTCTCATCACCGGTGCCTCGCGAGGCATCGGTCTGGCGATCGGCCTTCGCGCCGCGGCCGACGGCGCCAACGTCGCCATTCTCGCCAAGACGACCGAGCCCCATCCGAAGCTGCCGGGAACGATCCACACCGCCGCTGCCGAGATCGAGGCCGCCGGCGGCCGGGCGCTGGCGCTCGCGACGGACATCCGCTCCGAGGAGCAGGTCCACGAGGCGGTGGCAAAGACGGTGGCGGCGTTCGGCGGCATCGACATCGTCGTCAACAACGCCTCCGCCATCAGCCTCACCGGGACCGTCGAGACGCCGATGAAGCGCTTCGACCTGATGTTCGGAGTCAACGTGCGCGGCACCTTCCTCACTTCGCAGGCCGCGATCCCCCACCTGGCGCGCTCGACCAATCCGCACATCCTCAATCTCTCGCCACCGCTCCACCTCGAGTCGCGCTGGTTCTCGGGGCACGTCGCCTACTCGATGGCCAAGTTCGGCATGAGCCTGTGCGTCCTCGGCATGGCGGAGGAGCTCGCTCCGCAGGGGATCGCGGTCAACGCCCTCTGGCCGCGCACCGCCATCGACACCGCGGCGCTCGTGATGCTCGGCGGGATGATCTCCCCCGCCAACACCCGCAAGCCGGAGATCGTCGCCGACGCGGCGCACTGGATCCTCACGCAACCGTCGCGCGACTGCACCGGGAACTTCTTCCTCGACGACGCCGTCCTCGAAGCCGCCGGCGTCACCGACCTCGACCGCTACGCCGTCGAGCCGGGGCAGCCGCTGATACCCGACTTCTTCGTCTGAGGCGGCGGCCGACCGGGAGTAGGATTCGCCCATGAGCGAACCGATCCCAGTGCCGAGCGAGACCGGAGGCGGGGGCACGGCGGAGCGACTCGCTTCCGCCTGTCCGCTCGACTGTCCGGACGCCTGCAGCCTCGAGGTGACCGTCGAAAACGGCCGGGTCGTCAAGGTCGACGGAGCGTCCGACCGCAACGCGCTGACCGAGGGTTACATCTGCGCCAAGGTCCGCCGGATGCCGCAGCACCTGTACGGTCCCGAACGCCTGCGGACTCCACTCCGCCGCCGCGGCCCGAAGGGGGCCGGCGAGTTCGAGCCGCTCTCCTGGGACGAGGCGCTCGAGCTCGCGGCGCGGAAGCTCGTCGAGGTCCGCGACCGCTTCGGCGGCGAGGCGATCCTGCCGTACTGTTACGGCGGCTCGAACGGCGCCCTGACGCAGGACACTCTCGACGCGCTGCTCTTCGGCCGTCTCGGCGCCTCCCGGCTGGCGCGCACCGTCTGCGCCGCCGCCACCGGACGCGCCGCCGTCGGCCTCTACGGCAAGATGGAGGGGGTCGCACCGGTCGACTATCGCCATGCCCGCCTGATCGTCGTCTGGGGCGCCAACCCGTCCGCCACCGGGATCCATCTCGTTCCGCAGATCCAGGCAGCGCGGAGCGCCGGTGCCCGGCTCGTCGTCGTCGATCCCCGTGCCACTCCGCTGGCGAAGCAGGCCGATCTCCACCTGCAGCTCCTTCCCGGCACCGACCTCGCCGTCGCGCTGGCGGTGCACCGCGAGCTCTTCGCCCGCGGCGCCGCCGATCTCGATTTTCTCGAACGCCACGCGACCGGCATCGAAGAGCTCCGCCGCCGCGCCGAGCCGTGGACCCTCGCCCGCGCCGCGGCCCTCTCGGGCGTACCGGGCGACGACCTGGCCCGCTTCGTCGATCTCTACGCCACGTCCACCCCGGCGCTGATCCGCTGCGGTTGGGGTCTCGAGCGCAACCGCAACGGCGGATCGGCAGTCGCTGCGGTCCTGGCGCTGCCGGCCGTCGCCGGCAAGTTCGGCGTCCGCGGCGGCGGCTACACGATGTCGAACTCGTCGGCCTGGAAGCTCGATGCGTCGCCGCTCGTCGGCAGCGCGCCCGAGACCCGGGTCATCAACATGAATCGTCTCGGCGAGGCCCTCACCGCAACCGCGGAGCCTGCCGTCCGCCTGCTCTTCGTCTACAACTCGAATGCGCTGGTCACCACCCCCAACGCGAACCTCGTCGAACAGGGGATGCTGCGCGACGACCTGTTCACGATCGTCTTCGATCAGGTGATGACCGACACCGCGGCGCTGGCGGACCTCATCCTCCCGGCGACGACCTTCCTCGAGCATCGCGAGCTCTCGCGCGGCTACGGCGCCTACGTCCTCCAGGACCGGCCGGCGGTCGTCGCCGCGGAGGGTGAAGCGCGATCCAATCTCGAGGTCTTCGGCGAGCTCGCGAGGAGGACCGGAGTCGCTGGAGCCGACGAGATTCCGGGCGCCGGCGCGCTCGCTGACGTTCTCCTCGACCGCACCGGACGCGGCGAAGAGATCCGCCGGCAGCTGCGCGACGAAGGGGTGGCCCGCCCCGCCTTCGGCGACCGGCCGGTCCAGTTCGTGGACGTCTTCCCGAAGACCCGGGACCGCCGGATCCATCTCGTTCCGAAGGAGCTCGATCGCGAGGCGCCGCTCGGCCTCTACGGATTCCAGGCGGATCCGGCGACTGCGAACGAGCCGCTGACCCTGATCTCGCCGGCCACGAACCGGACCATCTCGTCGACGCTCGGGCAACTGCGGAAGGAGCAGGTCCCACTGCGGATCCACCCGGACGACGCGGCCGCCCGCGGGATCTCGACCGGCGACCGGATCCGCGTCACCAACCGCTACGGCGAGCTCGTCTGCCGCGCACAGGTATCGCCGGAAATGCGTCCCGGAGTCGTCGAGCTGCCGAAGGGGCTCTGGCGCCACAACACCGAGAACGGTGCGACGGCGTGCTCGCTCGCGCCGGACAGTCTCACCGACCTCGGCGCCGGCGCCTGCTTCAACGATGCCCGCGTCGAGGTTTCCCGCGCCTGACGCGAAGTCGTCCCGCTAGCGCTTCTTCCGCTTCTCGTAGGTCGAGTAGCCGGCGACGAGGGCGCTCCGGCGGTCCGGCGCGTCGCTCTCGAAGGCGACGAGGAGGGTCGTCCGGTTCCCGGTCTCCCGCAGGACGGGCTCGAACGGGAAGCGGGCGTTCCCCGCCGGACACTCTCTCCCCGGCAGACAATCGGCAGTGACTCCGGCGCTGCGCGCCTCGAACCGGAATCCGGTGTAACGCGCTCCGGCCGGCAGGTCGACGCGGATCACGCGGCAGCCCGGGCCGATCTCACTGCTCTCGGCGAGGCCGTCGAGGCTTTCCCCCCGCAGGCGAGCCGCGAGGTCGGCGGGACAGCCACCCTTCGCTCCGCCTTCGATCGTCGCTTCGCCCCAGGCCGCGGACTCGCCGGGCGGGCACTCGACGCAGAGGCGCTGGCGCGGAGCCGGCGTCGCCGCGGACGGAGTCAGCGGCGACGGTGCGGGCTCCGCCGGCGGCGCGCTCTCCGGCGCCGCGGGAGCGACCGGTGCCGGCGGAGCAGCCGGAGCGGGCTCGACGACGACGGGAGCGACCGGCGGAATCGGCGCGACTGCCGGCCGGGGCTCCGGGGCCGGCGGCACGGGAGCAGCGGCCGGCGGCGGGGACACGGGTTGGTCGCGCACGACGGCTGGCGCTGGAGCCGGCGGGGCCGGTTCCGGCTTCGCGACGGCCGCAGACGGTTTCTCCGCGGGCACCGGCGCGGGCTGCGGCGCCGCGACCGGTGGAATCGACGGCGCAGCGGCCGGTGCCGGCGCGGGCTGCGGCGGTACCGGCGCACTCTGCAACGCGGGCTCCGGAGCCTGCGGCTTCGGAATCGGGGCCGGAGCGGCAGGCGCCGCGGGCTTCGCCGGCTCGGGAGCCGGCGGCGGAGCGCTCCGCACCGGCGGCGCCTCGGCGACCGGCGCGCGAGCCGGCGGTGGCGCCCCGCCCCGACCGCGCTGCAGTTTGACCCGCATGGTCGACGTCGCGCCCGGTGCCATCTCCTGGCTCGCCGATTCGACCACTGGCTTGCGATCGGCCGAGAGAGAGACCTCCGCGCGATAGGTCATGAAGCCGTGCTGCCGGACCTCGACCGTCCAGCGCCCGGCCGCCAGGCCGGCGATGTTCGCGCGCCCGTTCTCGTCCGTGAGCACCGAAGGCAGGGCACCGCCACCCGCCGGATCGAGATAGATCAGCCGGACCTCGGCGCCGCCGAGGTTCCTTCCCCTGCTGTCCTCGGCGGTGACCTCGACGGCAACGGGTCCGCGCCACTCCTGTGCCGCGAGCGGCAGCGTGGACGCGGCCCAGAGGATCAGAGACGAAGCGAGCGCTCGCAGCGGTCGATGCATGACTGGAGAGCGATCTTATACCCGGGAGCGGGCGTTTCCGGTCAGAGACGCGAAGTCGGAGTCACCGGCGCCGCTGGCGCCTCCGCGCCGTCGTCCGGCGGCGTGAAGTCCTCGCCGGGATTGATGAAGCGATCGCTCTCGAACTGGTACTGGCGGTCGTGGAGCTGACGGTAGCGGCCGTCCAGCGCGAGCAGCTCGGCGTGGGTTCCGCGCTCGACGATCCGTCCCTCTTCCAGCACCAGGATCTGATCGGCGCTGCGGATCGTCGAGAGGCGGTGCGCGATGACGAACGTCGTCCGCCCGGCGCGCAGCCGCGCCAGACCGTCCTGGATCATCGCCTCGCTCTCGCTGTCGAGACTCGAGGTCGCCTCGTCGAGGATCAGGATCGTCGGATCGGCGAGGATCGCGCGCGCGATCGCAACACGCTGCTTCTGTCCGCCCGACAGCTTGACACCGCGCTCGCCGACGATCGACTCGTAGCCCTTCTCGAACGAGGTCACGAACTCGTCGCAGTGCGCGACTTTCGCCGCGGCGACGATCGAATCGCGGTCGGCGTCCGGTCGCGAGTAGGCGATGTTCTCGGCGATCGTGCCGTCGAAGAGGAAGTTGTCCTGGAAGACCGCTCCCAGATGCGAGCGGTACTCCCGGAGCCGCAGCGTCACGAGGTCCCGCCCGTCGACCTCGATCGTTCCCGAAGTCGGCTTGTGGAACGCCATCACGAGCCCGATGAGGGTGCTCTTCCCCGAGCCCGAGGAGCCCACCAGCGCCGTCGTCGAACCGGCCGGAGCGCGGAAGGAGACGTCGCGGAGCACCGGCACTCCGGGGTCGTACTCGAACGAGACGCCGTCGAACCGGACCTCGCCGCGGAGCTCACCCACCGGCTGCCGCTCCGCGTCCTCCTCGTCCTCCGTGGCGCGCCCGAAGATCTCGCGGATGCGGTCGAGACCCGCGAACGCCTCCGTCAGCTGCGTGCCGATCGACGCGATCTCCGCCACGGGTGCCACCAGCAGCCCGCTGAAGAAGATGTACATGATGAAGTCGCCGAGGGTCATCGTGCCGGCGGCGATCGCCCGGCCACCGACCAGCATCATGATCACTCCGACCACGCCGAGGAGCGCCGTCGACAGACTCGTCACCCCGGCGACCCCGCTCATCGTGCTCTTGATGTTCTGGAACAGCGTCTCGATGCCGCCGGCGAAGACCTTCTCCTCGAACGGCTCGGCGGTGTAGGCCTTCACGACCCGGACTCCACCCAGCGACTCGCCCAGCCGGCCGGTGATCTCCGCCTGGATCTTGCTGCGCTGGCGGAAGATCGGCCGCAGGCGTCGGAACGCGAACGACAGAGTTCCGCCGAAGACGACCAGCACCACGAGGATGGCCGTGGTGAGCTGCCAGTTGAGCCAGAACAGGACGCCAAGCGCGAGCACCGCCGTCACCAGGCCGCCGGTCAACTGCACGAGACCGGTGCCGATGAGATTGCGGATCCCCTCCGCGTCGGCCATGACCCGCTGGATCAGCTCGCCGCTCTTGGTCGAATCGAAGAAACTGGTGGGAAGGCGCAGGACGTGCTGATGCAGGCGCTTGCGCATCTCGGCGATCTGCCCCTGCGCGGCGATCCCGAGAAGCTGCGCCAGGAACCAGCCGATCCCCGCCTGGACGAGCGTCGCCACCCCGGCCGCGATCGCCAGCGGCAGGAGCAGCTCGTGCTTGCCCTTGCCGAAGACGTCGTCGATCAGAACCTTGGACGAAGCCGGCAGGACGAGCCCGGCGAGACGCCCGACGAGCATCAGGAAGAGCGCGCCGAAGAGGCGCCGGCGCTGGCTCCAGACAAGTTCCTTCGCCTCGGCGAGGGCGGCGCTCCAGCGAATCTTCTTCTTGCCCTGCTCGCTCATCCGCCCGGTCCTCCTGCGAGGAGCTTCATCCCGGTGATCACCGAGACCGCCACCGCGAGGCCGGTGGCGATCAGACAGACCAGCGCCAGGGCGAGGTGCTCGATCCGCTCCGGTTTGAGCGGGTCGAGCCAGCGCGCGGCGAGATAGCCGCCGGCGAAGCCCCCGGCATGGGCCCAGTTGTCGACCCCGGGCATGAGCACGCCGAAGACGAACATCACGACTGCCCAGGTCCAGACCTGCTGCCGCATCGCGCTCTGACCCGAGCGCCTTCCGTAGAGGACCAGGGCGCCCAGAAGACCGAAGATCGACGCCGAAGCGCCGACCGTCATCACCCCGCCGCCGCCGATCAGCGGGATCGGCGGCAGGAACGCCTGCGCCGAGGAGCTCGCGGTGAACCCGACGACGGAAGCGGCGGTCCAGATCAGCACCATCCGTCCGGCACCGTAGAGATCGGCCACCGGCGTCGCCAGATTCCGCACCCAGAGCATGTTGAAGAGGATGTGCAGCAGCCCGCCGTGGAGCAGCGATGCCGAGAGCACGGTCCACCACCGTCCGAGTCCGTAGACCGGCGCGGCGCCGCTCGCCCCGAGGAGGAAGAGCGCCTGACGTCCCGGGGAGAGGAACTGGAAGAGGCCGGAGAACTCGAACGCTCCGGGCGACATCAGCAGGCTGGCGACGTAGAGCGCGCCGCAGGCACCGATCAGGAGCTTGACGAAGCCGAGATCGGCGCCCATCCGGCGCAGAACCGGTGAATATCCGAAGAGACCCGGATTGCGGCGGCCGCAGTGGAAGCAGCGGTCGTCGAGAACGCCGACCAGTCGTCCGCAGGAGATGCAGACGACCGATCCGCTGGTCTGGCGCCCGAGGAAGCTCAGGGGATCAGGGCTTCTCGTTGTAGGTGACGAGCGCCTGCGTCGAATCTTCCTGCGCCGCCGCCGTGATCGAAAGCGTCCGACCCGCGTTGCTCGCCGAGAGCGTGCCGCTCGGCGCGCCGTCGACGGCGAGCTCCGCGCGCTGCACCTCGAAGCCGGCAGCCTTGAGCTTCGTCTCGAAGAACGAGAGCAGGGCGTCCGGCGCGTCCGCCGTGTTGATCGAGAACGAGCCCGACTTCTCGCCGTTCGACTCGATGGTCGAGAGGCCATCGTTGCGCGATCCGGGATAGACCGGGATCCAGTCCGGAACGGCGCGCGAGCCGGCGCCGAACGTGGCCGTCCCACCGTCGGTGGTGACCTTGAGCGTGCCGCCGTCCGCCGCCGAAGCGTCGATGTCGACATGCGTCTCTTCGCCGTCGGAGGTGATCGAGAACTTTCCGGCCTTGATGTCTTCGAGATCGAAGGTGATCTCCTTGCCGGTCGCCTTCTCGCGCACCGTGATCGTTCCTTCGGCCGGATTCGAGGAGAGGACCTCCACCTCCGGATTCAGCCGCAGCGCCATCTCCGCCGCTCGCACCACCGCCGCGTCCGGATTGGCCTCCGCCTCCTTGGCGAACTCCTCCAGCTTGTTGACGCCCTTTTTCAGAAAGTAGCCGGAGACCACGACGCAGCTGCCGACTCCGAGGAGGAGCAGGACGCCGCAGCCCAGGAGGACCTTGACCAGGGTGGACATCCCCTTCTTCTGGGGGGTCTGGGACGACGGGGTGATCGGTTCGCTCATGAGTCGATTCTCCTCCGCAGGAAAGGGCGCGAGCCTAGCATGCAGGCTGCCCCGCGAGCCTCGTCAGCGGAAGTCGCCGCGGAGCTCGTCGCCGAGCTCGTTGCGGTCGTCCGGACGCCGCCGCAGCCCGCGCTCCTGCAGGATCTCGGCGCAGCGCCGGACCGCGGCGAGGAGCGCCGGGCCCGAACCGTCGGTCCGCATCCGCGCCGCGGTCTCGTCGGCGAGCTGTTTCCAGGTTCCTTCGGACGCCACCGCGTGGATCCCGCTGTCGGCGAGGACGACGACGCGGCGCTCGAGACGGAAGACGCAGAGCAGGATTCCGCTCCGGTCGACGGTACGGAACAGCTCGTATGCCAGAAACGCTTCGCGGGCCCGCCGGGCCGTGCGCTCGGACACCTTCTCGGCACCGGCAATCAGCGGACGGAGGCGCGGGACCAGGAGCACGGCCAGTGCCGCGACCAGCGCACCCGCGAGACCCGGAAGCAGGACGGTACCGACCGCCGGCGTCCAGGCCTCGCGCAGCCGCCAGACGAGGAGAGCGACCAGCTCGGCCACGAAGCAGCCGAGCGTCGCGGCCTTCCAGTAGGCGACCTCGTAGCTGTCGGCGGCCGAGAGCAACACCGGCACGATCTCCCCCGCCGTCGCACCTTCCGCCGCGACCACCGCTTCGCGGATCGCCTCGGCCTCTTCGGGCCCCACCCAGTTGTCCAGAATGCCTCCCGCGCCGCTGCGCCGGAGTGTATCGCGCCGTCGCGCGACCGCTCGTCCGATTGACACCCCCGATGGCGCTTCCTAGACTTGTTCGTTCGAGCATCCGGCGCTCCATGTCGAAACCTTCCCTCTTCCCATCGATTCTCGCGGCCTCCCTGATCCTCGGGTCGAGCCACGCCCTGGCAGCCGACCCGATCGTCTTCCTGGCGTTCGGCGACAGCATCACCGAGGGCTACGGCGACACCTCCTCGCTCGGCGGCGGCTACACGAAGCGCCTGGAGCGCTGGCTGGACCAGATGGGCTACGAGTCGACGGTCGAGAATTACGGCATCGGTGGCGAGACGACGACCCAGGGCCTGTCGCGGATCGACGACGTCCTCGCCGGCGGCGGCGACTATCTCCTCCTCATGGAGGGAACGAACGACATTTCGCGGCGGGTGAGCGTCGAGAGCATCCTGTTCAATCTCGACACCATGGCGCGGCGGGCGGAGACGCTCGGCATCGTCGCCGTCCACGGAACGCTCATCCCGCGCATCCCCGACGCCCCCGTCGACAGCAGCAACGCCAAGACGGCGGCCGTGGCGGCCGGGCTCCGCGATCTCGGGGCGGCGAGCTTCCGCGCCGTCGCCGACGTCTTCACCGTCTTCGAGGAGCTTCCGAACGTCTTCGACAACTACTACTTCTACGACCCCGACGTCGAGGATCCGGTCGGCCACCCGAACACCAGCGGCTACATCGAGATCGGCGGGGCCTTCCTCGAAGCGCTGCTGCCATTGCTCGAGCTGCCGCAGATCCACATCGTCCCGATCGACGGGCCGATCCACCCCGGCAATCTCCAGTCGTTCCAGGTCGTCGCCGACGAGTCAATCGAGAGAGTCGAGTGGAGATTCGGCGACGGCGGCATCGATCATCGCGAGCTGCCCGACTCGTTCGACGTCTTCTACATCTACGGCGCGCCCGGGTCGTACTCCGTCACCGTCCGCGGGTTCACCGCCACCGGCGCTGTGGGAACCGACAGCGAGCCCGTCCAGGTGACCGGCTCGCCGATCTCGTGGAGCACCCGCTACGCGCTCTTGCCGATGATCGAGGAGTCCGGTGAGAACCAGGTCACGACCGACCTGACCCTGATCAACGATGCCAGCTTCGACTTCGGCCTGCTCGAAGCGACTTACCTGCCAGACATCTCCTACGACAGCCCACCGGATCCGGTGCGCTTCCTCCTCTACCCGAACAGTTCGCTCTCCGCGCCCGAGGTCCTGACCAACCTGTTCGGCCTGCTCGGCGGTCGCGGCGCCCTGCTCCTCGAGCTCCTGTCGCCGTCCGACGCCGGCCGGATCGATGCGACGGCCAGGCTGCGGAGCCCGTCGCAGCCGAGCGGTGCGAGCGGCTGCACGCTGTTCTCCGTGGCCGAGAGCGACTGGTCCGCCGCGACCCAGGAGATCGGCGGCATCTCGCCGCGCTCCGACGAGTCGGCGACCGTGCACGTCACCAATCTCGGCCTCGCCGACTCGATCGTGCGTCTCGATCTGTTCGACGCCGCCGACGGCTATATCGGCTCGAGCGTCTTCGAGCTGCCCGAGGGCGGCTCGCGGCAGCGCGACCTCGACGACATCTTCCGCGACCTCGACGACCGCACGAAGCCGTACCGCGCGACCTTCTCCACGGTCGGCGGACGGTTCGCCGCCGGACTCGTGATCTTCGGTCACAACAACGATGTCGGCTGTCTCGTCGCCACGCCCTGACGTCCTCCTCGACGCCAGCGAAACGTCTTGCCAACGCGACACCGAGTGCTAGAGTTTCGCGCGTGATCCACGCCGCCCAGTGCGCCCTGCGCGCGGAATTCCGCCGTTGACGACCCTCACCCGCCGCAAGTGGACGGTCGAGGACTCCCTCGATCTCTGGAACATCCGTCAGTGGGGAAACGGTTACTTCTCCGCCGACGAGCAAGGCAGCCTCCTCGTGCAGCCGGGCGGCCCCGGGTCGCCGGCGATCGACATGAAGGAGCTGGTCGACGAAGTGCGCATGCGCGGCATCGGCACGCCACTCCTGATCCGCTTCTCTCAGATCCTCCAGGCGCGCCTGGTGGAGCTCAACGAGGCGTTCCGACGTGCGATTTCCGAGTACGGCTACGGCGGCACCTACCGCGGCGTCTTCCCGATCAAGGTCAACCAGGAGCGCTACGTGGTCGAGCGTCTGCTCGACGCCGGAAGGCCCTACCACTTCGGCCTCGAGGCAGGCTCCAAGCCCGAGCTCCTCGCGGTCCTCGGCATGCTCGAGGACGAGGAGGCGCTGGTCGTCTGCAACGGCTACAAGGACGAGGAGTACATCGAGACCGCGCTCCTCGGTTCGAAACTCGGACGCCACATCATCCTCGTGGTCGAGAAGTTCTCCGAGCTCGAGCTGATCGCTGCCGTCGCCGAGCGCACCGGCGTGCGCCCTTCGATCGGCGTCCGGGCCCGCCTCTCCGCGCGCGGCGCGGGCCACTGGGAGGCGTCCGCCGGCGACCGCTCCAAGTTCGGCCTCGGCGCCCGCGGTCTCTTCCAGGCCGTCTCGTTCCTGCGCGAGAAGGGGTTGCTCGACTGCCTCGAGCTCCTCCACTTCCACCTCGGCAGCCAGATCTCCTCGATCCGCAACGTCAAGGAAGCGCTGCGCGAGGCAGGCCGGACCTACGTCGAGCTCTCCAAGCTCGGAGCTCCCCTGGGCTATCTCGACGTCGGCGGCGGCCTCGGCATCGACTACGACGGCTCGCAGACCAACTTCTCCTCGTCGATCAACTACACGCTGCAGGAGTACGCCAACGACATCGTGTTCGGAACGATGGAGCTCTGCGACGCCGCCGGGGTCGCTCACCCGACGCTGGTCTCCGAGTCGGGGCGCGCTCTCGTCGCGCATCATGCCGTGCTCATCGTCGACGTGCTCGGGGTCGGCGAGTTCACTGTCGGCGAACTGCCCGACTCGTTGCCCCCCGACACGCCGGCACCGATACGACATCTCCAGGACGCCTACCGCGAGGTGAACCGTCGCAACCTCCTCGAGGCGTACCACGATGCCGTCGGCTACCGTGAAGAGGTGCTCTCGCTCTACAGCCTGAACCACGTCTCGCTGGCGCAGCGCGTGCTCGCCGAGGACATCTTCTGGGCGATCGCCCTCAAGATCCTCCGCCTGGTACGGGAGATGCCGGAGGTCCCGGGCGAGCTCGACGGCCTCGAACGGGCGTTGGCAGACATCTATTTCTGCAACTTCTCGGTCTTCCAGTCGCTCCCCGACTCGTGGGCGATCGACCAGCTCTTCCCGGTGCTGCCGATCCACCGGCTGCACGAGGAGCCGACGCGCCGGGGGGTCCTCGCCGACATCACCTGCGACTCGGACGGCAAGATCGATCACTTCATCGATCGCCGTGACGTGAAGCACGTCCTCGAGCTGCATCCCGTCGGCGACGACGACTACTACCTCGGAGTCTTTCTCGTCGGCGCCTACCAGGAGATCCTCGGCGATCTCCACAATCTCTTCGGCGACACCAACACGCTGCACGTCTCCCTCACGGAAGACGGCGAGTACCACATCGACCACGTGCTCGCCGGCGACACAGTCGCCGACGTCCTGCGCTACGTGAGCTACGACCACCAGGATCTGGTCGCCAACGTGCGGCGCTTCTCGGAGATCGCGGTACGCGCCAAGCGGATCAGCTTCGAAGAGTCGCGCAATCTCCTGCGCGTCTACGAGCAGGGCCTCTCGGGTTACACCTACCTCGAACGCGAGTGAGCGCGCGACGCGGAGCGCGCGACCGTACCGATCTCCGTCGTCCGGCACGCGCCGCCGGACTCCTGCTCCACCCGACCAGCCTTCCCGGACGTTTCGGCAGCGGCGACCTCGGAGCCGACGCCGCGACGCTCCTCGACTGGCTCGCGGCCGCCGGCCTATCGGTCTGGCAGATGCTCCCGGTCGGTCCGACCGGATACGGCGACTCGCCGTACAACGCACTCTCGGCGTTCGCCGGCAATCCATGGCTCGTCTCGCCCGACGCGCTCGCCGCCGACGGCCTCCTCACCCCCGAAGAGCTCGCGGCGGCCGCCACGCCCGAGGAGGCGCGCATCGACTTCGCCGCCGTCCGCCGCACGCGCGGCCGGCTCCTCCGCAGCGCCTTCGAACGCCACGCCGCGCGCCCGGACCATCCGCTGCACGAGGAGCTCCGCGCCTTCGCCGACCACGAACGGCGCCGACTCTGGCTCGACGACTGGACCCTGTTCGCGACCATCCGCGAGCAGCAGAACCAGCGCTCCTGGCTCGACTGGCCGGACGGCCTGCGCGATCGCCAGCCCGCGGCGCTGGCAGAGATCCGCTCCCGTCACGCCGGAACCGTTCGCTTCCACGAGTTCGTGCAGTTCCTCTTCCACCGGCAGTGGGAGGCGCTCCGCGCCGGCGCCCGGAGCCGTGGGGTGCGCCTCCTCACCGACCTGCCGATCTACGTCGCGCTCGACAGTGCCGACGTCTGGTCCCACCGCGAGCTGTTCGATCTCGAACCGTCCGGCCAGCCCAGGGCGGTCGCCGGGGTGCCTCCCGACTACTTCAGCCAGGACGGGCAGCGCTGGGGCCATCCGCTCTACCGCTGGGACGAGATGGCACGCGCCGGGTTTCCCTGGTGGATCGCGCGGCTGGAGCACGAGACGGCGCGTGCCGACCTCGTCCGGCTCGATCACTTCCGCGGCTTCGTCGCCTACTGGAGGATCGCCGCCGGTGAAGCGACGGCGCGGAACGGCCGCTGGGTGCGGGGCCCGGGGGAGAGGCTGTTCCGCGCCTTGCGCGCGAGACTCGGCGCACTGCCCTTGCTGGCGGAGGATCTGGGAGACGTCGACGACCGCGTCGAACGTCTCCGCCGACGCCTCGGTCTCCCCGGAATGCGCGTGCTCCAGTTCGCCTTCGCCGACGAGGACAGCCTGCACGCGCCGCACCGCCATGCGCCGGATGCCGTCGTCTACACCGGCACTCACGACAACGATACGACGCGGGGCTGGTTTGCCGGCGCCGGGGAGGAGGAGCGGAAGCGGGCGCTCGCCTACCTCGGCTGCGAACCGTCGCGGATCTCCTGGGCGATGGTGCGGGCAGCGCTCACCTCGGTCGCTGGCCTGGCGATCTTCCCGCTGCAGGACCTCCTCGACCTCGACTCCGGAGCGCGGATGAACCGGCCGTCGGCGACACGCGGCAACTGGGACTGGCGCGTCCGCCACGGCGACGTGCCGGACGACCTGCCGCGCCGGCTGCGCGAATTGATCGCGGCCACCGCCCGCCTTCCCGTGACGGACATGGTCGCGGCACCGGCGAGCGGCGCCAGCGACTCCGCGGGCTAGGATCCCGACGTGCCCCGACGCTGGATCGCCGCGCTGGTCGGCTGGAGGCTGCTCTGGCTCGCGCTGCCGCTCGTCTTCGCCGCGAGCTCGCTCTGGCCGTTCTCCGTCGCCGACTTCGCCGCCAACTTCCATCGTCCGGCGGACACACCGCCGCATCTCGCGACCCGCTGGGCCACCTGGGACGGCCAGCACTACCTCGAGATCGCCGAGCACGGCTACGTCGCCGGGCGGGTTTCGAGCGCCTTCTGGCCCCTGTGGCCGGCCGCCGTCCGGCTCGTCGCACCGCTCACCGGCGGGAACTATCTCCCCGCGGCCCTGCTCGCCGCCCTGCTCTTCTCGACCCTCGGTCTGCTCGGCTTCGCCTCCTGGGTGAGAGAGCGCGAGGAGAGCGCCGTCGCGTCCGGTGCGCTCTTCGCCCTGCTCGCCTTTCCTTCCGCCTTCTACCTCGGGCTGCCGTACTCGGAGGCGCTCTTTCTCGCCCTCGCGGCCGGCCTGCTGCTGGCGATCGACCGCGGCCGGCTCCCGCTCGCGGCGCTGGCCGCGTTCGCGCTCACGCTGGCGCGCCCGGTCGGCCTCTTCGTCCTGCCGGCGCTCGTCGCCGCCCTGCCGCGGTTCCGCTCGGCCGGCGCTTCGCGGGGCGCGCGCATCCTCCTGCTCGTCTCACCCCTCTGCGGGGTCGTGGCCTACGCCCTGATCCATCTCCTCCTCACCGGCGATCCGCGCGGCGCCCTCGGTGTCCAGGGAGTGTTCGTCAGCGGCCAGTCGCTGTCGCGACTGCTCGATCCGATCGGGCTGGTGACGAGCTTCTTCCGCATCGACGCCCTGCATTCGATCCGCGGCTCGCTCCTCGACCGGCTCGCCTTCGTGGCCGTCGTCGCGACCTTCCCCGCCCTCTGGCGACGCGACCGGGTCGCCTTCTGGTACGCCCTGCCGATGGCGCTGGTCCCGGCGATGACCCTCCACTACATGGCGTTCACGCGTTTCGCCCTGGCCGTCCTCCCCGCCTTCTGGATCTTCGGTCGCGCCTGGTCGCCGGAGCGGCCGCACCTGCGCCGCCTCGCCTGGGTGCTCACCGCTCTGGCCCTCGCCCTGCAGCTCTGGCTCTACGCCCGGCACACCGCCAACCTCTGGGCGGGCTGACCTCGCAACCCATCTAGAATGTCCAGGTGACCCTGAGGATCCTCGACGAGACGACCCCGACGCCGGAGCTCCGCGACCGGAGAGGGCGGCGCCTCGCCGATCTGCGCATCTCGGTGACCGACCGCTGCAACTTCCGCTGCACCTACTGCATGCCGCGCGAGCTGTTCGGCGCCGATCACCCGTTCCTCGCCCGCCCGCTGATCCTGACGTTCGAGGAGATCGACCGCGCCGCCGGACTGTTCGTGCCGCTCGGCGTGCGCAAGATCCGCCTCACCGGCGGCGAACCGCTGCTGCGGCGCGACCTGCCCGAGCTCGTCCGCCGGCTCGGCCGGCACGGGGTCGAGCTGACCCTGACCACCAACGGATCGCTGCTCGCGGAGCAGGCCGGGGCGCTCCGTGCCGCCGGCCTCGACCGGATCACCGTCAGCCTCGACAGTCTCGATCCGGCAGTCTTCCGCCGGATCAACGACACCTTCTCGGGGCCCGACGAGGTCCTCGCCGGGATCGACGCCGCCCTCGCCGCCGGTTTCCCGCAGCTCAAGGTCAACATGGTCGTGCGGAGGGACGTCAACGAAGAGAGCATCCTGCCTCTGGTCGAGCGCTTCCGCGGCACCGCCGTCACCGTGCGCTTCATCGAGTTCATGGACGTGGGACACACCAACGGCTGGAAGCTCGACGAGGTCGTGACAGCCGCCGAGATCCTCGCGACGATCGCCCGGCACCGCGCCCTCGAACCCCTCGCTCCCGCCTTCCCGGGCGAGGTCGCGCGGCGTCACCGCTTCGTCGACGGCACGGGCGAGATCGGCATCATCGCCTCGGTGACGCAGCCCTTCTGCGGCGACTGCAATCGCCTCCGGCTGTCGGCGGACGGCGGACTCTTCACCTGCCTTTTCGGCGATCGGGCGCTCGATCTGAGGGCGCCGCTGCGCGACGGCACGAGCGACGAGGAGATCGTGCGCCGGATCCGCGCTGTCTGGAGCGACCGCCAGGATCGCTACTCCGAGATCCGCTCGGCCGCGACGGCGAGCCTGCCGCGCGCGGAGATGTCGTATATTGGCGGCTGAGCCCCGGGCCGTGACCGCCAACGCCTCCGACCGCCGCAAGTCCCGCCGCATTCCGGTGCCGCGCCGGGACGGTGCGCTCGAGATCTCCCTCGACGGCACGGTGCTCGACATCTCCCTCTCCGGCATGGCGATCGAAACCGCATCGCGACTGGCTCCGCGCGCCAGCATCACCCTGCATCTCCATCACGCGGACGGCGAAGTCTCGATCTCGGGGCACGTCGTCTGGTGTTTCCTGCAGGGAACCTCGAGCGGCGCGGACGGTGACAGCAGTCCGCTCTATCGCGCCGGGATCCAGTTCGAGAAGGTCCTGCGGCCGCAGGCACAGAGCCTCGCCGACTTCCTCTCGGCGCACGCCATCGTCTCGTCCGAGACGCGACTGTTCGGACGATTCCGCGTTCCGGCGGAGGGCGGCGTCAACGTCACCTCCGAATCCGGGTTCCACGTCCTCGAGCTGACCGACGCCGGCCTGGTCGTCGAATCGTCGCTCGCCATCGAGCCGGCGCGCGGTGCGGCGGTCGACCTGCGACTTCTGACGCCGGCGATCGCGGGAAGAGCGCGGGTCGTCGGCACCGAGATCGGAAGCGGCTCGGACAGCGACCGCTCGCGCATCGAGCTCGAGTGGCTCTCGCTCTCGGCCGAGGACCGGAACGAGCTCGATCGACTGCGACGGGAAGGCAGCTGGAAATCGCCGGCCTGACCCGCCCGGGTCTACCTCAACTCTTGAAGAGCGCCTCGAAGGCCGAGCGAGCATCGTTCGGTCGCTGCCCCTCAGGCCGTCCGCTCGCCGCTCCCGGCTTCTCGGCGGCGAACTCCTGGCTCACCCGCGGGTCGAACAGGTCGCAGCGGTTGGCGACGTCCTTCTTCGGCACACGCTCGCGGATCGGTTGCCGGCACTGGAAAGGCGCCGCCGGATCGAAGCTCGAACAGTGGGTGCAGGTGTGGAGATCCGCACCGCACTTCGTGCAGCGTGCTTCGAGCGCAGCCGCGGCTCCGACCGTCGAGAGCTCCCCGCAACGCGCGCAGCGGAAGGCACTCACCGTCGGAGCGCCGAGGCCGCGTCCGCGGGGCGCGTCCCGAGGATCGCGCGGCGGGCGCGGCGTCGCCGGGCGCGGACTCTCCCTGCGGTCGTCGTCCGAGCTCTGGTAGCCCGGCTGTCTGTACTTCCGGTCCGACATGCGAGCACTCTACCAACGGCCGGATCCCCGCGGAACCCGGACAGGCGCTGCGCTGCTCGCCGCGGCGCTGCTCCTCGTCTCCTGCCGTCCGGCGACGCAGGAATCCGGCGTGCGTGCGGACGGCGTCCGCGTCCGCTCTCCCCGCCCGCATCGACTGGAGCCGCTCCTCGCCTCGCGCGGCCATCGCGCGATCGATCTGTCGGGCGGAGGGGAGCTCCTGCTCGCGACGTCGACCGGCGGCGAAACTCTCCTCTTCGATCTCGCCCAGGCGCTCCCGACCCGGATCTCCGAGCGCCGCGATCTCGTCCCGCTCGCGCTGTCGTCCGACGGCGCGGCCGCTCTCGCGCTGATCGGCGAACCGGGCGGACGCCGGACGATCGCCCGCCTCGGCCGCGACGGAACGGTGACACCGGTGCGCACGCCGGCGGGCGAGTACCGTCTCGTGGGCCGGGCCGGCGACAGGAGCAGCTGGTACCTGGCCTCGTCGGCCGAGGGGATCGAGACGCTTCTCGCACTCGACACCGCGACCTTCTCCGTGCGGATCCTCGAGAGCTTTCCGCCCGGATTCGAGATTGCCGCGGTTTCGGCGTCGGGAAGGCTCGTGGCACTGCGCCAGCCGCTCACCGCCGACGCCGACCAGGTCTATCTCCACGAGCGCACCGCCGGAGCGACACGGCTCCTCCTGCCGCTGGGAGACGACGGGCGCTTCGTCCCCGTGGGGTTCTCCCCCGACGAGAGCTCGCTGCTGCTGCTCGCCGACGGCGGCGCCGAGTTCCTCGGTCTGCTCTGGTTCGGGCTCGACGCGGCGAGTGGATCCGATGCACGACTCGCTCCTCCGGTTCACCCGGCTCCCGGATGCGAGGTGATCGCGGCGACGCTCGCCGCGGACGGCGAAACGATCGCGACGACCCGCGTCTGCGACGGGATCCGGAGCGGCGAACTCCTCGACGCCTCGACTTTCTCGCCGCTCGCCCCGCCCCTGCTCCCCCGAGGGACGGTGCAGGCGGCGGCGCTGGCGCTGCCGCGCGACGGCGGCCAGGTGGTGACGGTCGCTTCCGGCCGCACCCCGCGCGATCTGCTCTTCGCGCCACCGCAAGATGCGCTTCCGCGCCCCCTGACCTGGGGTCTCGCTCCGGGGATCGACCCAGCGACCCTCGTCGATCCCGTGAGGGAGAGGATCGGCTCCGAAGGTCTGCGGAATCTGCCGCTCGAGCTCTGGCTGCCCGGCTCCGCCCGCCGTGCGGACCGCCGGCCGATCGCGGCGCTCTGCTGGATCGAAAGCGACGAGCAGCCGCCTCGCTGGAACGAGTTCGAACCGTTCTTCCAGTTCCTTGCCGGGCGCGGGATCGCGGTGGCCCGATTCCGCTTGCGCGGCGCGGACGGCTTCGGTCGTCGATTCCGCCACGCCGCGGACGGCCGACCCGTCGCGGCGGCGGTGGCGGATCTCGGCAGTGTCCTCACGCGCCTGCGCGCTGCCGGCGTCCCCGAGGGACGGGTGGCGGTCGTCGCGTCGGGAAGCTGGCCGGCCGCTTTCGGCGCGGCGCTCGCGTACGGCCGGCTCGCACTCCCGGCCGGGCAGCCGGTGGCGACGATCGCGACGATGGACGCCGCGGGACCGGATGCGGCGCCATGGCCCGACTGGGACCGGATCGAACGACTCGCCGAACCTGCTCACACCTGGTGGATGCGCCGCCTCGGCGTCGCCGATGCCGCATCCCGGGAGGAGCTCGGCTCGCCGTTCGCAGGCACCGGCCCCGCTTCCGACGTTGCCTCCCCGGCGACGATCCCGCTCTTCCGACTACCCGGCGGACGGCTCGACGTACCGGCGCTCTGGCGCTTTCTCGAACCCACCCTCCGCCCGCCCTCCTGATCGCGCGGGAGATCCCGGGTCGCGTGCTACCATGCCGCGCACATCGGGATGCAGAAGCTCCACAAGTACCAGATCCTCGAGAAGATCGGCGTCGGAGGATTCGGAGTCGTCTACAAGGCGAGCGATCCGTTCATCAAACGGTTCGTCGCCATCAAGACCTGCACCGCGGCCGACTCGGAGACCCGCGACCGGTTCCTTCGCGAAGCCGAAATCGCCGGCAACCTGCATCACCGCAACATCGTCACCGTCTACGAGTTCGGCTTCGACGGCGAAACGCCGTTCCTGGTGCAGGAGTATCTGAGCGGCGAGGACCTCGATCGCAAGATCAAGCGTCGCGAGTTCATCCCCCCGGCCGAGAAGCTCCTCTACCTCGTGCAGATCGCGCGCGGACTCGAGTACGCCCACACCCAGGGCGTGATCCACCGCGACATCAAGCCGGCGAACATCCGCATCCTCGAGGACGACACGGCGAAGATCATGGACTTCGGGATCGCCAAGCTCGCCCGCCAGCAGCAGTCGCTCACCCAGGCCGGGATCACGCTGGGCACCGCCGCCTACCTCTCGCCGGAACAGATCCGCGGCGAACCGTCCGATGCCCGCGACGACATCTTCTCGTTCGGTGCGCTCGCTTACGAGCTGATCTCCTACGAGAAGCCGTTCCCCGGCGCCGAGATCTCGGCGGTTTTCTACAAGATCCTCAACGAGCCGCCGGAGCCGCTCGCGCGCAACGCGCCGGAGAGCACTCCCGAACTGCGCCAGATCATCATGCGCTGCCTCGAGAAGGGAAAGGCCGACCGCTACCCGGACTGCGGCCTCCTGGTGCGCGAGCTCGAAGAGCTGACGCGACGTCGTCCGGCCGCGCCCGCCGCAGCACCGCGGACCGAGTCCACGCGTCCGATTCCCGTTCCGACCGACACGGCGCCGGTGCCCACGGTGCGCACGAAAGGCGCCGTGCCGCGACGCCGGGTGACGCTCGGTGAGATCGAGCTCGACCCGGCCGCCCAAGCGCCCCCGAAGTCCGCCGCGACGAGCGCGATCGCTGCCGAGGATCGAGGCGGGCCGGGCTGGGGAACCGCGCTCGTGGTCGCCGTCCTCCTCGCTGCCGCTGCCTGGGGGGCCTGGCGCTACTTCGACCAGAAGGCGACCGACCGTGTGGTCGCGCATCCGGACGCCCAGCCGGCGGCGGCCACGGCGACCTCGCCGACCCCGACGGTGACCGGCGATACAGCGCCGCCCGCGAGCGCCGCTTCCTCCGCCGCACCCGCCCCCGACGCGGCCGGGGAAGTCGCCGTGGCGCCGGTCGACCCCGCTCGGACCACGCCGCCGGAGGCCTCCGCGCTCTCCGGAGCGGCGACGGGCGCGGCAGACCAGCTCGCCTCGGCGACAACCGCTCCGGCCCCCGAAGCGCCTCCCGACGCCACATCGCCGCCTCCACCGGAGCCCGCCCGTGTGGTCCTCTCGCCGGGCTGGGACAGCGCCATCGAGCTCCAGATCGGCAAGCGCAGATGGACCCTGGACCGGGAGCGCACGATCGAGCTTCCGCCCGGCTCGTACCGGCTCCAGTTCTCGATCGCTTCGCCGGCCTATTCGCACCGCGAGGAGACACGACTCCGTCTCGCCGCCGGCGAGACGCGGCGTCTGACTCCGCCGATCGAGCGGCCGGGGCAGCTCACCATCCAACCGCACCTCAACACGCGCCAGGGGACGGTCCGACTCGACGGTGCCGATGCCGGTTCGACACCGCTGCGCGGCCGCTGGCTGGCACCCGGGCCCCACGTCGTCGAGATCACGGCAGGTCCCGAGCCGGGATCGCCGGTGCTCCTGCGCGAGACCGTCGAGATCGCCTCGGACCGCGAGTCGATTCTCACGTTCGATCTCGACGGCCGCCTCGACAAGCGGCTGGCCGCACGCCCGATCCTGCCCAACTGACCTCGCGGGCGCCGCCCGGCCGGCGCCCCGGTTTGCTAGATTCGCGGCAATGCCACCCGCGAGCGGACCGCCCTGCCTCCGAGCCCTCGTCGTTCTGCTCTTCGCACTCGCCACGGCCCCGCTGGCGGCGCAGGATCCGCCGTCCGACGGCATCGAGTCCGAAGACCTCTTCGACCGTCCCGCCGGCGAGACGGCGCCGTCGAACGCGACCGTCTCCGGCCCGCGCGAGTCGGAGGCGGCCCAGGCCTACGCCGAAGGAGATCTCGCCCGCGCGATCGCGATCTATCGCGAGCTCGGGACCAGCGATCCGGATCCGGCCGAGCGCGCCCGCCTGCGCACGACGGCGGCCTGGCTCCTGTTCGAGCAGGGGGACCGCTCGAGCGCCGGCCTCGAGCTCCGGCAGATCCTGTACGAGACGCCGGATCTGACCCTCGATCCGCAGCTCTACAGCGCCGACTTCGTGGGGCTCTTCCAGAACTCCCAGCTCGAGGCCGCCAACGCCCGCCGGCGCACCGCCGTCCAGAAGCTCGAAGCGGCGCTCGCCGCGGAGAGCGCCGGCGACCACGCCTTAGCCCGCCGGCTGGCGAACGAGAGCCTCCAGCTCCGGCCGCTCCATCCCCGAACCGTCTACACGCTCGCCAAGATCGATCTCGCCGACGGACGCACGGAGGAGGCGCTCGCCGGATTCGAGAAGCTCCTCGCCCTCGAACGCGCCACCGGCACACCGCTGCCCGCCGATCTCAAGGCGCTGGCGCTCAACAACGTCGGCGTCATCTATCTCGAACGTTCGCAGTACGAGGACGCGGCGCAGGCGCTCGAGACCTCGGTCCGGCTCGCCCCCGGCGACGCGCGCTCCTGGTTCAACCTCGCCCTGGCGCGCCTGGCGCTCGAACGCAGGATCGAGGGGATCGACGCGCTGCGGCGGGCGCACCAGATCGACCGCGCCGACGCCGAAATCTCGCTGCAGCTCGCCCGCACCTACGAGCAGACCGGCAGCTGGGTCGAAGCCGTGGCCCTCCTCGTCGAAGCGACCGGAGCCCACCCCGACCGCCCTCTCCTCTGGCTCGAGCTCGGCCGTGCGCAGCGCGGTCTCGGCAACGCTGCCGGCGCCGAGACCAGTCTGCGGCGGGCGCTCGAGAGCGATCCGGCCAACGCCGCCGGCGCCGGCGCTCCCGCGGCCCTCCAGCTCGCCGAATCGGAGATCTCCCGCAACGCCTTCGCGGCGGCGGTCCCGGACGCCGCGGCGGCGACCCGATTCGAACCGGAGAACGGCACCGCCTGGGCGATTCTCGGCCGGGCGCAGCAGGGCGCCGGCGATCTCGCCGCCGCCGCAACGAGCCTGGCGCGCGCCCTCGAGCTCGAGCCCGAGCGCGCCGACTTCGCCTACAACCTCGGCACGGTCTACCTGGCGCAGAACCGGATTGCCGACGCGGAGAACCTCTTCGATCGCGCTCTCACTCTGGATCCCGCGGCGCGCGAGCCGGCCCTCGCCCTGGCGCGGCTCCAGGAGGCGCGCGGGACCGGCCGCACCGCGACCGTTTCGGGTCGCCGCGCGGAACCGGCGCCGCGCAACGCCCCTCCTCCGCGCGAGCTCGGTGCGCGCCTCGCGCCGGTCGACTACGCCCCCCTCGGAATCCGCGGCCTGATCGTGCAGGCGGTGACCAAGGGCAGCCTCGCGGCACGCGCGGGTCTCGAGATCGACGACCTCGTGCTGCGCGGCGACGGCCAGCCGCTGACGCAGGTCCCCACCCTGATGGCGTTGGTGCGCAATCCGGAGGCGCGGAGCCTGCAGCTCTCGGTCCTCCGTGCCGGCCGGCCGGTCGAGATCGTCCTGCCGCTCGACTAGCGGGGCGTGCGGATCGCTTCGCGGTAGACCGCACGGTAGCGCCGCGCGATCTCGTCCCAGCCGAACTCCCGGACCGCCCGTTCCCGCCCGCGCTCCCCCAGGGCACGGAGGCGTGCGCGATCTCCCAGCGCTTCACGCAGTGCGGCGGCCAGCGACGCGCTGTCGCCCTCGCCGACGAGCCAGCCGTTCTCTCCCGGCGCGATGGCGAGGGGCAGACCGGAGATCGACGTGCCGATCACCGGGAGCGCGCTCGCCATCGCTTCGAGGATCACGTTGGGGAGGCCGTCGACGTTCCCCTTGCTGTCGTGGACCGCGGGCAGCGCGAACAGATCTGCGGCGCGGTAGAGGTCGGGCAGCTCGTCGTGCAGGACGGCACCGGGGAAGTGGACGCGCCCCCCGAGCCCGGTCGCGCGGTCGCGGAACTCCGCGAGACGGTCGCCGCCGCCGGCGAGCACGAGGTGGGCCTCGGGCTGTTCCTGCGCGATCTCCGCGAAGGCGCCGAGCAGGTCGTGGAACCCCTTCTTGGTCGCCATCCTGCCAACGCCGAGGATCAGCGGCGCCAGCGCCGGAATCGCCAGTCGCTCGCGCCAGACCGGACGTCGCACAGGATCGGGTCGGAAGAGCTCCGAGTCGACACCATACGGGATCACCGTCGAGCGCGACGGCGGGAACCCGAGCGCCTCCACCCGCCGCGCGAGCTCGGGCGAACAGCTCGTCAGGGCGCGGGTCCGCGCCAGCGCGCGTCCGCTCCAGCCGGCGACGAGCGGCTTCTCCGCCATGAAGACGTCGCTTCCGTGGAGCCCGACCACGAGCGGCACCCGGCGCGACAGCGGTGCCGCCGCGAGCAGGTTCGGCACCAGCCAGTGCGCTTGGACGAGATCCCACGGCTCCCGGGCGAGCTCCGCCGCGAGGGCGCGCCGGGCGCCCGCGAGGTAGAGCGGCGCCACCGCCAGGGCCGGCAGGGCGCTGCGCTCGTCGGCGCGCAGCGAGCGCCCGTAACCGAACAGCTCGAAGCGTGCCGGCGCGTAGCGGAAGGTCCGGACCTCGACTCCGTCCTCCTCCCAGGCGCCGCGCAGCCCGGCGGCGTGCGGCGCCAGCACTCGAACCCGATCGCCGCCGCGCACCAGTCCGCGCGCAAGGTCGCGGATGAACGGCCCCGCGCCGTCGTGCGGCCGACGGGGATAGGTCTGCGTCAGGAAGAGGAGGCGGAGCGGCGCTCCGTCGGCTTCAGCTTCCGGCATCCGGGCTGTCGAGCCACTCCTTGACCGAGTAGCTGTCGCTGCTGCGGAAGGTCCGATGGGTCATCATCTCGGCGAGGAGACCGGTGGTCAGGACCTGCAGCCCGATCAGCATGAGGAGCGAACCGAGCAGGAGCAGCGGCCGGTTGGAGAGCGATTCACCGAGGAACCAGCGGATCGCGAGATAGAGATTGATCAGGAAACCGGATCCCAGGCCGATCAGGCCGATGGCACCGAAAAGATGCAGCGGGCGGCGCGTGTACTTGGTGATGAAGAGTACCGTCAGCAGATCGAGCAGACCCTTGTAGAAGCGATCCCAGCCGTACTTGCTGACGCCACTGCGCCGCGGATGGTGGCGCACCGCGAGCTCCCCGACGCGGAAACCGCGCCGGCTCGCGAGGACCGGAATGTAACGATGGAGCTCGCCGTAGACCGGCACCTGCTCGAGGACCTCCCGGCGATAGACCTTGAAGCCGCAGTTGAAATCGTGCAGGTCGACCTGGGCCAGCTTGCGGGTGACCCAGTTGAACAGCAGCGACGGCACGGTCTTCGACACCGGATCCTTGCGGTCCTTCTTCCAGCCCGAGACGAGATCGAACCCGCCCTCCTCCATGCGCGCCAGGAGGCGCGGGATCTCCTCCGGCTCGTCCTGGAGGTCGCCGTCCATGGTGACGATCCAGCGCCCGCGGGAATGATCGAACCCGGCGGTGAGCGCCGCAGCCTTGCCGAAGTTGCGCCGCAGGTAGACCAGCTTCACCCGCGGATCGCGCTCCCGCGCCGCCCGGATCCGGGCCGGCGTCCCGTCGCGCGATCCGTCGTCGACGAAGATGATCTCGAAGGAGCGCCCGGTCGGCGCCAGTGTCTCGACGACCCGTCGCGCCAGCTCCTCGACGCTCTCGGCCTCGTCGAGCACCGGCACGATCACCGAGAGATCGAGCGTCGACTCCTCCGCCGGCCGCACGGTCCGGCGGAGTTCGAGGTCGGCCGCTTCGGCCGCATGGGAGAGGGGAAGGGTCATGGCCGGGCGCCTGGAGTGGACACCGCGATATTGTAGCAACGCGTCCCATGAACCCGATCGCGCAGCTGAAGACCGGCCCTTTCAACTTCCTCGGTCGCGGACCCGAAGAGCTCCGGCGCGTGATGCCGGACGCCGATCGGATTCTGCCCGCTCCCCTGCGCATCTACCTCGAGGACGAGAACGCCACCCCGCTCCAGGGGTTCCCGATCCTCTCCTCCGCCGAGCTCACCTCCCTCGAACGCGCCTTCGACAACTATCTGGTCCAGGAGGAGGCGGTCGAGTACGCCACGATCCAGCACACCTCGTTCGACAGCTCCGCCTTCGGAGGCGCCTGGGAGCACTATCGCCTGCTCCTCACCCGCGCCACGGAGAACGTGATCACCGCCAGCTACGGACGGAGCTTCCCGGCGGTCTTCTGGCTGCATCACTCGGGCGCCATCGCCCGCGGCTTCAAGGAGACGACCAAGCGGACGTTGCGCCGCGATCTCGCCTGGGCGCGTCAGTTCGGCGACGAGTTCCGCTATCGCGTCTACCACAAGGTGATGGACCGGCTCTCGAACCTGGTCTACGACCAGGTCAACCGACTGTCGAGCGACACCGAGGAGCTCGAGGAGCAGCTCTTCCCCAGCCTGCTCACGCGGATGAAGGACAACGTCCTGATCTTCACCGAAGATCACGTGAGCCCGAACCTCGCCGAGCTGGGCAGCTACTTCGCGGGCTGCCTCAAGCTCGACGGGCGCGAGTTCCGCACCCGCCTGATGCGGGTGAACGAGTGGTACGCGGACCTCCTGCGCACCGATCGGGAGCTGGCCCAGATCGCCCGGCTCCTCGGCTCGCAGCCGAGCGAGGATCCACGATCGCACCTCAATCGTCCAGGCTACCTGACGTTTCTCGCCGGCCGCCCGAGCTACGATCCGAATCTCCTCCTCACACCGGCCTGGGTCCAGATCTGGGAGAGCCTGCTGATCAAGCTCAAGGAGTTCGAGCTCTTCCACGCTCTGCGCAAGAGCGTCGTCCTGGTCGAGCGCGACGGCGACCACCTGCTCGGACACGAGCGCTACACCGCGCGGCTCGGCGGAGCCGGGGCGACGGCGCAGCTTTCCGCCAGCACCCGTCCGCTCGACTTCATGGCGCCCTGGGTCGTCGATCCTCTGGTCGCCCGCTTCGGCCTGATCTACGACATCTCCGACTTCACCGAGACCGTCTCGCTGCTCCGACGCTCGGGCGCCCTCGAACAGGACCGGTCGTTCCGCATGCTGTTCCGCTTCCAGCGCCGGATCAACCGACTGGCGCAGCAGAACCGCACCAAACTGGAGAAGTACCTGGGCGACGGCGCCTTCTTCTCGAGTCGCGAAGCGCACCATCTGCTCACCCTCGCGGTGCAGATCCAGCGCGCCTACCGCGAGGCGCTGGCCAAGGGTTTCCCGTTCTGCACCGGCCTCCGCATCGCCCTCAATCACGGGCAGTACCGGCTCCTCCCGATCCAGATCGGGAGCCGAGAGGAGGGCGGCGACCGCTACGAGTTCTTCGGCCACGGCGTCGTCGAGCTCACCCGGCTGACCACCGGCAAGGCGTCGCGCGAGATCGACGAGATCCGCAACCTGCTGATCACCCAGGGATACCCCGAGGCGACCGTGAACCGCTTCTTCGCGCCGATGCTGCGCCGCAACGTCGACGTGATCGACAAGCGCGAGGAGGCTCGCGGCTTCTACGCCTACATCAATCCGAACGGATCGCTGGTCAACGAGGGGATGGTGGCGACGCTCGATTTCATCTCCCGCTTCGAGAACGAGTCGTCGAACAGCCGCGTCTTTCGCCTGCTCGACGGCGACCGCACCTACGTCGCGATGAAGATCGACTCCCCGGGCGGTGGCCTGCTCGTGGGGATCCGCAAACTGGGTACCGCGAACCTCAAGGGCCTGGACCGGCTGGCGATCTACGAGATCGTCGACGCCTCCCTCTGGGGCGACAACACGCTCGTTGAGCTGCGCGGTAGTCTGACCGAGCTCATCGAGCGCGAATTCAACGCAGTCATCAGTGCCTGAGCGCGAGAAAGGGGAACGAACTTCGTGATCGTCGATGGAGCCAATGCCGTCTGGGAAACCCGCCTGCCGGGACTGCCCGCGCCCCGGCGCGGAAAGGTCCGCGATATCTACGATCTCGGCGATTCGATCCTGCTCGTCGCGACGGACCGGCTGAGCGCCTACGACCACATCCTGCGTCCCGCCATCCCCGGCAAGGGGCGCGTACTCAATCAGCTGACGACCTACTGGATGGATCGCCTCGCCGGCATCGTGCCCAACCACCTGATCGCGACCGAGGTCGACGACCTCCCCGCCGAGCTGCAGACCTACCGCCGCGAGCTCGACGGAAGATCCGCCCTGGTGCGCAAGGCGGAGGTGATTCCGTTCGAGTGCGTCGCCCGCGGTTACCTCGCCGGGAGCGCCTTCAAGGAGTACCGCAGCGCGGGAACCGCCTGCGGCATTCCGCTGCCCCCGGGGCTCGAGCGCGCCGCGCGCCTGCCGCAACCGATCTTCACCCCCGCCACCAAGGCGGAGTCCGGTCACGACGAGAACGTGAGCTTCGAGTTCATGGCCTCGGCGATCGGCGAAGAGACCGCCTCCCGTCTCCGCGACCTGACCCTCGCCCTCTACGCCGCGGGCGCCGAGCACGCCCGCTCGGTGGGGCTGCTGCTCGCCGACACGAAGTTCGAGTTCGGGATGCTCGACGGCGGCATCGTGCTGATCGACGAGGCGCTGACGCCGGACTCCTCGCGCTACTGGGAAGAGGCGGTCTGGAAGCCGGGATCGGAGCCCGCGTCGTTCGACAAGCAGTTCGTCCGCAACTGGCTCGATGAGTCGGGCTGGGATCACGAGTCCACCCCGCCGACCCTCCCGGACGAAGTCGTCCAGGGGACCCGCGACCGCTACGTCGCCGCCTTCGAGCGGATCACCGGGACGAAGCCACGTCTCTGAACGACGCAGGAATCCTCGACCCCACCCGTCCGATGCTGCCGGCAGAAAAGATCCGCCTCGTCCATCAGCTGGTCGACGAGGCTCACGTCGGGATCGCCTTCCAGCCGATCGCCGAGATCCAGAAGCGCCGGATCTGGGCCTACGAGGCGCTGGCGCGCCCGCTCCAGAAGGTGTTCGCCAGCGTCCCCGAGCTCTTCGAGGCGGCAGTCCAGGCCGGCCGCGTCGCCGAGCTGGGGCGGATCCACCGCGAGCAGGCGGTCCGGCAGTGCGCGCATCACCCGCTGTTCCTCAACATCGATCCGCACGAATTCGACTACGGCTGGCTGGTGCGGCCCGACGATCCGATGTTCCGCCACCGGCATCCGGTGACGCTCGAGATCACCGAGTCAGTGCCGATCAAGTACTTCGCCCAGTGTCACAGCGTCCTGGCAGAGATCCGCCAGAAGGGGATCTCGCTCGCCATCGACGACCTGGGAGCCGGCTTCTCCAATCTCAAGTACATCGCCGATCTTCGCCCCGAGATCGTCAAGCTCGACCGCGAGCTGGTCGCCGGCTGCGCGCCCGGCAACCGGCCCTGGCGCCTGCTCTGCTCGATCGTCGCCCTGTGCCACGAGATGAACGCGAAAACGATCGCGGAGGGGGTCGAGACCGAAGTCGAGCTCGCCGCGGTGACCGAAGCGGGCGCCGACATGGTGCAGGGCTACCTCTTCGGCCGGCCCGCCAACCCGCCACCCGACCTCATCTGGCCGGGAACGTCGCGCTAGCCCGGCAGCTTCTCCACCAGCTCCTCGATCGTCGAGATTTCGACGAGACGGAGCTCGCGCCGGCCGGCCGTGGCGCCGCCGAGCTTCGGCACCCAGGCCTCGCGGAAGCCGTGCGCCGCCGCCTCGCGCAGCCGCGCCTCGATCTGGCCGACCGGCCGCACCTCGCCCAGCAGTCCGATCTCGCCGAACAGCACCGCGTCCTGCGGCAGCGGCGCGCCGCGATGCGCCGAGAGGAGCGCCGCGGCGACCGCGAGATCCGCTGCCGGCTCCTTGAGCGTCAGTCCGCCGACGACGTTGAGGAAGACGTCGCGGTCGGCGAGCGGCAGCCGGGCGAAGCGCTCGAGGACCGCCACCAGGAGGACGACACGATTGGAATCGAGCCCGACGCTCATCCGCCGCGGGGACGGGAAGTTGGTCGGATTGACCAGCGCCTGGACCTCGACCAGCAGCGGCCGCGAGCCGGAGATGGTCGGCAGGACCGCGGACCCTGGGGCACCGCTGCGCCGCCGTGCGAGCAGGGCTCCGGACGGATCCGAGACCGGTTCGAGCCCCTTCTCGCGCATCTCGAACATGGCGATCTCGCCGGTCGGTCCGAACCGGTTCTTGGTGGCGCGAAGGATCCGGTAGTCCGACTCCCGCTCCCCTTCGAAGTTGAGCACCGTGTCGACGAGATGTTCGAGCGACTTCGGTCCCGCGATCGTTCCCTCCTTCGTCACGTGACCGACGAGGAAGAGGGCCATCTCTTCCCGCTTCGCGAACTCCACCAGCCGGTGCGCGCAGTGCCGCACCTGGCCGATCGATCCCGGGGGGCTCTCGAGCTCGGTCGAGGAGATCGCCTGGATCGAATCGACGAGCAGCGCCGCGGGGGCGGTCTCGCGCGCTGCACCGAGCAGCGCTTCGAGTCCGGTCTCGCCGACCACGTCGATGCCGCCGTCGAGCGCCCCCAGCCGCTCGGCGCGGAGCTTCAGTTGGCGCGGAGACTCCTCGGCGCTGGCATAGAGCACGCTGCCGCCGAGCGCGCCCAGCCGGTCGGCGAGCTGCAGCAGCAGGGTCGATTTCCCGATCCCCGGTTCGCCCGCCAGGAGCACGGCGCCGCCGGCGACGACACCTCCGCCGAGAACGCGGTCGAGCGCTCCGATCCCGGAGGTCGAGCGCACGACCCGCTCTTCGCCGATGGCATCGAGCCGGACGACGGGCCTTGCCTTCGCTCCCGGAGCGGCGCCCTTCGCGCCCGCCTCTCGGGTCTCTTCGACGAACGACGACCAGCTGCCGCACTCGGGACAGCGACCGAGCCAGCCCGACGACTGATAGCCGCAGCTCTGGCAGGCGTAGATCGTCCGCGTCCGGCTCACGATGCGCTCTCCGGCGCCGGCGAGCGCAGGTAGCGACGCGGCAGCCGCAGACCGAAGAGGCAGAGCAGCTGGTACGGGATCGAGTCGATCTGCGCGGCGAGCTCGGGCGCGAGGATCGCCTTCCCGTCCTGTGCTCCGAGCAGGGTCACCGGATCGCCGAGCCGGACGTCGACGCCGGTCGCGTCGATCGCCAGCAGATCCATGCTCACCGCGCCGGCGACCGGGACCCGGCGGTCGCGGAGCAGCACGTCGGCGTGCCGTCCGAGCCGCCAGGAGTAGCCGTCGGCGTAGCCGAGGGGCACGATCGCGATGCGGCTCGCGACCTCCGCGAGGAAGCGCCCGCCGTACCCGACGCGCCGGCCGGCGGGAATCTCGCGTATCTGGATCACGCCCGCGCGCACCGACATCACCGGCTCGAGCGGGATCCGCGGCCGGCTCCAGCTCGCCGAGTCGTAGCCGTAGAGCGAGATGCCGAGCCGCACCTGGTCGTACCGAGCCGCGGGCAGATGGAGCGCTGCGGCGCTGTTCGCGAGGTGGTGCACGGGCCCCGGCGTCGCGGTCGTACACCGGCTCGCGAGGAGGTCGCGGAAGAGCGCGATCTGCTGCTCGTTGGCGGCACTCTCCGGTGACTCGGCCTCGGCGAGGTGGGACATCAGTCCTGCCAGGCGAAGACCGGGCGAGCGCTCGAGTCGCGCGAACGCCGCGGCGGCGTCGTCGGCATCGATGCCGAGCCGTGACATGCCGGTGTCGAACTTCAGATGCACGGGGAGCTCCGCTCTGGCGGCGTCGACCCGGGCCGCGATCGCCGCGAGCTGCTCGAGGCTCGAGAGGACCGGCGTCAGCCGGTGGCCGAGCAGCGCGTCGAAGCCGTCGTCGGGGACCGGCGAGAGGACCAGCACGGGCGCTTCGATCCCCGCCTCGCGCAGCTCGACCCCTTCGCGCAGGGTCGCGACGCCGAACGCCGCCGCACCCTCCGGTTCGAGAGCGCGGGCGACTTCGACGGCGCCGTGTCCATAGGCGTCGGCCTTGACGACGGCGAGGATCGACGACGGCGCGACGTGACGGGCGAGAGCACGGTAGTTGCGGACCAGCGCTCCGAGGTCGATCTCGACCCAGGCGGTCCGCAGGTCGGCCGCCGCTCCGCTGCCGGACTCTGTCCCGGAGCGACTCTCAGCCAAGGTCGCCGGCGGCGCCGTAGGCCGGATCGAAGCTGTAGAAGCGGGTGGTCTCGCCCTTGAAGACCATCTGCACGGTCCCGGTCTCGCCGTTCCGGTGCTTGGCGATGATCAGCTCGGCGAGGCCGCGTACCGCGGGATCTTCCTTGTTGTAGACCTCGTCGCGGTAGACGAACGCCACGAGGTCGGCATCCTGTTCGATCGCGCCCGACTCGCGCAGATCGGCGAGCTGGGGACGATGATCGCCGCCCCGCCGCTCCGGTGCACGGGAGAGCTGCGAGAGGAGGATGACCGGAATATCGAGCTCCTTGGCGAGCTGCTTCATCGCCCGGGTGATCGCCGAGATCTCGAGGTTCCGGTTCTCGAACCGCCCGCCCGCCTGCATGAGCTGGAGATAGTCGATGACCAGCACCTCGAGCCCCTTCTCCGCTTTCAGGCGACGCGCCTTGGACGAGACCTCGAGCAGGGTCGGCGCCGCCGAGTCGTCGATGTAGAGCGGCGCCTTGCCGATCTCGGACATCTTCTGCACGACCTTGACCCACTGCGGCTGCGACAGGTGTCCGGCACGCAGGCGCGAGAAGTGGACGTCGGCCTCGGCGCAGAGGATGCGGAGAGCGAGCTCCTGCTGTCCCATCTCGAGGGAGAAGATGCCGACCGTCTTCTTCTCGCGGATCGCCACGTGCGAGGCGACGTTGAGCGCGAAGCTCGTCTTGCCCATGCCGGGCCGGCCGGCGACGATGAGCAGCGCGCCCTTCCCCAGTCCGTGGGTCATCCGGTCGAGGTCGACGAAGCCGGTCGGGATCCCGGTCAGCGCCTTCCCCGGGTGTTCCTCGAGCAGCTCCAGCGTCTCGGTGATGATGCGGTCGAACGGCACGAAACCGCGCCGCACCGCCTCCTCGCCGAGCGCCATCACCGCCGATTCGGCGCGGTCGAGCGCGTGCTGGGCGTCGACTCCGCCGTCGAGGCAGTCGCGCGTGATGTCGCGGCAGACGTCGATCAGACGCCGGCGGACCGAGCGCTCCTTGACGATCTCGACGTAGTTCTCGAAGCGGCCGAGATCGGGCAGGTCGACGTCGAGTCCGAGGAGATAGGTGAGCCCGCCCGCGGCCTCGAACGAGCCCTTCTGTTCGAGCTTGGCCTGCACGGTGCGCGTGTCGATCGCGGTCTGCTCCTCCTGCAGCTCGAGCATCGTCGCGTAGAGCAGCCGGTGACGCTCGCCGAGGAAGTCCTCGGGCTTCAGGCGTCCGGACGAGGTCGGGAGCAGACGCGGGTCAAGGAGCACCGCGGCGAGCACCGCGCGCTCCGACTCTTCGCTCTGCGGAAGATTCTTCGTGGGCTGCAACAGGTCGAGCACTGCCCCAATCCTACGCCGCCCGGCCGCCGAGGGCGAGGTCGGCGCTGCTGGTGCCGGAGGCAGGGCTCGAACCTGCACGGCCTCGCGGCCGGGGGATTTTAAGTCCCCTGCGTCTACCGTTCCGCCACTCCGGCTGCAGCGATTCTACGGTGCGGTGCGGCTCCGGGCGCTGCGGGAGAGAGGTGTTTGGAGGCGACGGTGAGAATCGAACTCACGAATGAGGGTTTTGCAGACCCTTGCCTTACCACTTGGCTACGTCGCCCTGGAGGGCATAGGACAAAGGCCGCGCGAACGCGGCCTTTGGATGCTAGCAAAATCTGGAGCGGGAAACGGGACTTGAACCCGCGACCCCAACCTTGGCAAGGTTGTGCTCTACCACTGAGCTATTCCCGCCCGGGCCGACGGACTCTATCCAACGCCGCATGCTGCGTCAAGAATCGGGCCGCGAACGCCCGGTTTTCCTGCTCCGTTCAGAGCTCGAAGGCGTTGCGGACGAGGGTGAACTGCCAGCTCCCGTCGGCCTCCCGGTCGAGCCCCAGGACGTCGAAGCGGCAGGGGCGCTGCGAGCGGTTCTTGGCCAGGAAGAGCAGTGCCGCACGCGCGATCCGGCGCTGCTTCGCCGGTCCGACGGCGGCGATCGAGCGGCCGAACTCGGCCGAAGCGCGCGCCTTGATCTCGACGAAACAGAGGGTCTCGCCGTCGAGCGCCACCAGGTCGAGCTCGCCGGCACGGGTGACGACGTTGCGGGCGACGATCCGGTAGCCTCGGGCGACGAGATACTCCTCCGCCGCCACCTCCCCCGCGGCACCGCGGGCGCGCGTGTGCGGCAGCTCTCCGAAGCGTCCGAGTCCGCGAGCGCCGCCCGTCACTTCCGCTTCCAGCGTGTCCCCTGGGGCCCGTCCTCGAGCACGACGCCGAGCCCGGCCAACTCGTCGCGGATGCGATCCGACTCGGCGAAGTTCCGCTCCCGGCGCGCCGCGTTGCGCGCCTCGACGAGCGCTTCGATCTCCTGGTCCGAAGGACCGCTGGCGAGATCGCCCCACGGCATCGCGAGGACTCCGAGGACCGTGTCGATCCGCTCGAGCGCCTCCTGGACGAGCTTCCGGTCGCCGGCCGCGAGCTCCCCCGCGTCGATCGCCGAGTTCACCTCGCGGACGAGCTCGAAGAGCGCCGCGAGCGCCGCCGAGATGTTGAGGTCGTCGGCGATGGCGGCCGCGAACGCCTCCAGGAACGCCTCCACCAGCGGACGGATCGTCGTGCCGCCGGTGGCCGCCTCGCGCGCCTGCGTCACCCGGTAGGCGAAGTCGTCGAGCCGGGTCAGCGCCGCGCGCGCGGCGTCGAGGCCGGCGAAGGTGAAGTTCAGCTTCTGCCGATAGTGCACCGAGATCAGCAGGTAGCGCAGGCTGCGCGGCGAGGCGCCGCGCGCCAGGAGATCCTTCAGGGTGAAGAAGTTGCCCAGCGACTTCGACATCTTCTGGCCGTCGACGATCAGGTGCTCGGAGTGCAGCCAGGTGCGGACGAACGGCCTGCCGTTGGCGGACTCGCTCTGCGCGATCTCGTTCTCGTGGTGCGGGAACAGGTTGTCGACGCCGCCGCAGTGGATGTCGAACGTCTCGCCGAGGAAGGCGGCGCTCATCGCCGAACACTCGATGTGCCAGCCCGGGCGGCCGGGTCCCCAGGGAGAGTCCCAGGACGGCTCCCCCTCCTTCGCTCCCTTCCAGAGCACGAAGTCGCGCACGTCCTCGGTCTCGTATTCGTCGTTGGCTACCCGCTCTCCGACCCGCGCCGCGTCGACGCGGAAGCCGGACAGCTTGCCGTAGTCCGCGTCCGCCGCGAGCCGGAACCAGACCGAACCGTCGCTGGTGTAGGCGAATCCGTTCGCGACCAGGCGCTCGATCATCGCGATCATGCCGGCGATGTGATCGGTGGCCCGCGGATAGACGTCGGCCGGGCGGACGTTGAGGGTCGCGAGATCGGTGAAGAACGACTCGATGTACGGCGCGGTGAAGTCGGCGAGACTCTGTCCCATCTCGGCCGCGCCGCGGATCGTCTTGTCGTCGACGTCGGTGAGATTCATCACCTGGGTCACCTGGTAGCCCAGGAAGCGCAGGCTGCGGCAGAGCAGGTCCTCGAAGAGGAAGGTCCGCAGGTTGCCGATATGGACGTGGTTGTAGACCGTCGGGCCGCAGGTGTAGACCCCGAGCCTGCCTTCGACCAGCGGCTCGAGCGGCTCGGCGCGGCGTCCGAGGGTGTTGAAGAATCGAACTTCCCGGCCCATCCTTGACGTCCTTCCTCGAAGTTGACGGCCCGGGATCGACTCCGCGCCGATCGGGCGACTCTAGCGTGCGCCGCGCGGTTCTGCGCTCAGCGGGCGATCACCGGGCGCGCGGTCTCGACCTCGAACCCCAGCCGCCGGAGGCGCCGCATCGCCAGCTGGCGCCGCAGTCCGTGCAGCCGGTCGATGAACAGGACGCCGTCGAGGTGATCGATCTCGTGGCAGAGCGCCCGGGCGAGGAATCCCTCGCCGAGAAGCTCGAACGGCTTTCCCTCGACATCCACGGCCTCGACCCGCACCCGCTGCGGCCGCTCGACCTTCTCGGTGAGCTCCGGGATCGACAGGCAGCCCTCGGACTCCAGGCTTTCGCCGGAGCTTTCGACGATGCGCGGATTGACCAGGACGTGCAGCTTCGAAGCCGGCCCCCTGGGATCGATGTCGATCACTGCGACGCGCTGGAGCTCGCCGATCTGCGGTGCCGCCAGGCCGACGCCAGGGGCGTCGTACATCGTCGCCGCCAGCTCCTTCACGAGCGCGGCGAGCGCGGCGTCGAACGTCTCCACCGGCTCCGCCTTGCCTCGCAACACCGGGTCGGGATAGATCCGGATCGGCCGCTGCATCAGGCCGGATCGCTCCGCTGGACCACCGCGGCGGACTTCGCCACGTCGCGATCGAGCTGCTGCGCCCGCAGGGCGTCGAGGAGGAAGCGCGGATCGGGGTTGCCGGTCATCGCGCGCTCGAGACCTTCCCTGGTCACCTTGACCACTCGTCCGTTCTCGGTCGCGGTGTAGGTCGCCGGCCAGGCCTTGTGCTCGAGCAGCGACCGCTCGCCGAACAGATCGCCGCTGGCGAAGGTCCGCAGTTGGAAGAGCTGCCCCGACGCCGAGCGCGCCGTCGCCTCGACGGTACCGGAGATCACGATCGCCAGGAACTCGGCGCGATCGCCCTCGCCGGCGAGGACCTGCCCCTTCGACACCGGCCAGAGCTCGCAGCCCGAGAAGAGACGCTTCAACTGCTCCCCGGGCAGGCGCTCGACGATCGGCGTGGCGGCGAGACCCTGCCAGATCCGCTCCACCTCCACCGGCGATGTGCGCGACAACGGATCGCGCTCGCGCTGGGCCTCGACCAGTCCCTCGATGGCCAGGACACGGCTGTGTTCGAGCGCCTTGAGTCGCTGGATGCGGGCGATCTTCTGCCGTACCGTCTCGTCGCCGGGCGAGAGCCGGACGACTTTCGACAGCAGCGCGACCGCCTTGTCGTAGAAGCCGTCGTCGGTGTAGGTGTCGGCGACGAACAGATACTGGTCGAGCGCCTTGGCCCCCTTGCCGACCTGGCTGAACACCTCGGCCAGGCGGAGATGCGCGTGGAGATCGTTGGGCACGTCCTTGCAACGCTGCTCGAGGCGACCGATCGCCTCGTCGTAGCGCTCGAGGACGATGAGATCCTCGATGGAATGCTCCGTGTCGGCCGGCGTCGAACTGCCTTTACCGAAGATCTTCTTGAACATCGTCGAGGTCCCGAACTCCGAGTCTAGCAGCGCTCTCGGCCCCGTCACGAAAGGCGCCGGGGAGCCCTGGCGCGCACCTTGCTATAGCCTCCGGTGCAGGACGCAACCGGAGGACCCGAACATGAAGACCCGCTTCGACTGCAACCAGCTGTTTCGTCTCTCGCGCCGCGCGGCGACCGTTGCCGCCGGGCTCGCGATCACGCTCGCGGCGGCACCGCTCGCCGCCGACCAGGAGACGCCGCTCCGCGACGACCGCGAGAGCTACGCCTTCGCCCGTACCGTCGAAGGCGGCGTCAGCGTCGCTCCCGCCGGTCAGGGGGTCGGAGACGATCTCGAACAGAACCAGCCGTTGCTGACCGGTGATCGCCTGGCGACCGCGCCGCGTGCGCGCCTCGAAGTCCTCCTGCCGGACCGCAACCGCCTGGTGCTCGACGGCGACACCGTCGTGCGCCTGGAGCAGCTCGCCTTCTCGGGTGATCGCGAGGCCAGGGTCACGATCCTTGTCCTCGAGCAGGGAGAGCTCGTGCTCGAAGTCTCCGACGAGGCGCTCGGCGACGAGCTGCCGCGGATCGAGAGCCAGGGCGGAACCGTCTACATCGAGAAGCCCGGCACCTACCGCGTGGCCGCCGGCGGCGAGGGCTGGATCGAGCTCGTCACGCGCGACGGCTACGCCGAGCTGGTGACCGATCGCGGCTCGACGATCGTCCGCAGCGGGGAGATGGCTCTGGCGAACGGCGATCGCTGGGGGCGCGTGGAGCTCTCGCGCGCCGAGCCGGCGGATTCCCTCGAGCGCTGGAGCGACGGACTGCTCTCGCGCGCCGCGAGCGGCGGCCGCAGCACGACCTACGTCGACGGACGGCTCTCCTACGCCGCCTCGTCGCTCGACGACGCCGGGGACTGGATCGTCGTCGAGAACGTCTCCTACTGGCGGCCCCGCGTATCGGTCGGCTGGCGCCCGTACTGGCAGGGACGCTGGGCCTGGACGCCCTCGGGATACACCTGGGTCTCCTACGAACCGTGGGGCTGGGTGCCGTACCACTACGGCACCTGGTGTCTCGTCCACGGCAGCTGGGCGTGGCGACCGGGCCGGGTCTACTCGCCGGCCTGGGTCTACTGGCATTGGACGGACGGGTACGCCGGCTGGGTGCCGGTCGGCTACTACACGAACTACTACAGCCCCTGGTACCGCGGCGGCTTCCGCTTCGGCGTCTACGGCTGGGCCGGCGGCAATTGGGGCTTCTACGACCACTGGAACTTCGCCCCGGTGAACTGCTTCCGCGACCGCCACTACCGCGGCAAGTACCGCACCGGGCGCGACTACCAGCAGGAGTCGCGCCATCAGGAGGTTCCACGCGGACTGATCACCACCGACACGCGCGACTTCCGACCCGATCGCATCGATCACGCGGGAGACATCCTGCACGAGATCGGAAACCGCCGGCTCAACAACGGCCGTGGTCAGCTCTCCGACGTCACCGACTTCGTCGGACGCAAGCGTGAGCTGCCGCAGGAGACCACCAAGGCGATCCTGCGCGACACGCCGAACAAGCCGGCCATCGATGTCGAGGTGCCGCGTGTCGCCTCGACGCCGGGATGGCGTTCGGAAGAGCCGAAGCCCGGTGCACCCGGCACGAGAGGAGCCGGGACACGCGTCGCGGTCCCCTCGACTCCGGTCCGGGAGAGCGACGGCACTCGCGGCTCATCCGGGCGCACGATCTCCACTCCGCGCGTCGACGACGGCAGGGTAGGCGTTCCCGAGGGAAACAGTGGCCGCGTGGCGCGCACGCCGACGCCGGCCGCGGGCAATCGCCAGGGCTGGAAGGAGCGCAGCCCGGAATCGGTGCCGACCGTCTCCTCCCGTCCGACCCCGTCGCCGGGCACGCGGAGCGGCGGCACCCGCGACAGCTCGGGCGTCTCGGCGCCCCGGTCGCAGGCTCCCGTCGAGCGGGTGATCTCCGGAACACGCAAACCGACTCCCTCCGGCAACGGCAAGGGTGAGTCGGGGCGCACGACCGTGACGCCGGCGCCGAGCAAGGAGGACGGTTCGTCCGGCAGCAACGGGAGCAGCCGGCAGCCGGTGGGCCGCTACGAGACGCGCTCCTTCCCGGGGGCGCCCTCGGTTCCGTCGCAGCCGAGCAGCTCGACCCCGCGCAGTCGTTCGTCGGCGCCGTCGTCGCCGTCGGTTTCGTCGCCCCGGTCGTCCGCGCCGCGCACGTCGAGCCCGGCGCCGGCACCGCGCGTCGTGCAGTCGCCGCCGCCGGTCTCGCAGAGCTCCCCGCGTTCCGCGCCGTCCGCCAGCAGCGGACGGAACCAGTCCGGCTCGCGGAGCGGTTCCAAGGCCTCGTCGGCACCGTCCGGCCGCTCGAGCTCCTCCTCGCGGAGCAGTTCGAGCAAGAGCACCGGTTCGAGCTCGGGGTCGAACTCCGGCTCGAAGAAGGACGGCGACGGCAACCACTGACCCGGCTTCGAACGCGGGTCGCGACCGCCGGCCATGGGGGAGTGAACTACAATTCCATCCCCCATGGCTTCGTCGTCGATGTTCCGGCTGGTGTTCGTGCTCTACTGCGCCGAGGCCGGTATCTTCCTGCTCGTCACTCCGTGGATCTCGGCCTGGAACCGTCTGGCAGACCTGCTGCCCTGGACCGACCTGCGGTGGCTGCTGCTCTCTCCCCTGACCCGCGCCGCGGTCTGCGCATTCGGCCTGCTCCATCTCGTCTGGATCGTTCACGATGTCGACCTCTTCCTGCGGCGGCGGGAACCAGCCCCCTTTGCCGGCTCCCCTTCCGAGACTGCTGGCGGTCGGTGACGGCTCCGGCGGCGACGAGCGGAGCCCTGCCGCCTGGACCGCATGGCTCGCCGCCCTCGCGGCGGCAGGGGTCGACGGCGTCCAGCTCCGGGCACCCTGGCGCGACGATCGCGAGCTCTACGATCTCGCGCGGGCGGCGGTCGAGCTCCCCGGCGCTCCGTCGTCGATCTGGATCAACGGCCGGGCCGACCTCGCCCTCGCCGCGGGATGCGGCGGGGTCCAGCTCCCCGTCCGCGGAATGCCGCTGGCACCGCTCCGGCGGCGCTTCGCCACGCGCCTCCGGTTCGGCGCCTCGACGCACACGCTGGACGAGGTCCGCCGTCGCCGTGACGAAGGAGCCGACATCGTGATCTTCGGACCGGTCTTCGCCACACCGTCGAAGGAGGGGATCTTCGAGCCGCGCGGTCTCGAGCGCCTCGCGGAGGCGGTCGCGATCGGTGTCCCGGTCCTCGCGATCGGAGGGATCGACGCGCCCCGAGCTGCCGCAGTCGCCGCCACCGGTGCCCACGGGATCGCCGCCATTCGTCTCTTCGCCGATCCTGTGCGCGACGCGGTGGCGCTCGCCACCGTCCGCGCTCTCTGGCCTGCGGCATGAGTCGGGTCGTCGGGCTGGGCCTCGACCTGGTGCACGTCCCGCGCTTCGCGGCGGCGCTCGAACGGCACGGCGAAGCGTTCGTTCGTCGGATCTGTCGTCCCGGCGAGCCGCGAGTCGCGGTCCGCGCCGAGCTCCGGACCCTGCACCTCGCCGGCCTCTTCGCCGCCAAGGAGGCGACGATGAAGGCGCTGGGAACAGGCTGGGCCGACGGCGTCGGCTTCCAGCAGATCGAGATCGTCCGCGACGCTGCAGGGGCACCGGCGCTGCGGCTGCACGGCCGCGCCGCCGCGCTGGCCGACGAGCTCGGTGTGACTTCCCACCGTGTCAGCATCAGCCACGACGGACAGAGCGCCGCCGCCGTCGTGATCCTCGAAGGCGGCAGACAGGAAGCGCAGAACGGATGAACGCCTCGGACGTCGCCACTCCCGCTCCCGCCGGCGCCCCGGAGATCGGACGCTCGCGCAAGGGACGTTTCCTGCTCCTCGCCTTCTCGATCCTGGTCGCCGACCAGTGGACCAAGTGGCTGATCGAACGTCATCTCCCGGAGCCCAGCTCGATCGAGATCATCCCGGGTCTCTTCCATCTCTCGCACGTCCGCAACCGCGGCGTCGCCTTCGGGCTGTTCCACTCGCTCGGCCCGGACGTCGCACGCTGGGGGCTCTCGCTTCTTGCGGCGGGCGCTCTCGGCCTCGTCGTGCATCTGTTCCGCCGCACCGCTCCCGACGCGACCCGGCTCCTCACCGCCCTGGCGCTGGTGATGGGAGGGGCGGTCGGCAACCTCCTCGACCGCGTCGTGCAGGGGTCGGTGACCGACTTCCTCGGCGTCTACATCGGCAGCTACCGCTGGCCCGACTTCAACGTCGCCGACAGTGCGATCTGCGTCGGTCTCACCCTGCTGGTCATCGACTCCTTCCGCCCCCACCGTTGACGGCACGTTCCTGGACCGTTCCGGAAGGGGCCGCCGGTCAGCGCCTCGATTCGACCCTCGCCACCGAGAGCGCGACTCCCCGCAATCAGGTCCGGCAGTGGATCGACGCCGGCCTCGTCCTCGTCGACGGCAGCCTCGCCGTCAAGGCGGGCGCCCTGCTGCGGGCCGGGCAGCGCATCGACTGGAACCCGCCGGAGCGGGCCGACGACCGGCTCGAAGCCGAGGAAGGAGAGCTCCGCCTGCTCCATCTCGACGACGAGCTGATCGTCCTCGACAAGCCGCCGGGGCTCGTCATGCACCCCGGAGCAGGTCGCTCGTCCGCCACGCTCGCCCATCGGCTCCTCGGGCGCTTCCCCGAGCTCGCCGGGATCGGCGGCCCGGGCCGACCCGGGATCGTGCACCGTCTCGACAAGGAGACCAGCGGCGTCCTCGTCGTGGCGCGCACCGCGGCCGCCTACCAGGCCCTCGCGCGCGACTTCGCGGAGCGAAGAGTGACCAAGAGATACCTGGCGATCGTGCGCGGCAGGCCGAAGGCCGATCGCGGCGTCATCGATCAGCCGATCGGCCGACATGCGGTGCGACGCAAGAAGATGACCGTCCGTCCCGACGGTCGTCGCGCCGAGACGCACTACCGCGTCGTCGGCAGCGCTCCCTCGTGGTCGCTCCTCGAGCTCGATCTGCGGACCGGCCGGACGCACCAGATCCGGGTGCACCTGCTCCATCTCGGGCACCCGATCGCCGGCGATCCCACCTACGGCGGCATCGCGCCGCGGCCCGCGGGGAGCCGGAGCCTCGCGGCGCCACCTCGCGTCGCGCTGCACGCCTGGCAGCTCGAGCTCACCCACCCGCGCTCCGGGGAACGGCTGCGCTTCGAGGCCCCGCTCGCCGACGACCTGGCGGAATGGTGGAGCGCGCTCGGCGGCAGCGCGACGGCCGGGGTCAAACTGGGCACTTAGCCGGATCAGGAACTCTTCCGGAGGGGATCTCCGGTCGGAAGCGGATGTTGGAGCGGGCAACGGGATTCGAACCCGCGACATCAAGCTTGGGAAGCTTGCACTCTACCAACTGAGTTATGCCCGCAACGCCGCTCTGGCACGGGCAATTTACCCGAGCCCCTGTCGGCGGTCAAGCATTGCGTCGCGATCGGAACTGGCTATACTGAACGGGCGATGCGAGCCTCGGGAACCGATTCGCCGGAGACGCAGCGCGGCAGTTCGCTCTACTTCTTCCCCGACGCGCCGGTCACCGCCGAACAGCTCACGCGCCTGCTGCGCGAGGGCTCGCGCGAGCGTCGCGCCTGGGCGGTCTCCCACCTCCTCCGCTACGCCGAATGGGAAGACATCTGGACCTACGTCGAGCGCGACGACGTCCGCGAGCTGTTTCCCGATCTCGATCTTCCCGAAGGTCTCCGCGCCGCCTGGGCGCGGATGCTGCGCATCGAATCCGTACCCGCTCCCTGAACGCTCGTCGCCCGGTCCTCAGGGCGCTGCCGGAGCCGGCGGCGGCTCGGCAGCGCGCCGTTCGGCCAGCAGCTCGTTCGCTCGCGCCGCGGCTGCCGCGACCAGATCCCGCACCCGCGTCGCCGGCAACAGGAAGAGCGCCAGCGGTCCGCTCTCCCGCCCGCTCCTGCCGAGAGAGAGGAATCCGAGCATCTCGCTGCCCTGCGGACTGCCGTCGCTCGAGCGGTTGAAGATCGTGACCAGGACGCCGAGCGGTCTCCCCTCGTCGTCGAACGCCGGCAGTCCGAGGAAATCGGACGACAGGTCGACCAGCCAGGCGCGACGCGGCTTGTCGAGCCGCCCCGTGATCTCGGACGACTCGTAGAACGGCGCGCGATCGAAGCCCGGCGAGAGCCGCGAGACCGCGAACACCGTCTGTCCGATCTCCGGCTCGCGGCTGCGTGTGAAATCGATCGCCGGAAGCGGACGCTCCGGAGGAGCTTCGATCTGCAGGAAGGCGAGGTCCAGGTCGGTGTCGGCCGCCGCCAGGAATGCGGGATGCTCGGTCGGATCGCCGGGCAGGGTGATCCGGAAGTCGGTGGGCGTCATCTTGAGGCGGAACTGTCCTCCGTCTCCCATGGTCTCCAAAGCATCGACCAGCCGCGACGCCGAAAGCTGCGAGTTCCACAACATGACGAGGCCACGGTCGTTCACCAGGACGCCGCGCGCTTCGAGAGTCGACTCCTGATCCTGCGTCGACTCGCCCGAATTGAACTCGGTCTTGAGTACGACGCGCACGCCGACGATCGCCGGCGCCAGCCGTTCGACCAGCCGCGCCGCAGGCGACGCCGCCCCTTGCGCCGGACCGGGATCGACGACTCCGAGGATCGCGGCGATGCAGCCGGCGGCGATGGCGAGACGGCGAGCCTGTCGGCTCGATGCGGCGATCGGATTCATGAGCTGCCTTTCTTCTCCGCCCATTCGGGCTCGAGGAAGACGAAGTGGGTGCGCGCACCTCGGCGCACGAACACCTGGACGAGCGCCGGCCGGCCGGCCACGATCCGGTCGACCACCTTTTCGAAGTCGGCCACTCCCGAGACCGGACGACCGTCCAGCGAGACGATCAGGTCGTCGAGCCGCAGACCCGCCATGTGCGCCCAGCCGCCGCTCGTCACCTCGGTGACCAGGACGCCGCTGGCGTCGCGCGGCCAGTGCCGCTCGACGCGGTCGAGGAAGGTCAGCTCGCGCACCGAGAACTCGAAGTCGTCCTGCCGGCTGCGGCGGGTGTCCTCGGAGGCCTCGGGCTTCGGCTCGAGTGTCACGGGCAGCCGGAGCTCCCGGCCGTCGCGCAGGAGCGTGATCTCGACCCGCTCCCGGATCGCGTGGTTCTCGACCGCGCGGCGCAGATCGTCGCCGTCCTGGACCCGGGAGGCATCGAGCGGCTCGTCGCCGACCGCGACGAGCACGTCTCCGACGCGGAAGCCCGCCTTCTCGGCCTCGGTCCAGGGATAGACCTCGGTGATCCGGAACCCCCGTGCGCCGTCGGCGCCGAGCGCCCCCGCGAGCTCTGGTGTGAGAACCTGGGTCTGGACGCCGAGCCACGCTTTCGGCAGCTCGCCACCCCAGCGCCCGGGCCGCTTCTCCGGCAGCTTCACCACCGAGAGCAGCGTCTGCTCGCTGCGCCGGAGCTCGATCAGTCGCGGTCCGGCGCCGGCCTCGGCGAACGCCTTCTCGAGCTCGTCCAGGGTCGTGACCTTGCGGCCAGCCACCTCGAGGAGCAGGTCGCCCTGCTGCAGCGGCGGCTTGGCGGCCGCCGCCGGCTGTCCCGGCCGGACGCCGGTCACCAGCAGACCCGAGCGGACCGGAAGATTGCGCGCCAGCGCCGAAGGCCCGGTCAGCGCCTCGACGGTGATGCCGATCGGACGAAGCTCGACCTGCTCGCCCCGCGACGGCTCCATCACCGTCGTTCGCGCCTCGAGCCCGAGCCGCCGGCCGTCGCGCTCCACCGTCATCGCGACGGCGCTGCCGACCGGAAGCGCCGCGATGCGCTGGTAGAGCTCGGGAATCTGCTCGAAGAAGCGCGCGACCACCGGCTCCCCGGCGAGCTCGAGCAGCAGGTCTCCGGGTTCGAGCCCGGCCGCGGCAGCCGGCGATTCGGGCAGGACGGAGGCGACGAGCGCGCCGCGCTCGCGGCCGAGCTTGGAGACCGGGAGCGCCGAGAAGCCGAGGAAGCTGCGATCGAAGCGCCCTTCGTCGAGTGCCCGGCGCAGCACGTCCGCAGCGACGTCCGCCGGAATCGCGAAGCCGATCCCTCCGCCGCCCAGCTCGTTGATGCCGATCACCTCGCCGCCGAGGTTGACCAGCGGGCCGCCCGAGTTGCCGGGCAGGATCAGGGCGTCGTGCTGGATCCACCGCGTCAACCACCCGGTCGTCTCGCCGCCGTCGAGCTCGACGTCGGAGAGCTCGCTGCCGGAGAAGTCGGTGAACACACGATGCGGATTCGAGACGATGCCGAGGGTGACCGACGACGACAGGGCGTACGGATTTCCCAGCGCGATCACCGGGTCGCCGACCGCGACGACCGCACCGGTCGCGAGACGGGCGAACGGGAACGAGCGTGGGCTTGCGGACGGAGCCGTGCGGAGCCGCAACACCGAGAGGTCGGTCAGCGGATCGTGCGCGACGACGTCGGCTTCGTAAACCGATCCGTCGGTGAGGGTGCAGCGGAGGCGCGTCGAATGGCCGGCGACGTGGAAGTTGGTCAGCACGTCGCCCGCCGGCGACACGATCACGCCGCTTCCCGCCGAGGGATAGCGCATCGCGCGTCCCTCGAGGAAGTTCTGCGACACCGCCGAGATGTTGACCAGGGCCGGGTAGACGAGAGAGGCGGCGCGTTCGACGGCGCCGGCGGTCGACCCGAGCGGGAGCTGCGCTGCAGATCCGGGCCCGCCGGCGAAGCCGGAGAGCGCGAACAGCAGGAGCGTCGTTCCTCTTCGCTGGATGGCGCGCAATCGGCCTCCGACCCGCGGTCCGGTCGCGCCTGCGGCGGGACCGACGGCACGGAAACCCGCCCGCGTCGCCCTCCGCTCCCACCCTGCCGTTCGTTCGCGATGCATCCGTTGTCTCCCGCGCCGCAGCGCCGGGTGAGTGTATCGGACCGGCTCCCCCTCCCGCCGCGCCTGCTTTGGCTAGACTTCGTCGCGTGAGCTCCGGGCCGCGAGACGACGCGAACTTCCGCAGCACGCTCGACCGGCTCCTGCGCTGGGTCGCGGTCAGCTCGCCGAGCGGCGACCCGGCAGGTCTCGCAAAGATGGCTCGCCGGCTGGTCGACGACGCCGCCGGCATCGGTCTCACGGCAAGGATCCGTGAGGCGGCCGACGCCCGGGGCATCGGGCATCCCGTGGTCGAGATCGAAAGCCCGCAGGCGGATCGCCACGGCAGCCGCTCGCTCCTCCTCGTCGGGCACTTCGACACCGTCCTCGCCGCGGCGCCTCCCGTTCTCGACGACGAGCGCCTGGTCGCCACCGGGGCGATCGACATGAAGGGCGGGATCGCCGCCTTCTTCGGCGCCGTGGCGTCGCTCGCCGAGCGCGGCCGTCCCCTTCCCGCCTTCCGGCTGATCCTCACGCCGGACGAGGAGCTCGGCGGCGAGATCTCACGGCGCGAAATGGAGTGTCAGGGTGCTGCGGCGGAGCTCCTCTGGGTCCTCGAGCCGGGCGAGTCCACACCCGACGGCGAGACGATCGTCGTCGGACGCCGCGGTCTGGTGCAGTGGCGCCTCCAGGCGCGGGGGCGGGCGGCGCATTCGGGGGTCGAATTCTGGAGCGGGCGGTCGGCGACGGCCGGCGTCGCCGAGTGGATCGCCGGCGCCGAGCGCCGGATGCGCTCGGGCGGCGGCCCGACGATCAACTTCTCGCGTGTCGTCGGCGGCACCGCGGAGTTCGTCGACCGGCTGGAGGAGAACGCCGCGCTGCTCGGGACCCAGCGTGAGATCAACGTCGTGCCCGCGCGGGCGACCGTCGAGGGAGAGCTGCGGTTCGTCCGTGCGGCCGAGGGTCCGGATCTCGTCGCCGGACTCGCGGCCCTGGCCGAAGAGATCGCCGCCCGCCGCGAGATCGATCTCGAGTTCGTCGTCGAGGGTCGCATCGCACCGGTGGACGCCGCTGCGGCCTCCCCGGAGTGGAGCCGGCGCGCCGTGGTGAGCGCTGCCACTGCCGGATGGAATCTGACGCTCGAGACCGAACGGGGCGGGATCTCCTTTCCCAACTTCCTGCCGCCCTCGACCACGATTCCGGTGCTCGACGGCCTCGGTCCGGTCGGAGGGGGCATGCACACCCGCGACGAGTACCTCGAGCTCCGCAGCCTGCGGCGGCGGATCGCCCTCCTCGCGGAACTGCTGGAAGCTGCGGCGGAAAGCGGCGGCTAGTCGGTCGCCGGCGGGTCGATCGCCAGCGCGAACAGTTTCGGCCAGTACTTTCCGGTGACGTAGAACAGCCGTTCGTCGCCGTTCCAGGCGATGCCGTTGAGGACGTCGGCGCGCACCGCCTCCGACGGTGTGAGCAGCCCGGCGAGGTCCACGATTCCGGTCACCTCGCCGCGGTCGGGATCGATGCGGACGATCTCGTCGCTCAGCCAGACGTTCGCCCAGAGGGCGCCGGCGGCGAACTCGAGCTCGTTGAGATAGAACTGCGGCCGGCCGTCACGCAGGACGCGCTGCTCGCGCACCGCCTCGAAGGTCGCCGGGTCGCGGAACCGGAGGATCGAGCTGCCGTCGCTCGAGATCAGGCGCTCGCCGTCGTAGGCGAGCCCCCACCCCTCTCCGCGCAGAGCGTACCGGCCGCTGGATTCGAAGGTTGCACGGTTCCAGACGTGGACCACGCCGTTCTGCCAGGTGAGCTGCAGGAGCCGCTCGCCGACCAGCGCCAGCCCCTCCCCGAACTCGTCGTCGGGCAGCGCCACCGAGCGCAGCACCCGGCCGGTCGCGAGCTCGACTTCGCGCAGCGTCGAGTGCCCCGGCTGGCCGGTGCTCTCGTAGAGACGGCCGTCGTGCCAGAGGAGTCCCTGGGTGAACGCCGCCGGATCGTGCGGATACTCCGCCACTTTGCGCCACCGCAGGTGCAGAGGGGATGTGGTCGCCGGTGACGAGGCCGCCACTTCGCCGCTCCCCTGGGCGGCCGGGGCGGAACACGACGCGAGGCCGAGGGCCGCGACGCTCAGTAGGGCGGCGTGAGGTCGCACTCGTCCGCCTGGCCGAGCCAGCGTCCGGACTCGCCGGAGCCGCCGATCGGATCGCCGGGAGGCTCCGGCTGCGCCGTACCGCCTCCTGTCGCGAGCGCGAACGGCCGGGCGACGTAGCGTCCGATCTCCGAGGTGAGCGCCGCGACGTGGGCGCGCTCGGAGGTATCGAGTCCGGGCTCCTGATCGACGCGCTGCAGCAGCTCGGCCAGCGCCAGATCGACCCGCGACCGCACCCACGGGGCGGCAGACTCGTCGGTCGCCAGGGTCAGCAGGCGGTCGACGACGACCCTCTGGACGACACGCGCCAGCTCGGCTTCGCGCGGTGCGAGGAGCGCCGTGTCGGCAAACGTCGCATCGACGAGCCCCTGCAGCAGCTCGGAGAAGTCGGGCTGCGATTCGCTCCGCCGGTGCTGGTCGACCATGCGCGCCGCGCGCTCGGGCTGCAGCAGCGCGCGCACGGTGAGATCCGCCGCCGTCGCCGCCGCCCCCAGAGCGTCGAAAACCGGCGCGGTGCGGCTGGAGAACAGCTCGCGATTCTCGCCGTACCCGTTGGGGCGCGGCAGGAGCTTGCGCAGCAGGTCCTCGGGCAGGTCGAGCGTCGCCGGCGTCAGCGTCTCGAGGAGCGCACCGAGCGCGCGGCGCTGGCGCTCCGGCGCGACCGGCCGGGCCTGATCGAGCCCGCCGTCACCGACCAGCGTGTAACGGTATTCGACGCCGCCGAGAACCTTGGCCGCCGCCTGCACCTGATAGCGGTGATAGAAGTAGACCGGCGCCAGGACCTCCTCCAGCAGCGCCAGCGGCTGTCCGGGCCGCAGATTGCGCTCGCCGAAACGGGAGAGCGCGACGCGGCGCACGCGCAACGTCTGCTCGAGGCCGGAGACCGGCTCCTCGCCGTTGTCCCACAGACTGGCTCGCGGCTGCGCGGCGCCCGCCGGACGTGCATCTGCATCCGTCAGGAAATAGAAGCCGCGCGCCAGTCCCGAGCGCGTGATCTCCTCCAGAGCCGAGCTCTCGTCCGTGCCCGGGGCGAACTCGGTGTAGGCGCGGCGGATCGCGTGCCGGTCCCAGTCGCCCACACCGACGGCGTAGGCGCGGCTCGGATCGAGCTCGCCCTGCGGACCGACCCGGACGAGCGGTGCCGGATAGTCCATCACCGAGGCGCGGTCGGCGTAGGTGCTGGCGGCGAAGTTGTGCACCAGCCCGAGGGCATGCCCGACCTCGTGGGCGGCGAGCTGACGGATCCGTGCGAGGGCCAGCTGGACCGGGTCGTTCGCTCCGCCGCTGCCGCTGTTCTGGGTACCGAGCAGCCCTTCGAACAGCAGGCGATCCTGGCGCACCCGCAGCGAGCCCAGGGTGACGTGGCCCTTGAGCTGCTCGCCGGTCCGCGGATCGACGACGCCGCCGCCGTACGACCAGCCGCGGGTCGACCGGTGGACCCACTGGATGACGTTGTAGCGCACGTCGAGCGGGTTCACCCCTTCGGGCAGCAGCTCGACGCGGAAGCCGTTCTCGAAGCCGGCTTCGGTGAACGCCTGCGCCCACCAGCCGGCCCCTTCGAGCAGTGCGCTCCGTACCGGCTCGGGAGCGCCACGGTCGACGTAGTAGACGATCGGCTTCACCACCGGCGAGCTGGCGAGCTCGGGCGAGCTCTTCTGCAGCCGGTGACGGACGATCCAGCGCCGCTCGATGGGGCGATCGAGGGCCGCGGCATAGTCCGAGAATTCGATGGCGTAGGAGCCCAGCCGCGGATCGAACTCGCGCGGGCGGTAGCCGTCGTCGGGCAGCCGGACCAGCGACTGGTGGAGGCGGAACGTGAGCGCCGTCGGCTCGGCGGCGACCGAGCGCACCAGCGCGCCCGGCTGCGAACCGCCGAAGGTGAGCAGCGACTCGAACTCGACGTTGTCGGGGAAGGCGAACGTCGCGCCCGCGTCGACGACACTGCGTTCGCGATCGAGACCGAAACTCCCCTGCCCCGAACGGCTGATCTGCTCGGAGATCCCGTGGGCGTCGCGCAGGAGGAACGGCGCCAGATCGATCAGGACGCTGCCTTCGGCGTCGCGCGCCAGGATCTCGCTCGCCAGCAGGATCGAACCGGCGAACGAATCGCGTACCGCGACCCGTTCGTCGTCGTTCTCGGACAGGGCCCGGAAGCCGGTATTCACCACCTCGAACAGGACCCGGTTGCCGACCGCACGCAGACGCAGGATCTTCGGCTCGCCGATCTGCCCCCGGTCGAGGCCGATCGGATTCGAACCCAGTCCGGTCACGATCCCTTCGTAGTAGATGTACTCCCCCAGCACGCCCCCGGCGGCCGGCTTCGGAAAGACCGCCAGGACCTTGCCGGCGTCGACGTCGACGTGCAGGTCGATCATTCCCGCGCGCGACTCGAAGCCGGCGAGCCGCGCGATGATCGGCGAGCTCGCGGTCGCACGGTGCGTCTCGCCGACCGTGCCCGGCGGGCTCGGGGCGGCCGTGGCGCAGCCGAGGGCGCCTAGCAGGAGAACGATCGGAGCGCCGGATCGTACGAGGTCGTTCCACGCCGTGCGGCGGCGGTCGACGCAACGGGAGGTGCGATGGGGTCGGAGGATCTGGTCTCTCACGGCCGGACGATCCTAGCGCGAAGCCCCGCCGGTCTCGCCGGACGCCGCCGCCCGGGCGACCGGCTCGATCGGCGGTTCGCCCAGACGCTCCGCGATCCAACGCGCCGCAGCGCTCCAGCCGAAACACCAGAAGAGCCCGAGGACGATAGCCAGCACGAATCCACCCAGCTGCACCGGGTCGGCGAGATCGAGCTCGCCGGCCTTGCGGACCACGTCGTCGCCGACGAGCGCACGCACTCCGCGCGCCGGCGGCAGATGGACCGCGGCGAGCGATCCGATCTCGTAGGCATCGCCGGTGAGCGAGAGGAACGGCGCCAGCGCGAACGGCAGCGAGGCGCCGAAGAGGAACGGCTGGCCGGAGCGTCCACTCCGGCGCAGCCACCAGATCCCCGGCAGGAGGGTCAGCAGGAAAGGCGCGAGGTCGGTCGCGAGATAGATCCAGTCGCTGCCGGCGGTGTCGAAACCCGAGAGGCGGCCGGCGTACTCGCTGCCCACCGTCACGAACGGGAAGAGCCTCTGCAGCACGGCCCCGCCGTACAGGGCGTCGATCTCCAGTCGCGAAACCGAACCTCCCGCAGCCACACATCCGGCCGCGTGCAGGAGCTCGTGCAGCGGAACGTAGAGCCACCAGCCGGCGAGCAGCCCGGCACCGACCAGCGCCAGTCCGCGGGCTCCCGCCGCGAGGCAGCGGTCGAGCCCGCCGAGCAGCTCCGTCGCCGGGAGCAGGAAGAAGTCGCGGAGGCGCGTTCGCCGGGCTCCGCTCACGGGGCCTCGAAGCTCCAGTCGATCGGGTCGGTGGCGAAGACCCTCCCTTCCGGCAACAGGAACGAGGCCGAGATCCGGAGCTGCGGATTCTCGCCGCGCAAGCGCAGCGTGACCGGACCGCTCTCCGCCACCTGGTGACCGTCGACGTAGGGAAGATAGAGCCGCACCTGATTCGCGCTGCGCAGCGCCTGCATCGAGCTGCGATCCCCGTCGTGCAGCAGCTCGCTGCGGCGGAACTGCCCCCGTTCGGCGTCGGTCGGCACCGCCCCCTCGACGTCGATCTGGACGTAGTTGCTGTCGAAGAAGGCGAGATCGCTGTTTTCCGCCGTCAGGTTCTCGAGCCGCGCGGTGACGACCCAGAGATCGCGGCTCGTGACGGTCCGGGTGAGCGAGAGGGCGAGGTCGAACGAGGCGCTCTCGGGGCCGATCACCGTCTCGAGATTCGCCGCCGAGAGCGAGAGGCGTTCGGCCGGCTTCGGCAGCCGGAAGTAGACCTCGCCCAGCCGGAGCGCCGAATCCCAGGCGCCGACGCGGCGGCGGAACTCCTCGACCAGCGGCGTCGCCGTGCGCACGATGCGGATCGACTCCCCGCGTTCGACCGACCAGTCGCCGACCTTCGCCGGGCCCTCGGCGACGAACTCCCAGATCTGGCGGTCGACGCCCTGGAGCGAGAAACCCGGCTTGAGCGTGAATGCGGAGCTGCGGATCAGGTCGCCCAGGGCGAGCGCGGTCGTCTGGGCGCGGGTGCCTCCCGAGCGGTTGCGCAACGTCGCCGTCCCGAGCGTGATCGCACCGACGAGATACGGCCGCCGGAGGCTCTCCAGGCGGCGGAAGTTGCGCTCCACCTCCTCGAGATCCCAGGCGGTCGGATCCTCGGATTCGCCGGGGCGCTGTCCGTACAGGAAGCTGGTGACGAAATCGGAGGCCGCGGCGATGGCGGCGCTCTGGGGATGATCGAGGCGGTGCCGGTCGATTCCGCAGGAGAGGTAGGCCGTGCCGCCGAGACTGCTGCGCAGCTTCTTCAGCGTCTTCGCGTAGTGCTCGCCGCGCTCCCCCGGATCGACCTCGAAATGGAATCCGGCGACCAGCACGCCGGTCTGTTCCGCTTCGATCCGCAATGCCTGCAGCTCGGTCAGCAGGCGGTCCGCAGCTTCGTCGGGATCCCGATTTCCCGGCTGCCAGGCGCCGTACACGACGAGAGTCGACGGCGTCCGGCGCGGGACGCGAGGCAGTGTGCGGCGCCGGATCTCGGGTCCGCCCCAGGTGAGATCGCCCGCGTCGAGGAACATCTCCCGCACGCCCAGCGCGGCGAGCCGCGCCTGGTCCGCCCCGGTGAGCTCGCCCGACTCGTTGGCCATCCAGAGCGCCGAGCCTTCCCCCCGCGGCGGCGCCGAACGTCCGAGGCAGCCGCCGAAGAGCGTCGCTCCGGCGAGAAAGACGACGAGGAGAGGGCGCTTCATCCGAGGGGGATTGTAATCACGACTTCGAGTCCGCCGGTAGGACGGTTCCGCGCCCGGATCGATCCTCCGTGTTCCTGCGCGATCCGCAACGCGATCGGCAGACCGAGCCCGGTGCCGCCGGCGTGGGTCGAGAAGTAGGGCTCGAAAATCCGTGCCAGCACCGCTTCGGGAACGCCGGGTCCCTCGTCGGCAACCCGGATGAGCGCGTTCTGGCTCTCCGGATCGACCGACAGTCCGACTTCGACACGGCCCCCCGCGGCCGAAACGCGCAGGGCGTTTTCGATCAGGTTCCGCAGGGCGCGGCCGAGCAGCTTGGGATCGAAACGCGCCTCGATCGCGGGACTCTCCGAGGTCAGGACCACGTCGACGTCGGACGGAGCGCCGGAGCGGTAGCTCTCGACCACCGGGCGGAGATTGGCAACGAGATCGCCGGGCTGGCGCTCCGACTTCGGAATGTGGCTGTAGATCGAGAAGTCGGAGGCGATCTCGCGCAGCTCCTCCACCTGACGCAGGATGTTGATCGTGCACCGTTCGAACACGCTCTCGAAATGTTCGCGGTCGCGCTGCCAGGCGTCGCGGAGATGCTCGGTCGAGAGACGGATCGGCGTCAGTGGATTCTTGATCTCGTGCGCGATGATCCGTGCCATCTCCGCCCAGGCTTCGAGTCGCTGCGCGCGGATCACCTCCGAGACGTCCTCGACGACCAGCAGGCCGCCCGGGCCGTCGGGCTCCACCATCGGCACCCAGACGAGCGACCAGTCGCGTTCGACGCTGTCGCCGAGCGCGCCGCGCAGCGCCATCTGCGCGATCCCCTTGCGCGGCGGATCGAGCAGCTTCACCACCTCACGCAGCTCGGGGCGCGGACCGAGACGGCCGACGAGCGATTCGCCCGGCTCGACGTCGAGCAGGCGGCGCGCCTGGCGGTTGGCGAGCAGCACGACTCCGGAGCGGTCGACGCAGACCACGCCGGAGGTGACCCCTTCGACGATTCCGTCGACCAGTCGCTTCTCGCGCAACAGCTGGGACCGGCCTTCGGCGATGCGGCGCGCCATCTGGTCGATCGCCTCGGCGAGCGCCGACAGCTCATCGACGCCCGGTTTCACGCCCAGCGCCTCGGCACCGGCGGCGATCCGCCTCGTTCCGGCGACGAGATCGGTGATCGGCCGGGTCAACGAGCTCGCGAGCCGCGTGCCCAGTCCCGCGAGGAGGAGGAAGGCGGCGAGGGTGGCGAGGAGCGTCCGACGGCGGATCAGGGCGACTTCGGCCGTGCTCTCCTCCTGCTGCGCGAGGAGCGGCATCGAGAGCAGGAGACCCGACTCGAGCGCCTCCATCCCGGGGATCCGCAGCGGCGAATAGAGCTCGACGTAGCTCGCGGCGCCGGCACGGGTGGTCCGCGAAGTGAGGCGCTCGCCGCCGAGGGTGACCGCGCGCCAGACCTCCCCCGGGACGCGCCGCGGGAGGAACCCCGCCGCGAACAGCTCGCGCTGGCTCGAGGCGTAGATCTCGCCGTTCCAGTAGAGATGGATCTCGTGACGCACCACGCGCGACAGCCAGACGAGGAGGTCGTCGTCGAGCGCCGTGGTGAGTCCGAATCCCGGCTCGAGCGAGAGCACGTACTCGCCGAGAACCCGCTCCGCCGAAGTCAGCGCCGCATCCGCCGCCACCCGCTGCTCCTCCTCCACGCGGCGCCCGAGCGACTCGGAGAGCAGGGTGTAGAGGAGCAGCAGCGGCAGGAGCAGCAGCAGCGAGTAGACGAGGATCAGACGCTTCGAGTACGAGCGCACCAGGCGCGACAACAGGTCGCGCGCCGCGGTGCGCGGCAGCGAAAGCAGGAGGGCGAGCGCCGCGATCGCCACGACGACTCCGAGCGCACGTGCGAACTGGGCTCCGACGCGCTCCAGTCCGGCCAGCGGTCCGAGCCGCGGCGCGACCAGAGCGAGGGAGGTGGCGGGCGCCTCCCGCAGGGCGAACCGCGCCGGACCGACCGGCGATTCGATCTCGGGACGCCCCTGCATCCAGCGGTCGCGGAGCGCCGCGAGCTGCGGCGTGCCCTCGCGCCAGGGAGAGAGCTCGATCTCGCCGCCGCCGCCGTAGATCACCACCTCGACTCCGGTCTCGGGCGGCAGGGCGAGGGTCCGTACGGCCGCGAGCTCGGAGCTCCGCGCCGCCCCGAGCAGCGTCGTCGGGAGATCGCGGATCGCCGCATCGCGGACGCCGAACCCGGGCCGCGGCACGAGCGACCAGCGGATCAACCCGATCCGGCGCCCCTCACTGATCAGGCTGCCTTCGCCGTGCCGCTCGAGTGCGCGCCAGGCCGTGGGGGCGACACTTTCCCAGCGCGCCGGCGCCCGATCGAGCTCGAGATCGTCGGCGAGCGGCAGACCGTAGGCGAAACTCGAGGGAGCGCTCTCCTCGAGCTCGACGACGAGCGCCGACGCCGCGTCGACCCGCGCCAGGGGCGACTCGCGCCAGAGGGCGTACGCGAGATCGGGTGAGTCGACATCCGGCTGCGCGCCGGCGGCGATCGCGGCGAGATCGAATGCGCGAAAATGGCGCTCGAGGCGGCGATCGGTCGAGTGCAGGATCTCTTCGCTGGGCGGCGCGAGCGCCGCCAGTCGCTCCGGCAGCGACTCCGCCAGGCGCTCGCGAAGCCCGTACTGCCAGAAAGTCGCCGCCGCGAGCAGGGCGATCAGTCCGCTGACCAGGAGGCTCGACGGTCGCTTCCAGGTCACCGGCTGGACCGACGAGGCGCAGACGACCAACCCGACGGCAGCGAGAATCGGAGCCACCAGCCCGTGGTCGTGCCAGGCGGCTCCGGCGAGGAGGAGCACGGCGCCGGCCGCGACCAGTCCCGACCGGGAATCGCTCCGGCGCCGCGCGGCGACCGCCAGCCCCAGGAAGAGCAGCGCGGCGAGAGCGGGAAAGCCGATCGCGTCGCGAGAGATCCGGAACGCCAGGGCGAGAAGACCGGCGGCCGCCGCGAGCAAGATCACCGCTTCGGAAGTACCGCCCGGCCGCCGCAGCACCGTTCCCGCGAGAACTCCGGTGCCGAGCCCGCGCAGCGCAGCGAGGCCGAACAGACCCAGCGCCAGAAATCCGGCTACCCAGTGCAGCGCCGGCCCGGACGGCTGCCCGCCGCGCTCGACGAGCGGGCCGCTGAAGACCAGCGCCGGATGCCCGGTGGACTCGACCCGGTGCCCCGTGGGGGCGTCGGCTCCTTCGCTCCGCAGGAACCCCCAGACGAGCGGGTCGGGGCTCACCGTCGCCGGAAGCAGCGGCAGCGCGGCGTTGGTCGATCGGCTCTCCCCGGCGACGATCCAGGCGAGCACGCCGCGTGCCCCCCGCACCGGCGACGAGACCCAGGCGGTCGCCGCCGCGTAGCTCTGCAGGACACCGGCGAACGGGCGTTCCGCGAGCGGTCCCTCCGGCTCCTGCACGAGACCGCGACCAGCCCAGGCGACGATGTCCCCTTCGCCGTCGACGAGCAGCAGGGTGAGTCCCTGCAGGGGCGAGCCGGAACGCGCACGGTGCAGCAGATCGAACGCCATCCCGGGATCGCGGACCGCCGCGAGATGGGCCTCGAAACCGTTCGTCGCCTCCCCCGCCCTGGATTCGAGCTCGCCCCAGTAGGCCGTGTAGGCGGCGGCAAGGGATGCCGCCCCCCCGCGCGACTCCCGGGACGCCAGAAACTCGCGACCGGCGGCGACGAGCAGAACCATCACCGCGGCGAGCCCACAGCCAAAGATCATCCAGCGCTCGCGTGCCGGCCGCCGCCCCCGCCCCGCCCAGACGAACCAGACGCTCGCGGCTGCCGCCAGCGTCAGGAGCCGCAGCGCTTCCGATCCGAAGCTCCCCGGGATCCATTCGACGACGGCGAGAGCCGCCGCCGGGACGAGGAGCAGGAGGTAGTCGGAGAGGCGGAGGGGATGGGAGCGACGCATCGGCGAAGGGCTCGCGTTCGAGGTCTCGAGGGGGTGCAAGCCCCCTGCCCGCCCCGACCGCCCTCAGGTGTCGCTCGACTCCGGTCGCAGCATCGGCAGGTCCACTCCCCGCTCGGCGGCGCAGGCGAGCGCTTCCGGATAGCCGGCGTCGGCGTGGCGCGCCACACCCATGCCGGGATCGCTGGTCAGGACGCGATCGAGCCGCGCTGCCGCCGCTGCAGTGCCGTCGGCGACGATCACCATCCCGGCGTGGATCGAAGCTCCGATCCCGACGCCGCCGCCATGGTGGATCGAGACCCAGGTCGCGCCGTTCACCGCATTGATCATCGCGTTCAGCAGCGGCCAGTCGGCGATGGCGTCGGAGCCGTCGCGCATCGCCTCGGTCTCGCGATGTGGCGACGCCACCGATCCGCAGTCGAGATGGTCCCGTCCGATCACGATCGGCGCCGAGACCCGGCCCGACGCGACGAGCTCGTTGAAACGCGCTCCGGCGCGGGCGCGCTCGCCGTAGCCGAGCCAGCAGATCCGCGCCGGCAGGCCCTGGAAGGCGACGCGCTCGCGCGCCATCCGGATCCAGCGGTGCAGCGCACGATCCTCGGGGAAGAGCTCGAGGATCGCCTCGTCGGTGGCCGCAAGGTCAGCGGGATCGCCCGAAAGCACTGCCCAGCGGAACGGCCCCTTCCCCTCGCAGAACAGCGGCCGGATGTAGAGCGGCACGAAACCGCCGATCGCGAAGGCGTCGTCGACCCCGGCGTCGCGCGCCTGCCCGCGGAGATTGTTGCCGTAGTCGAAGACCACGGCGCCGCGGCGCTGCAGCTCGAGCATCTCGCGCACGTGGTCGGCCATCGACTCCATCGCCCTCCGCACGTACTCCGCGGGCGCGGTCCGTCGCAGCTCGACGGCCGCGGCGAACGGGAGTCCGTGCGGAACGTAGCCGTTGAGGTTGTCGTGAGCGGAGGTCTGATCGGTGACCACCTCCGGCAGGACGCCGCGCGCGTTGAGCTCACGCAGGAGATCGACCGCGTTGGTCTCGACCCCGATCGACAGCGCCCGCTTCCCCTCCCGCGCCGCGAGCGCCCGTGCGATCGCCGTGTCGACATCGGGCGCCACCTCGTCCAGGTAGCGGGTCTCGAGACGTTTGGCGATCCGCGACGGATCCACCTCGGCGACCAGGCAGACCCCTTCGTTCATGGTGACGGCGAGCGGCTGCGCTCCGCCCATGCCTCCCAGGCCGGCCGTCACCGTGAGCGTCCCCGCCAGGGTGCCGCCGAACTTCTGCCGCGCCAGCTCGGCGAGCGTTTCGAACGTCCCCTGCAGGATCCCCTGGGTTCCGATGTAGATCCACGAGCCGGCCGTCATCTGACCGTACATCGTCAGCCCCAGCCCCTCGAGGCGCCGGAACTCGTCGATCGTCGCCCACTTCGGGACCAGGTGGGAGTTCGCGATCAGCACCCGCGGCGCGTCGACGTGGCTGCGGAAGACCGCGACCGGCTTGCCGGACTGGACGAGGAGCGTCTCGTCGTCGGCCAGCCGTCGCAGCGTCGCCACGATCGCTTCGTAACACTCCCAGTTCCGCGCTGCCTTGCCGGAGCCGCCGTAGACGATCAGCTCCTCCGGGCGTTCGGCGACCTCGGGATCCAGGTTGTTCATCAGCATGCGCAGCGCCGCCTCCTGCTGCCAGCCGCGACAGGAGAGATCGCGTCCGCGCGGGGCCCGCACCGTCGGCGCCGTGGTCTTCGTGTTCATGCGGCGATTCTAGTCGGTTCGGCCGCTGCGCTCCTGCTTGCGCTCCGAGCGACGCCGCTTCTCCTCGAGCCGCCGGCGGCCGGCGGCCTTCGTCGGCCGGGTCGGCCGCCGCCGCTTCGGCGCGATCGAGGCGCGCTCGACGAGCTCGTCGAGCCGTTCGACGACGTCGGCGCGGTTCTTCTCCTGCGTGCGGTAGCGCTGCCCGAGGAGGAGAATTTCTCCGGACGTCGTGACCCGCTTGCCGGCCAGACGGAGCAGGCGCTCCTTGACCTCCGGCGCGAGTGCGGTCGAGGAGGCGACGTGGAAGCGCAGCCGGACCGCCGTCGCCACCTTGTTGACGTTCTGCCCGCCCGGACCGGAGGACCGCTGGTACTCGAACGTGAGCTCGTTCTCGGGCACGCGCATCCGGGAAATTGTCGCACGGACCGTGCTACCGTCCCGCCGTGCGGAAATCCGGGACCTCGATCCGGCGGCGGTTCGCCCTCGTCCTGACACTCGCCGCGACGGCCTCCGGCGCACTCGCCTTCGACGGTTCCGAACGGCCCCTCCCGGCCGGTCCGACCCCCGCGGAAGCGGCGCTGCCGCTCAGCGGGACGCCGTTCGTCTTCGCTCCGCCCGGCGGTGCGATCCACACTCCGGCCGAGTACTCGCGCAACAAGGGGCTGCTGTTGCGCTGGACCTCGGGCTTCGAAAGCGAGCTGGTCGCGATCGCCGCCGCGATCTCGAACTCGGAGCCGCCGGCGGTCGTGACGATCGTGGTTTCGGGCGCCTCCCAGCAGACGGCGGCCACCAACGCACTGTCGAACGGCGGCGCGAATCTCGGCCGGATCGGCTTCCTCGTCGCTTCGTCGAACTCGGTCTGGATGCGCGACTACGGACCGCGCTTCATCCTCGAGGACAAGGCCCTGGCGATCGTCGACCACGTCTACAACCGCCCCGCCCGCCCGGCCGACGACCAGATCCCCGACGCCGTCGGCACCGCCTGGTCGCTGCCGGTCTACGACCTCTCCCTCGTCCACGGCGGCGGCAACTTCCACCTCTTCGCCGACGGCGAGGCGTTCATGACCACCCTGGTCCTCGCCGAGAACCCGGGTCTCAGCGAACAGGATGTCGTGACCCTCTTCGCCGCCTACGAGAACCTCGACGTCACCATCTGGCCCGGCTTCCCGACCAGCTACGACTCGACCCGGCACATCGACATGTGGCTGCTGCCGGTGCGCGACCGCGTGGCGATCGTCGGCGAGTATCCGCCCACCGACACCGCCCCCCACCAGATCACCGAAGACGCCGTGACCGAGCTCACTGGCCGCGGCTACACCGTCTTCCGAACCCCGGGCTGGCGCGCCAGCTCCACGCACTACACCTACACCAACGCCGTGGTGTTCAACCACCTCGTCCTGGTTCCGCAGTACAACGGCTACGCCGCGGCGAACGCCCAGGCGCTGGCGGTCTTCGCCGCGGCATTCCCCGGCAAGCAGCTGGTGCCCATCGACGGCAGCCAGCTCGTGACGCTTGCCGGTGTCTTCCACTGCATCGTCATGCACGTTCCGGATCCGGACTGGATCTTCGAGGACGATTTCGAGACCTCGGATCTGTCGATCTGGGACGGTATGGCGCCCTGAATCCCGGGCCGGTCCGCTCAGCCCGTGGGAGGGCGGGGCGGAATCGGCTGGTGCTCGCGGATCGGGAAGACCAGACGGAAGACGCTCCCCGGACCGGGCGGACCGGCGGCCTCGAATTCGAGACGTCCGCCGAGCCGCTCCGCAAGTGCCTTCGAGAGCGCCAGTCCGATCCCGGTTCCGCCGTGGCGGCGGGTGCTCGAAGGATCCACCTGACTGAAGCTCTCGAAGATCTCTCCCCGGCGCTCGGCTGCGATGCCGATGCCGGTGTCGGAGATCTCCAGGATCGCCAGGCGTGGCCCCGATTCCTGCGGACGGACGGCGGCCAGGATGCGGACCGAGCCGTGATCCGTGAACTTGATCGCGTTGCCGATCAGGTGGCGCAGGATCTGCCGCACGCGGCGAGGATCCGAGAGCAGCCGGATGCGGGCACTCTCCTCGATCCGGGTCACCACCTCCAGCCCCTTGCTCTCGGCCACCGCGCGCTGCGAATCGACGGCGGCCTGCACGAGCTCGGCGAGGTCGAAGACGAACTGGTCGCTCGACAGCTTGCCGCCCTCGAGCTGCGCGTAGTCGAGCAGGTCGTCGACCATTCCGAGCAACCCCTCGGCGGCACGTCGTGCCATCTCTCCGTGCTTGCGCTGGCGTTCGTCCAGATTCGAGCTCAGGAGCAGCTCGTTCATCCCGAGGAAGACGTGCAGCGGCGTCCGCAGCTCGTGGCTGACGTTGGCGAGGAACCGCGACTTCGCCTGGCTCGCCAGCAGCGCGGCATCGCGCGCCGCCGCGAGCTCGGCGTTCCTGCGCACCTGGTTCTCCGACTCCCTCCGCAGGCGCGCGACCGTGCCGAACGCGGTCATCATCACCGCCAGGACCGCCGCCAGGACCGCGAGCGCGTTGAACCGGGCGCGCGCGACGGCTTGGTTGCGGCTCGCCGCGTCGAAGTCGACGCCCAGCACCGCCTCGACCGCTCCGCTCCGGTCGCGCATCGGGACGAAGCTCGAGATCCAGGTTCCCCAGCGGTCGGTGGTCTCCCGGTCGTCGAACGACGGCTTGCCGGCGAACGCCTCGACGATCGCCGGCACCGGATTGGAGTAGACCTCGCCGATCGGTGTGCGCTGCTCCCTGTGGCCCGAGATCCTGCCGTCGCGATCGTAGTCGGTCTCGGAATCGACGAACAGGACGACGGTTCCGTCCGCGAGGCGCCGGAAGGTGTAGATGTCCGCAATCTCCGGATTGACCGCCAGCCAGCGCTTCTCCGCCTCGATGATCGCGAGATACCGCGGGTCGTCCGGAGCGACGCGGAGCGGCAGATCGGCGTGTCCGAGGAGCTCGACCTCCTGCGCGTAGGTCGGCGCCATCGCCGATACCAGACGCTCGATCTCGTCGGCCCGTCGATGACCGGCCGCCTCGACGTAGAACCAGCCGACGACGAGGAGCACCGTCACCATCGTCGCCTTGAGGATCCGGTGGCGCCAGCGGACGAGGAGCCGGAGTCCGAGGATGGTGGCGAGGCAGGCGACCGAGGCGAACAGCAGATAGTCCCAGGGCGCCCGCAGCATCAGTCGTACTCCAGGTGGCGTCGGAGCAGCGGATCGACAGGCGGACCGAGGAGCGCTTCGGCGGCGCGGAGATCCGGCCCCATCTCCCGATCGTGGTCCCAGAACGGCACGACGGAGCGCACCAGCGCGTGCAGCTCCTCGAGCGCCGGACTGCTGGTGAGCGGACGCAGCAGATCGATCCCCTGGGCCGCCGAGAGGATCTCGATGGCGAGGATGCGCCGGACGTTGTCGCTCACCTGGCCGAGCTTGAGCGCCGCCCACATCCCCATCGAGACGTGGTCCTCCTTGTCGGCCGAGGTGGGGATCGAGTCGACGCTCGCCGGATGGGCGAGCGTCTTGTTCTCGGACACCAGCGCCGCGGCAGTGACCTGCGCGATCATGAAGCCCGAGTTGAGGCCGGCGTTGCGCACCAGGAACGGCGGCAGGCCGGAGAAGACGTCGTTCGTGAGCTTCTCGGTCCGGCGCTCCGAGATCGATCCCAGCTCGGCCAGCGCGATGGCGAGGAAATCCGCCGCGAACGCCATCGGCTCGCCGTGGAAGTTTCCCCCCGAGAGCGCCGCCGCCTCCTCCTCCGCTCCTTCCCCGGGGACGGACGCGAACACCAGCGGATTGTCGGTCGCCGAGTTCATCTCGATCTCGAGACGGCGCTCCACGTCGGCCAGCAGGTCGCGCACCGCGCCGTGGACCTGCGGCATGCAGCGGAACGAATACGGGTCCTGGATCCGCTCGTCCTCTTCGCGGTGCGAGGCGCGGATCGCCGACCCCTGCAGCAGGCGCCAGAGATTCGCCGCCGAGGCGATCTGGCCGGGATGCGGTCGCGCCAGGTGGATGCGCGCATCGAACGCGGTATCGGCGCCGCGCATGGCGTCGGTCGAGAACGCTCCCGCCAGGTCGGCGAGCCGCACCAGGCGCCGGGCGGCGAGCGCCACCCCCGCCAGATGCGCCGTCATCGCCTGCGTGCCGTTGACCAGCGCCAGCCCTTCGCGCGGCGCGAGGCGCAGCGACGCGATCCCGGCTGCGGCGAGGGCCTCGCGTGCCGGCAGGGCGCGACCTTCGACCATCAACTCGCCGTGGCCGATCACCGGCAGCGCGAGGTGCGCCAGGGGCGCCAGGTCGCCGCTCGCGCCGACCGAGCCGCGGCTGGGTACGACCGGCAGCAGATTCCGGTTGAGCAGCTCGATCAGGAATTCGACGAGCTCCGGACGGACCCCGGAGTGCCCCTTGGCCAGCGTGTTGGCGCGCAGGAGCAGCATGCCGCGCACCGTCGCCTCGGGAAGCGGCTCGCCCAGTCCCGCGGCATGCGAGAGCACGAGACGTTCCTGCAGGGTTTCGAGATCGTCGGCCGGGATCCGGACGCTGGCGAGGTTGCCGAAACCGGTGTTGACGCCGTAGATCGGGGCGCCGCTGGCGATGGCGCGTTCGATCACGCCGCGCGCCGCGGCCACCCGTTCGCGGGCCGCGGCCGCGAGCCGCACGGGGGCGCGGTCGAGCGTCACCGCGGCGAAGCCGGCGAGGGTCAGCGACGCGCCGTCGAGGCTCAGCTCGCGCACGAACCGGCTCCTCCGGCCGGCGCCTCCGGCGACGGCATCCGACTCACTCCCATTCGATCGTTCCCGGCGGCTTCGACGTCACGTCGTAGACCACGCGATTGATCCCCCGCACCTCGTTGACGATCCGGTTCGCCACGCGTCCGAGCAGATCGTACGGCAGCTGCGACCAGTCGGCAGTCATGAAGTCGTGGGTCTCGACGGAGCGCAGGGCGAGGACGTTCTCGTAGGTCCGGAAGTCTCCCATGACCCCCACCGATCGGACCGGCAGCAGGACGGCGAACGCCTGCGACACCTTGCCGTACCAGCCGCTCTCGCGCAGCTCGTCGAGGAAGATCGAATCGGCGGCCTGCAGGAGCGCGACCCGCTCGGCGGTCACCTCGCCCGGGATCCGCACCGCGAGCCCGGGGCCGGGGAACGGGTGACGGCCGATGAACTCCTCGGGCAGACCGAGCTCGCGGCCGAGCTGCCGCACCTCGTCCTTGAACAGCCAGCGCAGCGGCTCGACGAGCTCGAAGCCGAGCCGTTCCGGCAGTCCGCCGACGTTGTGGTGCGACTTGATCACCGCCGACGGCCCGCGCACCGAAGTCGACTCGATGACGTCCGGATAGAGCGTCCCCTGCGCCAGGAACTTCACCCCGGAGAGCTTCCCCGCCTCGCGCTCGAAGACCTCGATGAAGACCCGCCCGATCACCTTGCGCTTGGCTTCGGGATCGGTCACGCCGGCGAGCGCTCCGAGGAAGTCGGCACCCGCATCGGCGGTGATGACCGGAATTCCCAGCCCTTCGGTGAGGCTCGATTCGACCTGCTGGCGCTCGCCCTGGCGGAGGAGGCCGGTGTCGACGAAGACCGAGACCAGGCGCTCCCCGATCGCGCGCTTGAGGAGCGCGGCCGTCACCGCGGAATCGACTCCGCCGGAGATGCCGCAGAGCACCAGCGCGTCGCCGGTGCGTTCGCGGATCGACTGCGCCGCCTCGTCGAGGTACGACGCCATCGTCCAGTCGCCGATCGCCCCGCAGGCGTTGTAGAGGAAGTTGTGCAGCAGCGCGGCGCCGTGCACCGTGTGCGAGACCTCGGGATGGAACTGGATGCAGTGGATGCCGCGCTCGCGATCCTCCATGCCGACGATCCCGGCGTTGGCGCTGGCGGCGGTCTGCCGGAAGCCGGCGGGCAGCCCGGCGACGTGGTCGCCGTGACTCATCCAGACCGCCTGGCGCGGGGCGAGGCCAGAGAACAGAACGCCGGGCTCGGTGACGTCGATCTCCGCCCGGCCGTACTCGCGGCGCGCGGCACCCCGGACGGAGCCGCCCAGGAGGTGCGCGACGAGCTGCATGCCGTAGCAGATCCCGAGCACGGGGATTCCGAGCTCGAGGAGAGCGCGCTCGGCGCGCGGCGCGTCGTCGTCGTAGACGCTCTGCGGTCCGCCCGAGAGGATGACTCCGATCGGCTGACGGCGGCGGATCTCCTCGACCGCGAGGTCGAACGGGTGCACCTCGCAGTAGACGCGGTTCTCGCGCACGCGGCGGGCGATCAGCTGCGTGAACTGGCTGCCGAAATCGAGGATGAGGACGGTCTGGTGGGTTGCCATGCGGAACTCTATCGCAGGGGTGCGGGAGCGGAACCGGTGCGGACGGCGCCCCTCGTCACAGGTTCGACTCGTGTTTGAGATCGCGCGTCATGAGCTCGCGCACCGCAAGCTTCGCCGGCTTCTCCTCGTACAGGACGGCGACCATCTGCTCCGTGATCGGCATCTCGATGCCCGCCTCCCGCGCCAGGGTCAGGACGACGCGCGAATTCCGCACCCCCTCGGCGACTTCGGTCGTTTCGGCGAGGATCTCGCTGAGCGTCTTTCCCTGGGCGAGCTCCACCCCGGTGCGGCGGTTCCGCGACAGGCCGCCCGTGCAGGTCAGCACGAGGTCGCCGAGGCCGGCGAGGCCCGAGAAGGTCTTGGGGTCGCCGCCGAACGCCAGACCCAGGCGGGTGATCTCGTGCAGCCCGCGGGTGATCAGCGCTGCGAGGGTGTTGTGCCCGAGACCGAGGCCGGCCACGATCCCGGCGCCGATCGCGATCACGTTCTTGGCGGTGCCGGCGAGCTCGACCCCGACGACGTCGGTCGACGAGTAGAGCCGCAGGGTCGGACTGGCGAGCGTCTCGCGCATCGCCGCCGCGACCTCCTCGTCTTCGCAGGCGACGACGGCAGCGGAGGGGACGGCTCGCGCCAGCTCGGCTGCGAACGTCGGTCCCGAGAAGGCGGCGAACCGCCCCGTGACACCGGCCGTCTCGCATTCAGCCAGCGACACCTGGCTCATGCGCGCGAGAGTCTCGGCCTCGATCCCCTTGGTGGCCGACACGACCGTGAGCGGCTTCCCCGCCGGTCGACGCACAAGGAAGTCGCGCAGAACCGCGCGATAGCCGTGCGAGGGAGCAGCGACCACGACGGTCTCGCAGCCGGTGAGCGCTTCCAGGTCGTGGGTCGCGGTCAGGCCGGCGGGAAAACGGACTCCGGGAAGGTAGGCGCGATTCTCGCGATCGACCGCCATCGCCGCCGCGGCCTCTTCGCGGCGCACCCAGAGGGCGACCTCGTGCCCGGCTCGCGCCGCGTGAACCGCAATCGCGGTCCCGAACGACCCCGCGCCGAGAATGCCGAGGGGCCTGCTCACGTCCGCGCCTCTCCCAGACGGCGTTCCGATCCCGCTGCGAGGCGCCGGAGGTTTCCGGTGTGGCGCAGCACGACGACGGCGACCACAGCGGTCGCGAGCCAGAGAGCGCCGCGGCCGGGCGGCACCGTCCAGCCGGCCCGCCCGGCGAGCCAGGCGAAGAGCGGCAGCAGCATCGCCGCAGCGACGGAGCCGACGGAGACGAAGCGGGTCAGGCGCACGAGCAGCAAGAAGATCACGAGCGACGCACCTCCTGCCAACGGAAACAGGGAGAGCAGAGCGCCGAAGCCGGTCGCCACCCCCTTCCCGCCCCGGAACCCGAAGTAGACCGGAAAGACGTGCCCGACGACCACCGCCAGCGCTGCCGCCGCCACGACTTCGGACGGTGCTCCCAGCGAACGCGCGACCCGCACCGGCACGACTCCCTTGGCGACGTCCAGCAACAACACCACGAGCGCCGGCCAGCGGCCGGCGGTGCGCATCACGTTCGTCGCTCCGGGGTTGCCGCTGCCGACGCGGCGGATGTCGCCACGCTCGAGGAGCCAGTAGACGGCGAGTCCGAACGAGATCGACCCCAGGAAGTAGGAGCCGACCAGGAGGGCGACCCAGCGCGCGGTCACTCCTCGCGCTCCCGCCGTACGAGCTCGCGCCGCAACGTCTCGAGCGCCATCTGGGTCGCGAAGAGCCGGGTCCGCTCGCGGTCGCCGAGGAAACGCGCCATGCGATGCACCGTGTCGCCGTCCGGCCGTGCGAGTGCGACGTGCACGGTCCCGACCGGCTTGGCCTCGCTGCCGCCGTCCGGTCCGGCCACGCCGGTGATGCCGACACCGAAATCGGCTCCGGTCGCGTCGCGGATCCCTTCCGCCATGGCGCGGGCCACCGGTTCCGAGACCGCGCCATGCTCCGCCAGGAGCCGCTCCGGGACGCCGAGCCATTCCACCTTGCGCTCGTTGGCGTAGGAGACGACGCCGCCGGGGAACCAGGCGCTCGCGCCCGGAACGCTGGTCAGCCGCGCCGCGAGAAGCCCGCCGGTGCACGACTCGGCGACCGCGACGGCGAGACCGGCGCGGCGCAGCAGCTCGCCGACGACCTGTTCGAGAAGGGTGGCGGCCCCCTCGCCGAAGAGGGAATCGCCGATCGCCTCCCGGACCGCCTCGCGCATCGCCGCGAGCTGCGTCTTCCGGCCGGACTCCGGACCGCTCGCCTTGAGGACGATCCGGATCTCGCCCGGCGAGGCCAGGACGCCGATCGCCTCGCGGCCGAACCGCTCGTAGACCGGCACCAGCTTCTGGTCGATCTCCGACTCGGGGCGCATCGCCACCTTCATCGTCACGGCCTCGACGGCGACGCCGCCGCTCCGGGCCGCGAGCCACGGCCGCAGATGCTCCGCCGCCAGGTAGTCGAGCTCGTGCGGGACTCCCGGGAAGAGGAAGAGCGCCCGGCCGCCCCGCTCGAAGATCTGCCCCGGGGCCGTGCCGTGCGGATTCGCCAGCGCCCGCCCGCCGGCGAGGACCTGCGCCTGCTTGCGGTTGTTCTCCGAGACCGGGCGGCCGAACGAGGCGAAGCGCGCGGCGATCGCCTCGATCACCGCCGGATCCTCCGTCAGCTGGACGCCGAGAGCCCGGGCCGCCCCTTCGCGGGTGACATCGTCGGCCGTCGGACCGAGCCCGCCGCTGACGAGCAGCAGCTCCCCCGCGTCCCAGAGAGCGGCGATCTCGGTCGCGATCTCGTCCTCGAGATCGCCCACCACGACCTTGCGCACGAGCTCGACGCCGTACTCCTCGAGCATCCCGGTGAGACGGAGGGAGTTCGTGTCGAGGCGGTCGGTCGAGAGCAGCTCCGACCCGACCGCCAGAATGGTGGCTCGCACCGCCGCATGATATTTCTTTCCGGCGATTCCTCCCTGCTACGATCCGCCGGACGATGCGCCGCCCCGCTCCGTTCCGCCTGCTCCCCTTCGGTTCGCTCCTCGCCCTGGCCCTGCTGACCGCACCGGCGGCGGCGGACGGGCTGCGCGGCAGCGGCAGAGGCTACCTGGTGCAGCGCGCGACCGGCCTCACCCTGGTGCGGCCCGCGGCGTCCGCGACGGGCGCCCGCGAGACCCCGGTGGAGCTCCCGCAAGGCGCGGCGGTGGACGAGATCTTCCCCCTCCGTGCCGCGACCCTGATCACGGCGTATGCCCCCGCCGCCGACGACGACGGTGGCACCGAGCTGGTCCTGGCGCTGGTCTCCGGCGACACCACGCAGCTCGTGGCACCGCCGCCGGGACGTCCGCGCGGAGTCTCGCGCGAGAACGCGGTACCGCTCGTGAGCACCGCCGACGAGATGACGGCGCTGGTCTGGATCGAAGGGCCGGACCGGCAGCACGCCGCCGTGCGAGCGGCCGCGCGCACCGCCACCGGCTGGTCGGAGGTCGTCACGGTCGCCGAGGCGGGACCGGGCAGCCAGCTCGCCCTCGCGGCGACGGCCCTCGCCGACGGCAGCGATCTCCTCCTCTGGAGCCGGTTCGACGGCCGGGACGACGAGATCTACTTCGCCCGTCGCGCGGCCGGAGTGTGGTCGGCGCCGTCGCGGCTCGGCGCCGACAACGAGGTGCCGGACATCGTCCCGGCCGTCGTCGCGACCGGCAACGGCGCCCTCGCCGCCTGGAGCCGTTACGACGGTCACGACTATCGCCTGGTCGTCTCGCGCTTCGCCGTCGGGCGGTGGAGCGAGCCCGAATCGATCGGCGAGCCCGGATCGGTCTTCCCGAGCTTCGAGCGCGCGTCGGAGGGCGTCCGCCTCGTCTACGAGCGCGCCGCTCCGCACGGCTGGGCGGTCGTCGAGCTGGATCGACAGGGACGCACGCAGCGGCGCGCCGATCTCTCGACCGCCTCACCGCAGCGTCCGGTCCTGGTGGGCGATATCGCCCTCTGGGCCGACCGCGAGCTGCCGCTTCGCTGGCGCTCCGCCGTGCGCTGAATCCGCACTCCGGACAGCAGATCCCGCACCGTTTGCGCTAGCCTCGGCGCATGAGACCGACGAGCGCACGATCCTCCGCCCGGGCGATCCTCGCCCTCCTCTTCTTCTCCGCTGTCGCCGCCTCGGCGGACTCTCGCGCGACGATGCGGGTCGACTACACGCACTTCGGCGACGCCTCCTCGGAGAGCTTCGCGCTCGCCCGGGTGGTCGTCGAGCCGCTGCCCTGGCCGGGTTCGCCGGCGGCCGCCCTGGACGACCTGGGCCTCGGCAAGTACCGCTTCGAAGTGATCGACCGGGAGACGCGACGGACCCTCTTCTCGCGCGGCTTCTCGTCGATCTACGGCGAGTGGGAGACGACCGGCGAAGCCACCGAGCGCAAGGGTTCCTTCGAGGAGTCGCTGCGCTTCCCGCTGCCCGAGCGGGCCGTCCAGGTCGTCGTCGAGAAGCGCGACGCCCGGAACGACTTCGTCCAGGTCTGGTCGACCGTGATCGATCCCGCTGACATCCTCGTCGATCGTTCGGCGCCGCCGTCGGCCGGGGCACTGCTGGCGCTGCAGTCGTCGGGGCCGCCCGACGAGAAGGTCGACTTCCTCATCCTCGGCGACGGCTACACGCGGGCCGAGCGCGGGAAATGCGAAGCCGACGCCCGGCGCCTGATGGCGATCCTGTTCGAGACCGAGCCGTTCCGCAGTCGCCGGACCGATTTCAACGTCTGGGGGCTCTGCCCCGAGGCGGCGGAGTCGGGGATCTCACGGCCCTCGCTCGGGATCCACCGGCGCCCGCCCGCGGGCACCACCTACGACGCGTTCCGCTCCGAGCGCTATGTGCTCTCGTTCGACAACCGCGCCTTCCGCGACCTCGCCTCCCAGGCGCCGTACGAGTTCGTCGAGATCCTCACCAACTCCGGGACGTACGGCGGCGGCGGCATCTTCGGCCTCTACTCGACGGTCGCCGCCGATTCGCTCTGGTCGCCGTACGTCTTCGTCCACGAGCTCGGACACCACTTCGCCGCCCTCGCCGACGAGTACTACACCTCGGACGTCTCGTACGCACCGGCGGCGGACCGCCAGGAGCCGTGGGAACCGAACGTGACGGCGCTCCACGATCCGGACCATCTCAAGTGGGGCGACCTGGTGGCCGGCTCGACGCCGCTGCCCACGCCCTGGGACAAGGCCGGTTTCGAGGAGCGCTCGCGCGAGATCCAGGCCGAGCGCCGGCGCATCCGTGCCGAGAAACGTCCGGAAGCGGAGATGGACCGTCTGTTCGTCCGTCAGCGCGACGAGGAGGAGAAACGCCTCGGAGGCGAGAAGTACGCGAAGGAGGTCGGAGCGTTCGAAGGGGCCAACTACGAGGCGACCGGTTTCTTCCGCCCCCAGACCGACTGCATCATGTTCACCCGCGACCGGGTTCCGTTCTGTGCCGTCTGCCGGCAGGCGATCGAGCGGGTGATCGACTTCTACGCCGGCCGCTGACTCGGCGAGGGCGGCCGCTCGCGAGCGACCGAAGACCGCCTGCGGCGCCGGGGGGCGTCCGCAGGCGGGTCGATCGGGAATCGAATCGGGTCAGACGCGGCGGACGTTCGCGGCGGCCGGACCCTTCGGGCCCTGCACGACGTCGAACTCGACGGCCTCGCCGTCGTTGAGGCTCTTGTAGCCGTCACCGGCGATTCCGGTGTGATGGACGAAACAGTCCTTCTCTCCATCCTCCCGCGTGATGAAGCCGAAGCCCTTCTCTGCGTTGAACCACTTCACGGTGCCCTTCATGTGCTGTCTCTCACTTCCACGGGATGTGCCCGGAACGGGCCGGATCTGCCGTTGTCGTTGTCGGGGAACACCGGATCGGACGCGAATGCCGGTCCCGGGCGCCCCCTTCTCCACAGGTTGTCACAGGTTCCGGTCGAGCGACACCCCCCTCCCACCGGGGGCGACCGAGCCCGTCCGTCCGCGAATCGCGAGGTTCAGGTGCCGGCGGTCGTCGCCCGCACCGCTTCGTGCACCAGCGGCGGGGCGCTGCCGTCGTCGCCGATCTCGAAGCAGTCGGCGAAACGGGCGGTGAGTCCGGGGTCTTCGCGGCGCAGGTAGATGCGCGCCAGCTCCTCCCCTTTCTCCACCCGGCGGCCGAGCCGGGTCCGGTAGTGCAGTGCGATCCCCTCGTCGAGCTCGGAGCCGACCACCTGCCGGGCGGCGCCCGCTTCGGCGAGGAGGAGTCCGAGGTCGCGGTTCCGCACCCGCCGGACGACGCCGTCGCGTGCGGCGAGGACGACCTTTTCCACCGGAGCGAGCGGAAGATCCGGATTCTCGAACCAGTCGGCACGTGCCCCCTGTTCGACCGCCCAGCGCGCGAACTGCTCGCGCGCAGCGCCGGACGCGAGAACGGGCCGCAGGCGGGACGCCGAGAGGTCCACTCCGAGGAGCGATCCCAGCTCGCCGGCCAGGGCCAGGGTGAGCTCGACCGTCTCCGGCGGACCGCCGCCTTCGAGGATCTCCAGGGTCTCGCCGATCTCCGCCGCGTGCCCGGCCCAGTCGCCGAGCGGCTGGTTCATGTCGGTGAGCAGGGCGGCCGCTCCGATTCCCAGTTCGGAGCTGATCGCGGTCAGCAGCCCCGCCAGCTCGCGGGCCTGTTCCAGCGCCGGAAGGAAGGCGGCTTCGCCGACCTTGACGTCGAAGACGATCGCCGCGGCGCCGGTCGCCAGCTTCTTGGAGAGAATCGAGGCGACGATGAGGGGCAGCGAGTCGACCGTCGCCGTGCGGTCGCGCAGCGCATAGAGCGTCGAATCGGCCGGCGCGATGCCGGCCGTGGCGATTCCCAGCGCCATGCCGCACTTTGCGAGCAGCACGCGTGCCCGTTCGCGATCGAGACTCTGCTGGATGCCGGGAATCGACTCGAGCTTGTCGGCGGTGCCGGCGGTATGTCCGAGGCCGCGGCCGGTGAGCATGACGACCGGGACCCCCGCCGCCGCGAGCAGCGGCGCCAGGATCAGCGAGCTCTTGTCACCGACCCCTCCGGTCGAGTGCTTGTCGGCGAGGACCGGGAACTCGGCGGAGAGATTCCAGCGCTCCCCGGACTCGAGCATCGCCGCCGTGAGCTCGCGCGTCTCGTCGTGGTTCAGTCCGCGGATGGCGACCCCCATGAGGAAGGCCGCGAGCTGGCCGTCGGACCAGCTGCCCGTCGTCGCGCCGCGGGCGACGTCTCTCAGATCCCCGTCCGCGAGCCGCTCGCCGGCGCGCAGCCGGGACAGGACCGCGTACGGCGAGCTCAGGTTCAGCTCTCCTTCGGAGCCGGACCGGCGGAGCGCTGCGCCTCCGCGAAGTAGGGCGACTGCGGATGCTCGTCGACGAGCCGGCGAAAGGCCGCGGCGGCGTCGCCGTTCCGGCCGAGCGCCTGGTACGTGACCGCCAGCTGGTAGAGGAGCACGTCTCCCGGCAGCGGCTTGTCCGCGGCGTCGAGCAGGGCCGAGATCTCCTTGGCCACCTCTTCGGAACGGCCGGCGGCACGATCGATCTTCCACAGATTGACCCGCGCGGTCGCGGCGAGCGAGCCGGTCGGCTCGGCCTCGAGAAACTTCTGCCAGAGGGAGCGCGCCTGGTCGGTCTGGTTCTCGGCCATGGCGATCTGCGCCAGGTAGAGCTTGGCGATCCGGCCGGTGGCCCGTCCGCCGAAGCGGTCGTCGAGCTCGGAAAAGATCGCCTTGGCGCGGGTCCGGCGGGCGGCCTCGTCGGCGAAGGTCGGATTCGACGGGTCGTCCGGAAGGGCTCCACTGGCCACGATCGGGGCGTCGTAGGTCTTGAGGCCGCGGACGAGCAGCTCGTTGGCGGCGCGGCTGCGGCTCGCGCTCCAGAAGAAGATCCCGGCGGCGAGGATCCCGGCTCCCACGATCCCGGCCGCGATCCGGAGAATCGTCTTGAGGTGGTCCTCGGCGTAGTGGATCGCCCCTTCGACCGCCTCCCCGAGCTCGTTGCGCTTCAGATCTTCCCGTGTCGCAGAATCCATGGCTTCAGTCCTTCCTCTCGCGAAGGGTTGCGGTAGGCGGCAGGTCCTGCCCGTCCGTTGCGTTCTGGTGCGGCTGGGAGGAGTCGAACCCCCGACCTTGAGCTTAGGATGCTCCTGCTCTATCCAGCTGAGCTACAGCCGCCAGGCGGCGAAATTATACGTCAGTAGCTGAGCAGCGCCTCGACGTCGTAGCCGGCGAGCTTCTCCCGTCCGGGCAGGAAGGTGAGCTCGATGATGAAGCCGAACCCGACGATCTTGCCGCCGCACGCCTCGACCATCCGGCCGGTCGCCGCCGCGGTACCGCCGGTGGCGATGACATCGTCGACGATCAGCACCCGATCTCCCGGCGAGATCGCGTCGGCGTGCATCTCGAGGCGGTCGGTGCCGTACTCGAGCTCGTAGCTCTCGCTGACTGTCTTCGCCGGGAGCTTGCCCGGCTTGCGCACGGGAACGAACCCGGCGTTCAGGGTGTAGGCCAGCGTCGGCGCGAACATGAAGCCGCGCGACTCGATTCCGATCACCTTGTCGACCCGCTCACCGTGCGAGAAGAGCCAGGCGAAGCGATCGACGGTCATGCGCAGCGCGAGCGGATCCTTCAGCAGGGTCGTGATGTCGAAGAAGTTGATCCCCGGCTTGGGGAAGTCCGGCACCTCGCGGATGTACTGCTTCAGGTCTTCCATCGTCTCTCCTCGTGTCCGCGGCCCGGGTCCGGGCCGGGCGCCGATTCATTCGTTCTCGTTCCAGCCGAAGCGTCCCACCAGCGGCACGAACGCCACCGGTTCCACCTCGCGCCGGCGGATGCCGCGGCTCAACCGTTCGTACAGCACCAGCTGCTGCCCGCTCTTCTCCCCTTCCGGGATCAGGAGCTTGCCCTTCGGGGCCAGCTGGTCGAGCAGCGGCTTGGGCGCGGACGGAGCCCCCGCCGTAACCATGATGCGGTCGAACGGCGCCACGTCGCTCCAGCCGACCGTGCCGTCGAAGACCTGGATCTTGACGTTGATGATCTCCAGCTGGCGGATGCGGTGGATCGCCTGATGGGCGAGATCCGGCAGCCGCTCCAGGCTGTAGACCCAGCGCACGAGGCGGGCCAGGATCGCCGTCTGGTAGCCGGACCCGGTTCCGATCTCGAGCACCTTGTGGGTCGGCTCGAGATCGAGGAGCTCGGTCATGCGCGCGACGACATAGGGCTGCGAGATGGTCTGCGCTTCGCCGATCGGCAGGGCGTGGTTGCCGTAGGCCTGCGTCTTCAGATGGTCGCGCACGAAGAGGTGCCGCGGCACCTCGCGCATGGCGCCCAGGACCCGCGCATCGCGTACGCCCCGCGCCTCGATGAGCTCGCGCACCATCTGCTCGCGGAGGAAGGTGTCAGCGAGCATCGGGGACGGGAGAGCCCGCGGACAACGATTCGAGTCGCTGCCTGAGGTCGACGTAGCCGTCGAGCCCGCGGTAGTCGGTGAGGTCGAGATGCAGCGGCGTCACCGAGATGCGACCCTCGAACACCGCTTCATGGTCGGTCCCGCGCTCCTTCTGCCACTCGGGAGTCCCGGCGATCCAGTAGTACGTCTTGCCGCGCGGATCGACCTTCTCGATGACCGATTGCTGGTAGACACGGCGACCGAGACGGGTGAAGGAGATCCCGTTCGGAGGGGCGGCCGGGAAGTTGACGTTGAGCAGCATGTCGTCCGGACGCGGCGCGGCCAGCACGCGCGCGACGAAGCCCGCGGCGAGCTCGGCCGAGCGCGCGAACGAGTAGCCCTCTTCGATCTCCTGGCTGAAGGCGATCGAGGGGATGCCCAACAGGGTCCCTTCGAAGGTGGCGCTGACCGTTCCCGAGTAGGTCACGTCGTCGCCGAGATTGAGCCCGAAGTTGATGCCCGAGACGACCAGGTCCGGCCGCGAATCCTTGAGCAGCGAGAGCACGGCGAGGTTGACGCAGTCGGTCGGCGTGCCGTCGACCGCGTACCAGTTCTCTCGCAGCTTCTGCATCCGCAGCGGACGCGTCAGGGTCAGACTGTGGCCCGTGGCGCTCTGTTCGCGATCGGGCGCGACGACCACCACTTCCGTCACACCGTCGACGGAGGCCAGTGCCTGCGCCAGGAGCTTGATGCCCTCGGAATAGATGCCGTCGTCGTTGGTGACGAGGATCCTGGTCATCTGTCGCTCACCCCGGCCGGCTCTCCCCTCCCCCGGTCACCGCCGCCAGGCGAGCGTCGCGCCGGAGCGGTCGAGGTACTTCCCGAGGATCGGTTCGAGGGCCGCCAGCGTATCCGCCGGCACGAGGTTCGGATCGGTGATGAGCGACATGGCGAGCGCGTCGGCACAGTCGTTGGCGACTTCGGGCCCGAGTGCGCCGATGGCCCGTCGAACCACGCGCTGAGCGAGCGCGACGTTCTTGCGCAGGACCTCCATCACCCCTTCCCCGGTGACGTTCTCCTCCTCCTCGTGCCAGCAGTCGTAGTCGGTGACCATCGAGAGCGAGGCGTAGGCGATCTCCGCTTCGCGCGCCAGCTTCGCCTCCTGGAGATTGGTCATGCCGATGATGTCCATTCCCAGCTGCCGGTAGACCAGCGACTCGGCCCGGGTCGAGAACTGCGGCCCCTCCATGTTGACGTAGCAGCCGCCGCGGTGGACCGTGGCCCCCTCGGCGTCTGCCGCCTCTCCGAGGACTCCGGCGAGGACGCCGGAAACCGGATGGGCGACCGAAACGTGGGCGACGATGCCATTGCCGAAGAACGTGTCCGGCCGGTGGCGCGTGCGGTCGAAGAACTGGTCCGGGATGACGATGTGGCCGGGAACGTACTCCAGCTTGAGCGATCCCACGGCCGAAACGGAGATCAGGAACTCGACTCCCAGCGTCTTGAAACCGTAGATGTTGGCGCGGAAGTTGAGCTCCGTCGGAAGCAACCGGTGTCCGCGGCCGTGGCGGGCGAGGAAGACGACCTTGCGACCGTCGAGCTCGCCGATCACGAAGGCGTCGGAAGGCTCCCCCCAGGGCGTCTCGATTCGCCGCTCTTCGGCGACCTTGAGTCCCGCCATTTCGTACAGGCCGCTTCCACCGACCACACCGATCCGAACGTCGTTCATCCCTTCCTCCTGAGTCTCGTTTGCGAGTGCGGTCGCGGAGCGCCCGTGGCCGGCCGGACGGCCGGCGTACTGGAGTCAGATTAGCACAGCCGCCCGCTCAGGCGATGCCGCCGCGCGCCGCTTCGAGGATCCGCAGGGCCGTCGCCAGCGCCCTGCGCCCGCCTTCGCCGTCGACCTGGAGGACGATCTCCCCGCGACAGCTGGCGACGAAGGCCGCGAGCTCCCGCACCAGGGGCTCCGCCTTCTCGACCGGCGGATCGGCGGGTTGGATCGAGGGTCCCCGCTCGCCGCGGACCAGCTGGTAGCTCTTGATCTCCTGCTCCTGGTAATCGACCGAGAAGTAGCGGTCGGCACAGAACGCGCGCAGCTTCCGGGCGCGTTCGCTCGAGACCCGCGATGCGGTGATGTTGGCGACCAGGCCCGAGCCGAAGACGATTCGCGCGTT
>JBFWYP010000014.1:0-89135 GCA_050186295.1 Thermoanaerobaculia bacterium | reverse complement strand
TTCGACGACACCTGGAGCGAGCGCTCGTTCGGCGACAACCTCACCGCCTGGGGCACTCCGGTGGTACTGATCGAGAGTGGCGGCGTGCTCCCGGGCGAGTCGCTCGAGAAGCTCACCCGGCTCAACGTCGTGGCGCTCCTCGAAGTCCTCCACGCCGTCGCCATCGGCTCGCTCACGGGGCGTGAAGAGGCGCTCTACCAGGCGATCCCCGAGAACAACTCCGACCTCTGGTCGGACGTCGTCCTGCGCGGCGGACGGATCGTCCAGCCGGGGGTCGCCGAGCCGTACCGCGTCGATCTCGCCTTCGATCGCCCGCAGCGCGACCGCGAGCGCGCCGGGTGCGCACCGCCGGCGCGCCCGCGCTCGGAGATCAGCGAGCTGGGCGACGCGCGCGTCTTCGCCGCCGGTCGCGAGATCGACGCCGACGGGGTGCTGCTCGTGCCGTCGTTCGAGGTCGGAGTCGACGGCTGGCGCGCGCGCCGCTGGCTCGACGGCGCGGCGCTCGGTCGCCTGGCGGAGTCCGGTGTGGCCCGCGTCGTCTGGAGGGTGGGAGCCCGCGACTTCGGCGTCGCCCTGGCGCTCGCGCGGCAGCTCGACGGTCCCGGTCGCCCGCGGATCGAACCGGTGACCACGGCGGAGGAGCTGCCGCCGGTGGTGCTGCGGCGCGCGGCGGCCGCGCCCGCGGACGGAACCCTCGCGGCCGCGGTCGCGACGCTCGAAGCGGCGTCGCGAGCGGGCGCACCCGGGCCGTTCCCGCAGCGCCTCGCCCGACTGTCGCGCACGCCGCTCCGCTTCGAAGGCCCCGCCTCGTTCCTGGTCGTGCGTGGTGCGACGTCGGACGAGCCGCCGGATCTCTCTGCGTCGGCCGTCTCGTCGGTCTTCCTCGACGGCGTCGATCTGCGGGAGGGATCGCGATGAGGCCGAGCGCCCGGCGCCGGCTGTCGCTCGCCCTCCTCCTCCCGGCGCTGCTCTTCGCGCTGCCGGCGAACCCGGAGGTGCCACCGGCGCCGGAGTCGGGCTGGACCGCGGCGACGCTCGCCGGTCTCGATCTCGAGGCGAAGGTGGCGCAGATGATCATGGTGCGCGCCTACGCCGTGCCGCGCCACCCGCAGGACGAGGAACAGGTCGAGCTCGCGGCGCAGATCCGCGACCTGGGCGTCGGCGGAGTCGCGCTCTCGCGTTCCGAGCTCGACACGATTCCCGGTTTCCTCGACGAGCTGCAGGCGCTCGCCCGCGTGCCGCTCTGGGTAGCCGCCGACGTCGAGCGCGGCCTCGCGATGCGGGTTCCGTCGGGCCCGGTGGCGCTGCCGGACGCCATGGCGATCGGCGCCATCCCGGGCGCGGACGGCGAAGCGGCGGCGCGCTTCGCCGGCGAGCTCACGGCGCGCGAGTGCCGGGCGGCCGGGATCCACTGGGCGTTCGCTCCGGTGGCCGACGTGAACAGCAATCCGGCGAACCCGATCATCAATCTGCGCTCGTTCGGCGAGGATCCCGACCGCGTCGCGAAGCTGGTCGCCGCCTTCGTCGAGGGCGCCCACGCCGGCCGGCTCCTCACTACGGCCAAGCACTTCCCCGGCCACGGCGACACGGCGATCGACAGCCACCTGGCGCTGCCGGTGCTGGACCGCTCGCGGGACGAGCTCGAGCGGGTCGACCTGCCGCCGTTCCGGGCGGCGATCGCCGCCGGCGTCGACTCGGTGATGACCGGGCACCTCTCGGTTCCCGCGCTCGATGCCACAGGCACTCCGGCGACCCTGTCGCGTCCGATCACCACCGATCTCCTGCGCGGCGAGCTCGGGTTCGACGGTCTGATCGTCACCGACGCGCTCGAAATGAGCGGCGTCGGCGACGTCTGGATGGGAGAGGCGGCGGTCGAGGCGGTGGCTGCCGGCGCCGACGTCGTCCTGCTGCCGCCCGATCCGCGCGTCGCCATCCAGTCGATCGTGCGGGCCGTGCGCGAGGGGCGGATCGACGAGTCGCGAATCGACCGCTCGGTCGCGCGGATCCTCGCGGCGAAGGAGTGGCTGGGGCTGGCCGATCCGACGTCCGCAGCCGGCCGGCGGCCGGGTGAGGCCGAGCGGCTGCACGACGAGATCGGGCGTCCGGACGACGCCGCCCGCACCGACGAGATCGCCGCGCGCGCCGTCACTCTGGTACGCGATCGCGAGGCGATCCTGCCGCTCCGTGTCGAGGAGCCGCTCCGCATCCTGCATCTCGTCTCGTCGAGCGACTGGGTGCAGTCGAGCGCCGCCGGCGGGGGAGGCGAGGTCGGGGACGGGATCGCGGCGCGTGGCATCGAGGTGACGACCCGCCGGATCGGTCCGGCGCTGCCGGCGGCGATCGCCGACGAGATCGTGTCCCAGGCGCCGCAGTTCACCCACGTCCTGGTCTCGGCGTTCGTGCGCGTGACCTCGTCGAAGGGGAGCGTCGACATGGACCCGACGCACGCCGCGCTCCTCGAACGCCTGGCCGCGGCCGGGACGAAGCTGGTCGTGGTCTCGTTCGCCAGCCCCTATCTCCTCGCCCAGTTCCCGCACGTGCCGGCCTACCTCTGCACGTTCAGTCCGTCGCCGGCGAGCCAGCGTGCCGCGGTGGCGGCGATCTTCGGCGAGGCGCCGATCGGCGGCCGGCTCCCGGTCACCCTCCCGGGGCTGGCAGCGCGCGGAGAGGGGATCGCGCGACCGCGCCGCGCGCTCGAGCTTGCCGCGGCGACGCCGGAGGCGGCCGGGTTCCGCGCCGAGGGTCTCGCGGCGCTCGACCGGGTGATCGAGCGGTTCGTCGACGCGCACGCCTTCCCCGGCGCGGTGATCGCGGTCGGGCGGCACGGAAAGCTGGCGCATCTCCGCGCCTTCGGCCGGCTGACGTACGACGACGACGCTCCGGCGGCCCGCACCGACACGATCTACGACATGGCGAGCGTCACCAAGGTGGTGGTGACGACGACGCTCGTCATGATGATGGTGGACGAGGGACGTCTCGATCTCGACGCGCCGGTGCAGAGCTTCCTGCCCGGTTTCGTCGGCCGCGACAAGGAGCGGGTCACCGTCCGTCATCTCCTCACGCACTCGTCCGGCATCGACTGGTGGGCGCCGCTCTACCGCGAGCTCCACGGCAAGGAGGAGTACCTCCGCCGTATCGAGGCGATGGAGCTGGTGAGCGAGCCCGGGACGAAGACGATGTACAGCGACCTCGGGATCCTGCTCCTCGGCGAGATCGTCGAACGGGTCTCGGGGCGCACCCTCGACGCGCTCGCCGGCGAGCGGATCTTCGCGCCGCTCGGCATGACGCGCACCGGCTACCGGCCGGCGGCGAGCCTGGTGCCGGAGATTGCACCGACCGAAATCGTCGCCGAGCGCGGCGGGCTCGTGCACGGCGTGGTGCACGACGAGAACGCGGCCGGGCTCGACGGGGTCGCGCCGCACGCCGGCCTCTTCTCGACCGCGCCCGACCTGGCGCGCTTCGCGCAGATGCTGCTCTGGCACGGCGTCTACGATCACCATCGGTTCGTGAAGCGGGCGACGCTCGACGAGTTCACGCGTCCGGCGAACCTGCCGGAGGGGTCGTCGCGCGGTCTCGGCTGGGATACGAAGTCGCCGACTGGCTCGTCCGCCGGGATCCTCTTCTCGCCCGACTCGTTCGGCCACACCGGCTTCACCGGCACCTCGATCTGGATCGACCCGACGCGCGATCTCTTCGTCGTGCTGCTCACGAACCGGGTCCACCCGACGCGCGACAACCACCTCATCCGCGAAGCGCGGCCGGCGATCCACGACGCCGTCGTGCGCGCCCTCGTCGATGCGCCGCCGGTGGTCCGCGTCGGGCTCGACCGCGTCGACCAGGGGGAGGACGCGATCCTGCGCGGCAAGCGGGTCGGACTCGTCACCCATGCGGCGGCGGTCACGGTCGACGGACGTTCGGCGATCGAGGTGCTGCGCGGGCGCGGGATCGACCTCGTCCGCCTCTTCTCCCCCGAACACGGCCTGCGTTCGCGGGCTGCGGCGGGGGAGAAGGTCGCGAGCGGCACCGATCCCGGGACCGGGCTGCCGGTCGTCAGCCTCTACGGAGATCACCGCAAACCGACGCCGGACGACCTCGCCGGGCTCGACACCCTGGTCGTCGATCTGCAGGACGCGGGCGTGCGCTTCTTCACTTACTCGAGCACGCTCCTGCTCTGCCTCGAGGCGGCCGCCGAGGCGGGCATCGAGATCGTCGTCCTCGACCGCCCGGATCCGCTCGGCGGCGAGTACGTCGCCGGACCGTTCGCCGATCCGCGCGACGAGCTGGCGGCGACCTTCCTGTCGATGGCTCCCGGGACGCTCGTCCACGGTCTCACCCTGGGCGAGATGGCGCGCTACGCCAACTCGCTTCGCGTGCTGCCGGCGCGCCTGACGGTCGTGCCGATGGCAGGCTGGAAGCGACGGATGACCTGGACCGACACGGGCCGCGAGTGGGTCGCGCCCTCGCCGAATCTGCGCAGCGCCGCCGCCGCCGTGGCCTACCCGGGGGTCGCGCTGCTCGAAGCGACGAACGTATCGGAAGGGCGCGGCACCGACTCGCCGTTCCTCCTCTTCGGCGCCCCCTGGCTCGATCCCGGAGCGGTCCACGTGGAGAGCCCCGGCTTCCGGCTCGTGCCCGCCCGCTTCACTCCGCAGGGTTCGCCCGCCGCTCCCGAGCCGAAGTACCGCGACCAGGAGTGCCGCGGCTTCCGCGTCGAGGTGACCGACCCCACGGTTGCCGATCCCTGGCGCCTGGGGCTCGACCTGCTGGCGGCGCTCTCGCGCCTCGACGGCTTCGCCTGGCTGCGGGAAGGGGAAGCGCTCGCCACGCTCGTCGGCAGCCGGGGGCTGCGCGAGCGCTTCGCGCCGCCGCCGCGGCGCACCGGCGTCGCCGACGGAAGCTCCGCCGATCGCGCCGCCGCCGCCCGCTGGCGGCGCGAGCGCCGGAGCGCGCTGCTCTACGACTGAGGCGCGGCCCCGGTCCGCGGCCAGGCGAAGCTCGCGCTCCAGCCGGCGGCGAAGGTAATCGCCGAGCCGACGAGCGCATACCAGGGCCAGGCGAGCGGCGTCAGGAAGAAGATCGCCGTCATCGCCGCGAAGCCGGTGACGAGACCGGCGAGCGCGGCACGCTCGCCGGCGCGCGGCGCGTACATCCCGAGCAGGAAGACGCCGAGCACGATCCCGGTGGTGAAGGCGGCGATCCCGAGGACGCTCGCGACCACGGTCGAGCGCAGCCAGAGCCCGCCGATGCCGACGGCGACCTGCAGTCCGCCGAAGACGACCGTCGCGAGCCGCGTGGCACGCAGCTCGCCGGCCGGATCCGGGTCGTCACGCCGCGGGCGGAGGTCGCGGGTCCAGGTCGTGGCGCACGAGTTGAGCGAGCTCGAGAGGGTCGACATGGCGGCCGCGAAGATCGCGCCGAGCAGGATGCCGACCAGGCCGACCGGCAGCTCGTCGAGGATGAATCGCACGAAGACGCGATCCGTGCGCTCGAACGGGGCCGCCGGCGGGTGGAGCTGGTAGAAGGCGTAGAGCGCCACGCCGATGAGCAGGAAGAGGGCGAACTGGGCGAAGACGACGAAGCCGCCGCCGACCAGCGCCTTGCGTGCGGAACGCAGGTCGCGCGCGCAGAGGTAGCGCTGGACCATCATCTGGTCGACGCCGTGCGAACCCAGGGTGACGAAGATGCCGCCCAGGACTCCGGCCCAGAGCGCGTACGGCTCACCCGGAGAGAAGGAGAGATCGAAGACACGCAGCCGGCCTGCGGCGCTGCCGATCGCCATCATCTCCGACCAGCCGCCGGGAATCCGTTCGAGCAGGACGAAGAAGGCGATCAGTGCTCCGGAGAGGTAGACGGCGAGCTGCACGAGATCGGTCCAGAGCACCGCGCGGATCCCGCCCGACCAGGTGTAGGCGATCGTGGCGGCCCCCATGAGGACGACCGAGAGGACGAAGTCGAGACCGGTCATCTCCTCGAGCACCAGGGCGGTGAGAAAGAGCCGGAGCCCGTCGGCGAGGGTGCGAGTGACGATGAAGAGCGCCGACGCGGCACGGCGCGCCGAGTCGCCGAAGCGGACGGTGAGGACTTCGTACGCGGTGAAGTAGCTGCCTTCGAAGTAGCGCGGCAGCAGGATCCAGGCGACCACGGCGCGACCGAGGAGGAAACCGATCGGAATCTGCAGCCAGGTGAGGTCGCGTCCGAACGAGAAGCCTGGGATGCTGAGAAACGTGACGGTGCTGGTCTCGGTGGCGACGATCGAGGCGAGAAGCAGCCACCAGGGGAAGTCGCGCTGACCGACCATGTAGTCGGCGGCGTCCGGCGACCGGCGGCCGACGCGGAGCCCGAAGAGAACGACGGCCGTGAGGTAGGCGACGAGCAGGCCGGCGTCGATGCCGCCGAGGCTCACCGGTGGAAGTTCTCGAGCCCGGCGGCCGCCGGGCGCGAGAGCACCACGTCGAGCCGCGGGTGGTCGCCGAGCAGCGTGGCCGGCCACCGGGCGTCGGGCGGGCCGTCGACCAGCCGGTGCACCGCCTCCGCCTTCTCGGCGGCGGTGGCGAGGAGGACGATCCGCTTCGCCGCGCGCAGCGCGCCGAGGCCCAGGGTGATGGCGCGGAGCGGACCGCTGCCGCCGGGGTCGACCGTGCGGGCGAGCGCCTCCGGAATCTCGACGACGTGCGTCTCCTCCGCGCTCCGGCCGGGGAGGTTGTAGGCGACGTGCCCGTCGGCGCCGATACCGAGGATCGCGAGGTCGAGCCCGCCGCTCTCCGCGAGCGCGGCCTCGTAGCGCCGGCATTCGGCGACGGGCTCGGCCTCCGAATCGGGGATCTCGGCCCGTCGCTCGTCGAGGCCGGTGCGCCCCCAGGCGTAGTGCTTCATGTAGGCGCGGAACGTCGCGGGATGTCCGGCGGGCAGCAGGAGCTCGTCGAGGTTGAAGCCGCGGACGGCGACGAGCTCCTGCGCGCCGTTCGTGTGACGGCGCGCCAGCTCGTCGTAGAACGGCACCATCGTGCGGCCGGTCGGGAGGCCGACGACGGGATCGCGATCGCCGTCGGGTTCGGCGAGGGCGGCGAGGACGATGGCCGCAGCCGCCGACACCGCGTCCGCTTCGTGGTCGAGGATCAGCGTGCGCATCCGTCTCCGAACGTCCCGAGGACGAAGCGCGCACGCACTGCGTCGCGGACCTCCGGGTCGGTCAGCACGTCGATCTCGGCCCGGCGCTCGTCCGCGTAGCCGCTCTCGGCGCGCAGGCGCTCGTCGGGATACCCGGGGTGGCACATGATCTCGAGCGTGCCCTCGGGCGCCTCGTCGAGGATCTCGAGGAAGCGGTCGACGGTGGCGTCGGGACCGAAGAAGCGCTCGCTGAAGGCGGTCGTCGTCGCGACGCCCGCCGCGGCGAGACGCGCGGCGATCGCCTCCGAAGAGCGCCGCACCGGGAGGTCGCTCTCGCTCGCGACCGCGATCAGCGCTTCGAGGACGGCCGGATCGCGGTGCGAGTGGTGATGGCTGTCGAGATGCGTCGGCAGGCGGCCGGTGAGCTCGCGGAAGCGGAGCAGCTGGTGGCGCACTTCGGCGAGGATCTCTTCGGGACGGAAGCCGTCGATCTGCTCCGGCTTCCGCGGCAGCCGTCCGGCGGCGTCGACGAGGCTGGGTACCTCCGCCACCGGCAGCGTCGGGCGACTGCCGGTGAGCGTCACGTGCAGGCCGACGCCGAGAGCCGGGTGGCGCGCGAGCCGCTCCGCGGCGTCCACGGCGGCTTCGAATCCGACCATCAGCGTCGCGCTCGAGACGACGCCGCGTGCATGCGCTTCGAAGATGCCGTCGTTGATCCCCCGGCTGCGTCCGAGATCGTCCGCATTGACGATCAGGCGTCGCGTCATTCCCCGCTCCAGCGGGACCGCTCGCTGTCGGGTGCGTCGACCCCGCGGTTGCGCTCGCTCTCGGGGCGGTCGAGCAGCTCGAGCGCGAGACGGACGGCGCCGGTCGCCGGCTCGGCTTCGAGACGGACGACGCGCGCCGCCGGCAGGTGGAGTCGCGCCTCGATCCGCGGCACGAGACTCGGGCAGGCGCGGAAGGCGCCGCCGGAGAGGACGAGCGGGAACGACGGGGGGAGGGCGAGCTTCTGCACCACGGCGCGCGCAGCGCGGACCAGATGTCCGGCCGCCTGGTCGAGCAGCTCCTCGGCCGCGAGGTCGCCGTCGTTCGCGGCCTCCTCGACGATCCGTGCGAGCTCGGCGACCCTGGTGCGCGAGAGCTCCTGGTCGTAGAACCAGTCGACGAGGTCCGGCGTCGCCGACACACCGAGGCGCGAGCAGATTCGCTCGTAGAGGGTCGTCGGCGCGCCGCGCCCGTCGGCGGCGCGGATCCCCTGGCGAACGGCGGCGTGCCCGAGCCAGAAGGCCGAACCCTCGTCGCCCAGCAGGTGGCCCCAGCCTCCGGCGCGCGCGGTCTGCCCGGAGGCGTCGACACCCCAGGCGATCGATCCGGTACCCGAGATCAGCACGACGCCGATCCCTTCGGCGGCGCCGGCGACCAGAGCGACGACCGCGTCGTTGACGATCCGCACCGCGCGCCGGATCCCGAGCCGGCGGAGGAGGTCGTGCACGAGACCGCGCTCCGCTTCGGCGCCGACGCCGGCGATCCCCAGGCACAGAGCGTCGACCGGCCCCGGAGCGTCGAGCGCATCGAGGACCTGGTAGAGCGACTTCTCCACGCCGAGCTCGCCGTGAGCGCGGAGGTTGGCCCCGCCGGCGCGCGCCTCGCGGATCTGGACGCCGTGTTCGTCGGCGAGGATGCCGGTGGTCTTGGTGCCGCCTGCGTCGATGCCGATGACGTATCGCATGGTTCTCCGCCGGAAACCTTAGCGCAGCTCCGGAGTCTGCTCCCGCAGCATCTTCGCGACCAGGCCGGAGAGCGCCAGCACGCCGACGAGGTTGGGAAAGATCTGCAGTCCGTTCATCAGGTCGCCCCAGGACCAGACGAGATCGACGCTCGTCGTCGCGCCGAGCACGATGAGCGCACAGTAGATCCAGCGGTAGGGAAGGATGATGCGACGGCCGGCGAGATAGGCGAGGAACTGCTCGCCGTAGTAACCCCAGCCGATCAGCGTGGTGTAACCGAAGAGCAGCGCGCAGACCATCACCAGCAGGCCCCCGAACGGGATGACCGAGGAGAAGGCGGCGGCGACGAGCGCCGTGCTGCGCGCGCCCGAGGCGGCGGCGCCGGAAACCAGGATCGTCAGGGCGCTGATGCTCGAGGTGAGGAACGAGACGATGTAGACCTCGACCATCGCGTTGAGGCCCTGCTCCGCGGGGCGCGCCGATCGCGCGCTGCCGTAGGCCACCGCCGCCGTGCCGTAGCCGGCCTCGTTGGCGTAGATGCCGCGGGCCAGGCCGTAGCGGACGGCGAGCATCATCGCGGTGCCGGCGGCGCCGCCGCCGGCCGCGTGGAGCGAGAACGCCTCGCGGAAGACCAGGGCGAGGGCGCCAGGGAGGCGGCCGGCGAAGGCGACGATGACGATCAGGCCGCCGACGAGATAGAGGCCGACCATCGCCGGAGCGAGCTTCTCTGCGGCGGTGGCGATCGACTTCGCGCCGCCGATGACGACCACCCAGGTGAGCAGCGCCAGGGCGGCGCCGGTCGCCCATCGCGGCAGCCCGAGCTCGCTCTCGAAGACGACGGCGATCGAGTTGGGCTGGGTGAACGGCGTCGTGGTGAGCGCCGCGATGCCGGCGATCGCGGCGTACACGAGGCCGAGCTTGCGCATGCCGAGGCCCTGCTCGAGATAGTGCATCGGCCCGGCCGAGAGGCCGTCGGCGTCCGGCTTCCGGAAGCGGACCGCGAGCATCGCCTCGGTCATCTTGATCACCGTGGCGAAGAAGCCGTAGCACCAGATCCAGAAGACGGCGCCCGGGCCGCCGGCGACGATGGCGGTGGCGACGCCGGCGATGTTGCCGGTGCCGACCGAACCGGCGAGACCGGTCATGAACGCCTGGAACGGGCTCATCGCACCGGGCGCATCCGCCTCGTTCGCCGGTTTCAGGTGGCGCAGGGCGCGTCCGAGGAGCCGGATCTGCGGGAAGCCGTAGCGCAGCGAGAGGAAGATGCCGGTACCGAAGAGGAGGGCGATGGTCCACGGCCCCCAGATCATGCTGCTCGCCCAGGCGATCGCCCGTGTCAGGCCGTCGACCATGTATCCTCCGCGAAGTCCTGCGTGCGGGACGATCCTAGCCCGTGACGGGCGAACCCGAGGAGCCTGCCGATGAGCGACCCGACTTCGAGCTGGGGGCGACTGCCGACGGAGGCGCGCCATCCCGAGTCCGCGGATCTCGATCTGCGCCCGAGCGCCGAGGTTGTCGCGCTGCTCGTCGCCGAGGAGCAACGCGGCCTGGCGCGCGTCGCCGAGCGTGCGGCGGAGATCGCCGAAGTCGCCGACTGGACGGCCGCCGTCCTGGCCGCCGGCGGCGATGTCCTCTTCGCCGGCGCCGGCACCAGCGGCCGTCTCGGCGTGCTGGAGGCGGCCGAGTGCCCGCCCACGTTCGGAACGGCGCCGGAGCGCATCCGCGCCGTGATGGCGGGTGGCGACGGCGCGCTCTTCCGCGCCGTCGAGGGGGCGGAGGACGTCGAGGAGGACGGCCGCGCCTCGGCGGCGACGCTCCGCACCGGCGATCTCCTGATCGCGATCTCGGCGTCGTCGGTGACGCCGTACGCGCGCGGAGCGATCGCCGGCGCACGCCAGCGCGGCGCGCGCACGGTGCTCCTGACCTGCGCCGCACCGGCCGGACTCGAGGGAGTGGCCGACCGCGTGGTCGCGCTCGACACCGGTCCGGAGATCCTTACCGGGTCGACCCGCCTCAAGGCGGGCTCCGCCACCAAGGCGGCACTCAACGCCATCACCACCACCGCGATGGTCCGCAGCGGCAAGGTGTTCGGGAACCTGATGGTCGATCTGCGGCCCGGGTCGGCGAAGCTCGTCGATCGTGCCCGGCGCATCGTCGAGACCGCCGGCGGTGTCGATCGCGACGCGGCCGCGGGGCTGCTCTCGCGTGCGGATGGAGAAGTGAAGACGGCGATCGTCATGGCGCGGACGGGGTCCGGCCCCGAGGAGGCGCGCCGGCGGCTCTCGGCGGCAGCAGGGGCGGTCCGGGAAGCGATCGCGGAGCGGAATCCCGCGTGCTAATCTCCCGACAAATCGGTGACGTCGAAGCGACCGAATTGAAACGATTTCTCCGCGCGTGGCGACGGAGGGTCCAACCCAAGGAGGAGCAGATGAAGAAGTGGCTCGCAAGAGGATTCGCCCTGTTGCTTTTCTCCGCGATTCCAGCGATGGCACAGCAGTCCGGATCGATCAGCGGAAGAGTGACCTCGGTCGACGGCCAGGCCCTGCCCGGCGTCACGGTCGAAGCGACTTCGAACGTTCTGCCGCAGGCGCGGCAGGCGGTGACCTCGGCCTCCGGCGAGTTCCGCTTTCCGCTCCTCCCGCCGGGAACCTACGAGCTGACCTTCACCCTCGACGGAATGGCGAGCGAGCGGCGCAGCGTCCTCGTCGCCCTGCAGCAGAACGCCGCCGTGAACGCGACCATGTCGGTCGACGCGCTCGCCGAGGAGATCGAGGTGATCGGTCAGTCGTCCCTGATGGACACGACCTCGCCCGAGCTCAAGGTGGCGATCACCTCCGACACGATCGAGGCCCTGCCGGTCGGCCAGGAGTACCGTGACCTGGTGAAGCTGATTCCGGGTGTGCAGTACTCGGAGGACAACGTCCGCGGTCCGAGCGCCGGCGGCAGCGGTCAGGACAACACCTATCTGTTCGACGGCGTCAACGTGACGCTGCCGCTCTTCGGCGTGCTCTCGGCCGAGCCGTCGTCGCACGACATCGAGCAGGTCGCCGTGGTCAAGGGCGGCGCCAACGCCGTCGACTTCAACCGTTCGGGCGGCATCTCGGTGAACACCATCAGCCGCTCCGGAACCAACCAGTTCCACGGCATGGCGTCGTACCAGGTGCAGACAGCGAGCATGACGGCGGATCGCGACAACTCGACCGGTTCGGTCTTCGAGGAGGACAAGGACTGGCTGACCGCCAACATCGGCGGACCGATCCTCCAGGACCGCCTGTTCTTCTACGCCTCGTACTATGCCCCGACCGTGACCCGGGACAACCGGGCCAACAACTACGGCGCGGTACCGAACTTCGAGAGCGACCGCGACGAGTACTTCGGCAAGCTGACGTTCTCTCCGACCGACTCGATCCTGCTGCACGGCAGCTACCGCACCTCCGACCGCACCGACGTCGGCTCGAGTGTCTCGGGCGCCTCCTCGGCGGGTTCGACCAGCGAGGGTTCCGACGCTTCGCTCGACATCGGGATCGCCGAAGCCTCCTGGATCATCAACGAGCGGAGCTACGCCAACTTCCGCTTCACCGATTTCGCCAACGAGACCTCGGGCCGGCCGGACAATCTGTTCGGGTTCCCGGTGCGTCTCGACGGCAGCGTCGGTCTCGACGTCAACAATCTCGACCAGATGGGTCGCCTCAACGTGCCGACCCTGCGCTCCGGCGAGACTTCGTACAACCTGTTCGTCGCGCCGATCATCAACCGCTACGGCTACATCCAGAACGGCGTTCCGACGGGCGGCGGCCGGGTCGGCGGCGCTTCGGACATCAACGACCAGGACTTCTACCGCCAGAGCTACCAGGGCGGCTATGACCTCCTGCTCGGTTCGGACGTGGCGCACGAGCTCCACTTCGGCTACCAGTGGTTCAAGGACGAGGAGGATCTCAAGCGGACCTCGAACGGCTGGGGCGTCATCGACGTGCAGGGCGGCCGGGTGAACTGCCCTTCGAACTCGACCTGCGCCGGGCAGCCGATCTTCTTCCAGGCGGCGGTCCTGCAGCAGGGGATCGTCCTCCCGGACGGCACCACCGTCCCGACGATCCACTCGGAGTACGAGTCGCAGAACTTCGAGGTCAACGACGCGATCCGGTGGAAGGACTTCACCTTCAACGTCGGCTTCGTGATCAGCAACGACACCCTCTACGGCCAGGGTCTGAAGGAGAACAAGAGCAATCTTTCCGGCTTCGAGGTCGCCAAGGGCCACAAGTACAAGATGTACGAGCTCGACTGGGGCGACCTGCTGCAGCCGCGCCTCGGCGCCACCTGGGCCTACAGCGGCGCCAACACCCTGTACGCCAACTACGCCCGCTACATCCCGACGGCGAGCTCGCTGCCGCGTGCCGCGTCGTGGGCGCGCAACTCGGCCGGCCAGGTGAACGCCTACTTCGACGCCGCCGGCAACTTCATCGGCTCGACGCCGGAGGCGGCCTCCTCGGGCAAGTTCTTCCAGGACAACCTCGATCCGCGCACGACCGACGAGTACATGATCGGCACGACGCGCGATCTCGGCAACGGCTGGACGGCGCGGGCCAACGCCCGCTACCGCTACGGCTACAACTTCTGGGAGGACACCAACAACGACGCGCGGCTGCGCTTCAATCCGCCGCCGGACATTCCGCGTGAGCTGTACATCCAGAACCTCGACGCGGTCCGCGCCGAGATCGGCGGCTCGAGCTACGTCATCGCCGAGCTCGACGGTGCGTTCACCAAGTACTACGAGGCCGCCTTCGAGGCCGAGTGGCGTGGCACCAACGCCTATTTCCGCGGCTCGTACGTCTGGAGCCACTATTACGGCAACATGGACCAGGACAACTCGACCACCGCGGTGTCGAACGACAACGCCATCTTCATCGGCTCGTCGAACATCGCCGACGGCGGCGGCCGGCAGCTGTGGGATCTGAAGTACGGCAACCTGCGCGGCGATCGCCGGCACCAGCTCAAGGTCTTCGGCTACTACATGCTGCCCTGGAAGGGTTCGGTCGGTGCGTATGCCATCTACCAGTCGGGCCAGCCGTGGGAGGCGCACGACCGCGAGGTCTACCGCCCGATCATCGGCACCAGCACCAGTGACACCAACCGGTACGCCGAGCCGGCCGGATCGCACACCACCGAGGCGCATCACCAGCTGGACCTGAACTACACCCAGGACATCCCGCTGGGCGACCGCTTCAACATCCAGGCCCGCCTCGACATCTACAACGTCTACGACAACCAGACGGGATACAACGTCCAGGAGAACGTCAACAGCGCCGGCTTCGGCGTGCCGCAGACGCTCTACGAACCGCGCCGGTTCCAGGTGTCGGTCCGCTTCGAGTTCTGACCGGCCGGAGTAGCAGGTAGCAGTGAAAGGCCCGCGCCCTCGAAAGAGGTCCGCGGGCCTTTCGTTTTCTCCCCGCCGCGGCGGAGCGGCGGGGATGCCGGAGAGAGACCACGCGATCGAGAGGAGAGTCGGATGCACGTGCGACGGATCGGTTGGGCAGCGGCGGTCGTCTTCGCGATCTCCTGGTTCCTGCCGGCGGCCGGCGACCTGCCGGGTTACGAGGCGTTCTGGCTGAGTCTCAAGGGCTTCTTCCGGGTCGGTGAGTGGGAGCTCGCGTCGCTTCCCCTGGCGTTCGCCTGGCTCGCGAACGTGGGCGCAGTCGGTGCGCTGCGGGCGATTCACCTCGGCGGGACGGGGACGCGCGTCGCCCGGGCGTTCGCCGTCTGCGGGCTGTTCGCGCTCGGTCCGGCGCTGGTCAGCTTCGGCGACATGCAGATCGCCTACTGGCTTTGGGCAGGCGCCATCCTGATCCTCGGCGCGCTGGCGTGGAGACCCGGCCCCGCGGGTGCGGGGCGTCGCGACTGAGGAGTGCCGCTCAGCGTTCGTCCGCGAACAGCCGCTCGTTCGCCACCAGCTCCCGCGTCGTGCGATCGGCGCGCTGACGCGCCAGCCGGATCCGCTCGCCGCGGTCCGGCTCGCCGAGCAGGACGCTCACCTGGGCGCGCTTGAACAGCGCCATCGGATAGCCCGGATGGGAAGGCGGTACGCGATCGAGCGCGTCGCGCGCCTCGGCGAGGCGGGAGGCGGCGAGATAGAGCACGCCGAGCTCGAGGTCGTAGCGGAACGCCTCGCCGAGCGCCGCGCGCGCCGCCTCGAAGGCGGCGATGGCCCCGGCCGTGTCGCCCTGCGCCATCCGCACCAGGCCGAGCTCGGCCTCGAGCGGACCGGGCGACTGCGAGATCGGCACGGCGCTCCCGAAGAGCCGGGCCGCCGTCGCGAGGTCGCCTTCGCGGGCGCGGATCCGCGCCAGCCCTTCGAGCGCAGCGAGACGATCCGGCTGCGCGGCGAGGACCTGCTCGAAGAGCGGCGCCGCGAGCTCCGGGCGGCCGGACTTGAGGTGATGCATCGCCAGGTAGTGCCGCACTTCGATCGAATCGGGGTCGAGCGCGCGGGCGCGGGTGAAGGCCGCGACGGCGGCGCCGTCGTCGCCGAGGAACGACTCCGACACCGCGAGCCGCACGGCCGCCATCAGGTTTCCCGGGTCGCGGCGCAGGATCCCGCGCAGGAGGGGGCGGGCCTTCCGGTAGTCGCCGTTCGCGAAGGCGCGCGAGGCGGCATCGAGGTCGCCGAAGAGCGCCGTCATCTCGACCGCGCGCGGCGCATCGGCGGGAACCGCGATCGGGGCACCCTCGGAGCCGATGTATCCGAGACTGGCCAGGCGGCGACGCTCCTCGTCGCCGAGAGGTGTCGCCGGCGCTCCGGTGGCGACCGGCAGCGGATAGTCGGCGATCGCGCGCGCCAGCTCGCGTCCCGGAGTCTCGGTCTCGGTGAGATCGTGCGCTTCGCCGGGATCGGCGAGCGGGTCGTAGAGCTCGAAGCGGCCCGAGCGAATCAGCTTGCGGCGACCCTCGACCGCCATCGTCTGCGGCTGCCAGCGGTAGGCGAGGAATGGCTGCATTGCCTCGGCGAGCACCGGACCGGCCAGCGGTCGCAGCAGGCTTCCGTCCGTCGCTTCGCCGGCCCATTCGAGAAGCGTGGCGCGCACCTGGCGGACGCCCACGACGTCGTCGCGGACCCCGGGGGAGATGTCGCCGCCGGCGATCACGAGCGGCACGCGCACGACGCCCTGGTAGAGGAGGTTTCCGTGCAGCGCTTCGCCGTGGTCGCCGCGCCCTTCGCCGTGGTCGGCGACGACGAGGAGGCGCGAACCACCGGCCCCGGAACGTGCCTCGAAGGCGGCGAGCAGCCGGCCGAGCTCGGCGTCGACGTACGCGATCTCGCCCCGGTACGGATCGTCCGCGAACCTGGTGCGGTACGGCTCGGGCGGCGCGTACGGCTCGTGCGCGTCGTAGTAGTGCACCCAGAGGAAGCGCGGCCGGGAGTCGCCGGCGGCGAGCCAGGCGAGCGCAGCTTCGGTGGTCGCGCCGGCGGCACGTTCGTTCTGACCGGTGCCGAACTCGTCGTCGTAGCGGTCGAAGCCGCGATCGAGACCGAACTGCCGCTGGAGCGGGAAGCCCGAGACGAACGCCGCGGTCGAGTATCCGAGCTCCCGCAATCGTTCCGCGGCGAGCGGCACGGAGGATGCGAGCCGGCGGCCGTTCTCGTGCACACCGTGCCCCGCGGGGTAGAGGCCGCTCAGCATCGAGGCGTGAGCGGGAAAGGTCGTCGGAACCGTCGTGTAGGCCTGGGAGAAGCGGAGACCGCGGGCTGCGAGCGCCGCCAGTGCCGGGGTAACCTCCGGCGGCGCCTCGGGTGCGACGGCGTCGGCCCGCGTCGTGTCGAGGGTCACGAGGAGGATCGCCGGAGGAGCGGAGGCGGTGCGGACCGGCGCGGGCGCGCCGCCGCCGCACGCAGCGAGAGCGGCCGTGAGGAGCGGCAGGACGAGTCGAAGCGGCCGGCACGGAGGCGGTCTCACGCGGCGACTCTAACGCGCCGCGCAGCGATGATTTGCTACGCTTCCGGCATGCCGAGCCACACGACGTCCGGAGCGCTGCCGGGCGGACATCCTCTCCCCGACGAGCTCCTCGCGGCGGCCCGGGAGCTGCTGCCCTGGATGATCGAAGTCCGCCGCGATCTGCATCGGCATCCCGAGCTGGGACTCGAGGAGCACCGCACCAGCGCACGCATCCAGGAGCATCTCGGGGAGCTGGGGATCCCGTTCGTCGCCGGTCTCGCCGGCACCGGAGTTCTCGGCACGATCGCCGGTGCCGGCGGCGGCCGGACGGTGGCCCTCCGTGCCGACATCGACGCCCTGCCGCTCCAGGACGCCAAGGAGGTCCCGTACCGGTCGGAGATCGCCGGCCGCATGCACGCCTGCGGACACGACGTCCACACGACGGTGCTGCTCGGCGCCGCGCGCCTGCTGCGCGACCGGCTGGGAGCGACCCCGGGGACGGTCAAGCTGATCTTCCAGCCGGCCGAAGAGACGGTGGGCGGCGCCAGGCTGCTGGTCGAACAGGGGGTCCTCGACGATCCGCGCGTCGAGGCGATCTTCGGGCTGCACGTCGATCCCGGTCTTCCGGTGGGACATTTCGGACTCAAGTACGGCCAGCGGAACGCCTCCTCGGACGATCTCGCGATCGCCATCCACGGTCGCTCCTGCCACGGCGCCTATCCGGCCGCCGGAGTCGACGCCATCGTCGTCGCGGCGCAGGTGATCAGCGCGCTGCAGACGATCGTCAGCCGCAACGTCGACGCGCGCGCGAGCGCCGTGATCACGATCGGCACGATCCGCGGCGGGACGCAGGGCAACATCGTGGCGCCGCTGGTCGAGATGGTCGGCACGGTGCGAACGCTCGACCGCTCGGTCCGCGAGCTGGTGCTGCGGCGGGCGAAGGAGGTGGCCGAGGGAGTTGCCGCCGGATTCGGTGCTCGCGCCGAGGTGCGGATCGACCCGAGCTTCGACCCGGTGATCAACGACGACGCCATGGTCGACGTCGTCCGCGCCTCCGCCGCTCGCCTGGTCGGCGAGGAGCGGATCACCGTCTTCGACCGGCCGAACATGGGGGTCGAGGATTTCGGCTTCTACCTGACGCACGTCCCCGGCGCCTTCTACTCGCTCGGCGTCCGCAACGACGAACGCGGCATCGTGCATCCGGTGCACAACGACCGCTTCGACGTCGACGAGGAGTGCCTCGCCTGGGGCGCGACGCTCCAGGCGATGAACGCGCTCGCCGTCCTGGAGCGCTGAGCGATGTCGCGACACCGTCGGGATCCGCGGGCGGCGGCGTGCTGAACCGGATCTGGGCGTCGTTCTTCCTCGTCGCCTTCGTCGCCGCGGCCGGTCGTTGGCTCTTCGCGGGCGACGCGACGATCTGGGCCGCGATGGTCACGGCGGCGTTCGAGATGGCGAAGACCGGCTTCGAGATCGCCCTCGGCCTGACCGGCATGATGTGCCTCTGGCTCGGCATCATGAAGATGGGCGAGGCGGGCGGCGCGGTCGAGCTGCTGGCGCGCCTCTTCGGACCGCTCCTGCGCCGGCTCTTCCCCGGAGTTCCGGCGGATCATCCGGCGATGGGCGCGATGGTCCTCAACATGTCGGCCAACATGCTGGGGCTCGACAACGCGGCGACGCCGCTCGGGCTCAAGGCGATGAAGGAGCTGCAGAGTCTCAACCCGGAACCGGAGCGCGCCACCGACGCCCAGGTCCTCTTTCTCGTCATCAATACCGCTTCGATCACCCTGATCCCGGTGGCGATCTTCGTCTATCGCGCGCAGCTGGGAGCTGCCGATCCGACCGACGTGTTCCTGCCGCTCCTGATCGCGAGCTTCTTCGCTACGCTCGCCGGTCTCGTCGTGACTTCGTTCTTCCAGCCGATTCCGCTCGGCGACCCGGTAGTGCTCGCCTACCTCGGCGGGCTCTCGGCCGTCATCGGCGGCATGGCCTGGTACTTCGGCTCGCTCGACCCGGAGGCGCTCCAGCGCCAGTCGTCGGTCTTCTCGAACTTCGTCATCTTCGGGGTGATCCTGCTCTTTCTCTCGCTCGCGCTGCACAAGCGGGTCCCGGTCTACGAGACGTTCGTCACCGGCGCGAAGGAAGGGTTCCAGGTCGCGATCGGAATCATTCCGTACCTCGTCGCGATGCTGGTCGCGATCGGCGTGCTCCGCGCGAGCGGTGCCCTCGATCTGCTCCTCGACGGCGTGCGCTGGACGGTGACGGCGGCGGGGATCGACGCGCGCTGGGTGGACGGTCTGCCGACCGGCCTGATGCGCACGCTCTCGGGCAGCGGATCGCGCGGCATGATGCTCGAGACGATGAAGAGCCAGGGGCCGGACAGCTTCGCGGGCCGGCTGGTGAGCATCGTCCAGGGCTCGAGCGAGACGACCTTCTACGTCCTCGCGGTCTACTTCGGCTCGGTGGGGATCCGGCGCGAGCGCCACGCCCTCGCCTGCGGCCTCGCCGCCGACGTCGCGGGCTTCGTCGCGGCGGTCCTCGTTTGCTATCTGTTCTTCGGCGGGTCGGCGGCGACGAGGTAGGCGGCGACTGCCCGCCCGAGCTCGACGAAGAACGGCTTGCCGACCGTCTCGTAGTCGTACTCGTCGTCGTTCAGGATGCCGTCGGAGTTGGCGTAGATCGTCGCCGCGAGGAAGAGGCCGCGGCCGGTGGCCGGATTCTCGATCCAGGCGTTGTCGGTCAGGAAGCCGTAGGCCTCACCGGTCTTGTTGACCAACGTCCAGTCGACCCGCGGCCGCTCGGCCCGCAGGCCGGGCAGGAACAGCTTGCCGTAGTCGTCGGGATACTCGGCCGGATCGAGGAGCGGATCCTTCGACTGTCGCGGCAGCTCCCGCATCGCGGCGAGCAGGAAGGAGCGGTCGCTGTCGTCGAGGCGGAACGGCGCGCCGCCGCCGCAGTCGGTCGGCGGTGCGACGAGCTTGCAGAGGCCGCGCTGGAGGTCGGCGAGCGAGATGCGGTTCTTGCCCGAGAAGTCCAGCGGCTCGTCGATCCGCCGGTCCCCGGCGAGGTAACCGCGCCCGACGAGGAGCCCGGGTATCGGCGGCGGCGGGTCGGCGAACGGCTGTGCCGTGCGCTCCGGAATCGTCTGGCGGAAGTAGCTGCCGACGAAATCGATCCGCGGCGAGCGCAGATTCTCCTCCGGCGAACGGAACTCGGAGAGCCGGTGCACGATGCGCGGAGCCGTGAGCCCGGCCCGCGCGAGCGAGCGCGCCAGCCCGTCCTGGCCGACGAACTCGTAGAGCTTGTTGAACGACTCGTTGTCGGAGATCAGGGCGAGCTTGCGGATCTCGTGGCCGACCGTGATCTTCCCGTTCGCGACGTGGGTCGGATCCTCCTGCTCGATCGACTCGCCTTCGAAGAGCGGGTAATAGACCATCGGGGTGTCGCGATCGATGGCGAGACCCGATTCGGCGCGGATCTCGCTCAGTCCCTCGAGCGCCGCGACCGCGGCGAACGTCTTGACGCTGCTCGCCGGGTAGAAGTACTCGGCGTCGGCGCGGTAGGCGAACTGGGTCAGCTGCGGCTTCCCGTCGAGCCCCGTCTCGATCATTCCGAGAACCACCTGGATCCGCCGCTCTTCGGCCCGGCGGAGCGCCGCGCGCAGGGCGGGGGTCGAGGTGAGGATCGAGCGCAGCGGTTCGGGAGCGTCGATCACCAGCGGTTCCTCCGGGATGCCGGCCGACGCGTTCGCCGTCGGAGCGCCCGCAGTCGCCGCGCAGCCGGCGAGCGCGAGTCCGAGCGGCAGGAGCGCGAGCGCACGGCACCTCATCGCGCGGCCGTGCCGGGTCCGAGGGCGAGCGGTTGCGGGTTCGTCTCCGTGGCGAGGAGAGCGGCCAGCGTCTGCCGTTCGGCGATGCGGGTCGCGACGCTGCCTTCGACCAACACCTCGGCCGGCCGGCCGTGATCGTTGTAGTTCGAGACCATCGACATCCCGTAGGCGCCGGCCGAGAAGATGGCGACGAGATCCCCCTGGGCGAGCGGCGGCAGGCGGCGGTCGCGGGCGAGGAAGTCGCCGGTTTCGCAGATCGGACCGACGATGTCGCAGACGTCGAGCCCAGGCAGGTCCGACTCCTCGAGCCAGCGCGGCGGGCATCCGCTCCATGCGACCGGCCAGACGAAGTGGAAGGCGCGATAGAGGGCCGGCCGGATCAGGGTCTGCATGCCGGCGTCGCACATCACGAAGGTCTTGGCGCGGCCCCGCTTGATGTGCTGGACACGGGTGAGGAGGAGACCCGAGTTGGCGAGGATCGAACGCCCGGGCTCGAGCACGATCTGCAGCCCGGCCGCGGCGCGCTCCCGGAGCAGCGGCACGATCGCGTCGGCGTACGCCTCGAGCGGCGGCACCGAGCCCTCGGTGTAGGGCACCGGCCAGCCGCCGCCGAGATCGAACGCCGCCGTGCGGTGGCCGCGTGCGGCGAGGTCGTCGATCAGCCCGAGCATGACGCCGATCGCCTCGACGAACGGCTCCACCTCCGGCACCGGCGAGCCGATGTGGACGTGGAGGCCGGTGAACTCGAGGCCCGGTCTGTCGCGCCAGCGGTCGAGGACGGCGGCGATCTCGATGGCGTCGATGCCGAACTTGTTCTCCTTCTTGCCGGTGGTGGTGTATTCGTGGGTGCGCGGATCGACGTTGGGGTTGACCCGCAGGCAGTAGCGCGCGGCGACGCCGAGCTCGGCGGCGATCGCCGCGACGCGCGCCAGCTCGCTCTCGGATTCGATGTTGATGATCCCGACGGCGCCTCGGCCGGCCGGATCGGGGCGGCCGAAGCGGGCGGCGTCGCCGCGCACCGGACTGAAGCGCCCGTCGAGCGCGGCGCGGACCTCGGCCTCGGTCTTGCCGACACCGGCGAAGACGATCTCCGACATCGGCACCCCGGCGAGCCAGGCGCGCTCCATCTCGCCGCCCGAAACGACGTCCATGCCGGCGCCGAGGGAGTGCAGGAGCTTCAGCAGATTCGTGTTCGGACAGGCCTTGACGGCGTAGTGGAGGTGGGCGCCGAGCGGCGCGAAGGCGTCGGCGAGGCGCCGGTAGGCGGCGCGGATCGCGGTCGCGGAGTAGACGTAGGTCGGCGTGCCGGCGGCGGCGGCGATCTCCTCCAGCGGCACGTCGTCGGCATGGAGGCGCCCGTCGCGCCACTCGAACGGATTCATCCCGCGAGTATAGCGGCGGCTGGCGTCCGACGGCCGCTCGTGAACGGCGCTCCGGTCGCGCCCCGGGCGGCCGTTCTACCCGCGCCGGGTGGCGTCGTCCGCGAGCTGCTCGCCGAGGTAGCGGCGCACCGCTCGCCAGGAGCGTTCGACGGTCGAGACGGAGACGCCGAGAGCCTCCGCGGTCTCCGGGACGGAGAAGCCGGCGAAGAACCGGCACTCGGCGATTTCGACCAGACGCGGATCGAGCTCGCTCAGCTTCTCGAGTGCCTGATGCACCGCGAGCACCGTCTCGGCCTCGACCTCGGGTGCCGGGAGCTCGTCGGGCAGCGTCGCGCGTTCGCCCTGGCGCTTGCGGCGTCCACGGGCGCGAGCATGATCGACCAGCAGGTGCCGCATGGCGCGCGCGGCGATGGCGAAGAAGTGCCCGCGATCCCGCGCCGCCAGTCCGGCTCCGCCGGCCAGCTTGAGATAGCAGTCGTGGACGAGCGCCACCGAGTCGAGCGACTCCGGTGCCGCGATCCGGTGGCGCTGCGAGCGGGCCAGACGCAGAAGCTGCTCGTAGATCCGTCGAAAGAGCTCGCCCAGAGCCTCCCTGTCGCCCTGCGCGTGCGCCGCGAGGAGCGAGGTCACCTCCTCGGTGTTCGCCGGAGATGGAATTTCCGTCGGCATCGGGTGGGCGCGACTGTAGCAGAGCGCACTAGCCGTCCGGGAGCGCAGCGAGGCGAGCCCTGACGGCCCGTGCTTCCTCTTGCCGGCCACGCAGTTCGAGGATCGTCGCGAGGCGATCCAGGAACGGTGCGAGCGCTTCGCTCGACGGTCCGCTGGTCGCCTCGGAGATCGTCAGCGCCCGGCGCGCGGTCGCCTCCGCCTGTGCGAGCCGTCCGGTCTCGGATTCGGCCCGGGCGAGCCGCGCGAGCGGTGCGGCGAGCGACTTCGCGAGAGCCCCTTCGTTGTGCTCGGTGATCGCGATCGCTTCCGCGAGCAGCGGGATCGCGGCGGCGAAGTTCGATTGGCGCTCGTACACCGTGGCGAGAGATCGCAGGGAGCCGGCCAGCGTAGGTGCGTCGTCGCCGACCGCGGCACGATAGCTCGCGATCGCCTTGCGCAGCTCGACGACGGCCTCGTCCGGCCGTCCGAGCTCGCGGGCGAGGACGCCGAGGTTGTTGCGCGCCGTGGCGATGTTGAGCTGGGATGGCTCCGCGGAGCTTTCGAAGATCTCGAGCGCGCGTCGGACACGGATCTCCGCCTCGTCGAGCCGGCCGAGACGGAAGAGCGCCAGGGCGAGGTTGTCGAGCGCGATGCCGACGGACTCGTGGTTGGCTCCCTCGGAGCGCTCGCTCAGAGCCACGACCTCTTCCAGCAGCGCGATCGCCTCGTCGTTCTTGTCGACACCGTTGAGCACGAAAGCGAGGTTGTTGAGTGCGGTCAGGCGGACCGGATGCAGCTCGGAGAGTCCCCGCGTGAGGATCGCGACGCCGCGCCGGGCGAACTGCTCGGCCTCGGCCCCATTGCCGACTTCGCTCAGATCGAGCGAGAGGCTGGTCGCTGCCTGGCCGGCTTCGACCGAATCCGGACCGAAGCGTTCCTCCGCCAGCAGGAGCGCCGCGCGCTTGTCGGCCTCCGACTCGGCGAGCCTGCCGAGGTAGCGCCGGGCAGCTCCCCGCCGGTCGAGGAGCGCCAGGCGGAGCGAGTCGCGATCCTTGCCGTGCGCGGTCGATTCGAGGGCTGCGAGAGTCGAGGTCGAGAGCGCTTCGGACGCCTCGATGTGCCCCTGGGCGAACAGGATCGAGGCCTGCTGCGAAGCCGCCTCGAGGGTGGGCAGTGCTCCCGGACCGAGCTCCGCGGTGCGGATCTCGTAGGCGTTGTCCGCATGCGGCCGGGCGCGATCCGCCAGGCCCAGCGCCTCGTAGACCGCGGCCAGTGTCAGCTCGAGCCGGGCGCGGACGAGCGGTCTTCCCTGGAGCTCGGCGACGCGCTGCGATCCCTTCTCGAGCAGGTCCCGGGCCGTGACGCGCTCGCCCAGGGACTGGCTCGGATCCGAGACCTCGAAGATCGACACCAGAAAGCGGGCGACTTCGTCCGACTCCTCGCGGGCCCGGACCGCTTCGGTGCGCTCGTTGCGGACGTCGACGATGTAGCGGGCGACACCGACCGTGGCCAGCGTGACGAGCGCGATCGCGGCCGCCCACCGCCGTCGGCGGGCAGGTCGGGCGGAGATCCGCCGGAGGGCACCCAGAACCTGTTCGAGGGACGGGCGTTCGAGTGGCTCGGGCGAGAGCATGCCTGTGACCAGCCGGTGGAGCTCACGATCGAGCGTGGGCGCGATCGCGAGGTTGGAAGCGACCCGGGATTCCGTGGGCGACGGTCCCGAGGCGAACGGGCGGCGGCCGGCGAAGATCTCGTGCAGGACGACACCGAGCGCCCAGATGTCGCTGGCCGCTCCGGCGGTCTCTCCCCGGCGTTGCTCCGGGCTCATGTAGGAGGGGGTTCCGACGAACTGCCCGGCCGCGGTCCGGAACCGGGTCGCGGCAGCGGAGTCGGAAACGGCGGGCTCGCCCGTCCTTGAGCGGACGGAGCCTTCCGCCGCAGCGGGCGGATCGTCCGCGGACTCGAGCTCGTCCTCCGCGAGCGTGGCGCGTGCGATCCCGAAGTCGAGAACCTTCACGCCACCTCCCGGCAGGCACATGATGTTCTCGGGTTTGAGGTCCCGGTGCACGATGCCGGCCCGGTGCGCTGCAGCGACGGCCTCCACGATCCGGAGGGCGACCGCGAGGCACTCGCCGAAAGAGGGCGCCCGTTCGAGCCAGCGACGGAGCGTCTCCCCTTCGACCAGCTCCAGCAGGAGATAGTCCGCCTCCTCTCGTTCGATCAGGTCGTAGACCTGACAGACCGCCGGGTGATTGAGTCGCGAGAGCAGTCGCGCTTCGCGACGAAAGCGCAGCTTGGCGTGCGGGGAGCGGCGAGCTCCGAAGCGGATGGTCTTGATCGCGACGTCGCGGCCGAGCTTCTCGTCGTGACCTCGATAGACGGTGCCCATCCCGCCTTCGCCGAGAACCGCATCGACCCGGAGCGTGCCGATGCGGGTTCCGACGAGGGACGGCTCGACGGGGGCGCTCGCCGTCACCGAGCGGAGCAGCGAATCGATCGTGGTGTCGTCGAATCGCTCCAGGACCTCGAGGAAAAACGGACCGGCGAGCGCCGGACGATCGGGAAGCGAAGGCGAGCCGCCGCGCAGGCGGGCGACGAGCGCTTCGGCGTCCCGCAGCAGCCGGGACTCGTCGATCGGATGTCCGCTACGATCCATGGATTCCGCTGCCCCGAACCTCCCGCACCGTTCGCTCCCGGCCGTCGATCAGCGGACCGGAGCCTAGCAGCGCACGGCGCACGCCCGGCTCAGGGCTGCGACAGCGACCACTGACTCGTGTTGCCGCTCTCGAATCCGTCGACGAAGATCGTCGGAGCGACGAAGATCCGCGACGCCATCGCGTCCCAGTCCGTGCGGCTGGAGCCTCCCGTCACCCCGAACATCGAGCCGGCGACGACCGCCGATGTCAGCTCGAGCCCCGGTTGCAGCGCCACACCGGAGAAGAAGCTCTCGGTCGGCTCTCCCGCGGGCTCGAAGGAGTAGTACTCGGCACCGTCGAGCGAGAAGTCGGCGTCGCTGGTTCCCTGGACGGTCAGATGGACCGCGACCGCGAGAGAGTCCGCGGATGTCGGATGGTAGATCCCTCCCGCGAGCAGGGCGCCGCCGAGGGGATCGACGACGATCCCGTCGGCGCGACTGTCGGCCGCATCGAAGGGGAACCCGGGATACCGGAGGTCGCGCACGTACCAGCCGAAGACTCCCCAGGTCGGCACGACGTTGCCCGAGAGATCGATCTTGAGAGCCGCGAGCTGGCGGTTGAGCGGACCGTCCGCGCGGCCGGCGAGAATCAGGCTCGAGTCGCCCGGTGACTCCGCTGCCCCGTAGGCGACCTGCCTCTCCCACGGAGTTCCACCGAGCGGGGTGTGGGCGAAGCGGGCGCGGCCGCCGGTGCCGAACGACGGGTCGAGGCCGCCGCCGAGGAGAGTGAATCGCGCGACAGCGACATCCGTCCCCCCGGGAGTGGCTGCGTAGCCCGCAGCGGCAAAGCCGGTTCCCCACGGGCTCACGGTCAGTGCGCCGTCCGCCTTGATCCCGCCACCTACGTCGAATGCCGCCGTCGCACGGCCGTCGCCGTCGAAGGTCGGGTCGAGATGCAGGTCATCCGAGAGATCCGGCGCCCAGACGGCGACGGCGAAATCGGTGTCGTCGCCGCTCCACTGCGCGTCGCCGACGGCGATCACCCGGCCGTCCCACCAGACCATCAGGTCGCCGAGGTGATCGAGACGCGTCCCGGGACCGCTTCCGTTGAGATCGAACGCCACGATCTTCCAGAGATCGTTCGCGCCGGAGACGGTAAGGCGCCGGAGCCCCCAGTCGCGATTGGGCGTCCCGCCCTGGTCGAACTCGTACGTCCAGCCGACCAGAGGGCGGTCGAAGGAGTCGACCGCGATCCGGACGCTGCTCGGGGCGTGCGCCGGCGTCGTGCTCTCCGACCAGACTCCGAGGAACCCGAAGGTGGGATCGGTCGCGCCGTCCCTCGTGAGACGGACGACGGTGGGCCAGTGGGTTCCGGGCTCGGAGGAGCTCTCGACGAGGAAGGCCACGAGGAGCCGGCCCTGGCTGTCGATCGCCAGATCCCCGGCGACCTCGGTGGAGTCCGGGCGGTTGTAGCGGAAGAGTCCGGGCGTCGGCCCCCCGAACAGGGGATCGATCGCCCCCGACGGTGTCAGATCGGCCGGCAGGGGCGGAGCGGCGGCGAGCAGGACGGCGACAGCGCAGAAGCGTCGAAGCATGGAGACCTCCGGGTCGTTTGCTGGCGAGGCGGCTCGCCTCGTACTTCCACAAACGACAATCGGGAGGAAACCCCTTCATCCGGGCGGCGGAGCGACCGGAGAGCGGACGATGAGCCTAGGTTCGGGAAGCCGCCTGCGGGAGGCCCCCGGACGGATCGGCGACCGGGAGCGGTTCGACCCCGAGCCCCGGCCGTTCGGAGGGGACGAGGCGCCCGTCGCGGAAGCCGAGGCCGGTGAACGGATCGTTGTCGATCAGCAGGTGGCCGTCGAGGTCGAGCCAGTCGGCGAGCGGAGCTACGGCGAGCGCAGCGGCGATGCCGAGCGAGCTCTCGACCATGCAGCCGACGAGGATCTTGAGGCCGTGGGCGCGGGCGGTGGAGATCAGCTGCCGCGCGGGCGCGATGCCGCCGCACTTGGCGAGTTTGAGGTTGACCCCGTCGAAGGCGCCGGCGAGCTTCGGGATGTCCTTGGCGTCGTGGACGCTCTCGTCGGCGACGAACGGCAGCGGGCTCCGCTTGCGCAGCTCGCGGGTCGCCTCGAGCTCCGCGGCCGGCAGCGGCTGCTCGACGAACTCGATGCCGAGCTTCGCGAGCTCCGGCAGCCGTTCCAGCGCGCCGTCGAACGTCCAGCCCTCGTTGGCGTCGACGCGGATCGCCTGCTTCGTCGCGTCGCGGATCGCGCGCAGCAGCTCCATGTCGCCGTCGGCTCCCATCTTGAGCTTGATGACGTCGAACGCCGAGGCGGCTGCGATCTTCTCCAGAGCCTCGGGGATCGGATCGAGACCGATCGTCCAGGAGGTCGGCGGCAGCGGCCGGCGCATCAGCCCGAGGAGCTCGCGGATCGGAACCCCCATCCGCTTCGCCGCGAGGTCGTGCAGTGCGCTGTCGAACGCGGCCTGCGCGGCGCGCTGGCCGGGCACTGCCAGGCGGACGCCGGTCTCGCCGTAGGCGCGCGGATCCTCGAGGCGCGCCAGCATCGCCTCGAGTGCCGCGGCGGCCGAGGCGGCGTCCTCGTCGTAGCGCGCGATCGGCGCGGCCTCACCCCGCCCGATCTCGCCTTCGGCGGCGATCTCGAGGACGACGTTGCGGCGCGTCGTCGAGCTGCCGCGCGAGAGCCGGAACGGCGTCCGCAGCCGGAGCTCGACGGGGAGGATGCGCGATTCGATCTTCATGGCAGGCGGATCCTACCGCCGCGCCGGGCGGCCGATGCTTGACCGCCCGCGTGCGGTCCGTGAGGATGGGCGGGTGATCGACTCTCCGTTCGCGCTCCTGGCGACGCTCGCGACGTCGGTGGCACTGGTCTTCTGGCTCGAACGGAGGGCCGGCCTGGCGCCGATCTTTCGCCGCCTGCCGGCGATCTTCTGGATCTATTTTCTGCCGATGCTGGCGACTTCGCTCGGCCTGCTGCCGGCGACGAGCCCGCTCTACGGTGCGCTCTCGCGCTATCTCCTGCCCGCGAGCCTGGTGCTGATGCTGCTGTCCACCGACCTCCGCGCGATCGTCCGGCTGGGACCCCGGGCGCTGGGAGCGATCGCGGCCGCGGCGGCGGGAATCGCCCTGGGAGCGATCGTCGCCTTCCTGGTTCTCGGCGACGCCCTGGGCGACGAGGCCTGGAAGGGGCTGGCGGCGCTGACCGCGACCTGGACCGGCGGCAGCGCCAACCTGATCGCAGTGGCGACCTCGCTCGGCCTCTCGCCCGAGACGCAGGGGATCGCGATCCTCGTCGACACGGTCGTCGGCTACAGCTGGATGGGGATCCTGATCGCACTCTCGGCGCGACAGGCGGCGCTCGATCGACGGCTCCGCGCCGAGCGCGGGGAGGTGGCGGCGATGGGCGCGCGGATCGAGGCGCGGCTGGCGCGCGACCGCCGTCCGCTCCTCACCGGAGACGCGGTGACCTTGATCGCGGTCGCCCTCGCCACGGCGGCGCTCGGTCTCTGGCTCGGCACGCTGCTCCCGCCGGTGGGCGACGTCCTGACGCCGTTCGCCTGGGGGATCCTGATCGTGACGTCGGCGGGGATCCTGCTCTCGCTCACGCCGCTGGCGCGGCTCGACGGCGCCGGCGCCTCCGGTCTCGGCTACGCCGGCTTCTACCTCCTGCTGGCGTCGGTCGGTGCACAGGCCGACCTCCACCGGATCTTCACCCAGCCGCTCTGGATCGTCGCCGGCGCGATCATGATCCTCGTCCACGCCGCGGTGCTGCTCGCGGCGCTCCGCTGGATGCGGGCGCCCTCCTTCTTCCTCGGGGCGGCGAGCCAGGCGTCGATCGGTGGCTACTCTTCGGCGCCGGTCGTGGCCGAGATCTTCCAGGCCGGGCTGGCGCCGGTCGGGCTGCTGCTCGCCGTGCTCGGAAACATCCTCGGCACCTACCTCGGACTCGCCGTCGCGCAGCTCCTCCGTGCGCTCGGCTCCTGAGCCGGGAGCGGCTCAGATCCGCAGGTAGAGGCGGCGGCGGTCGAGCCACCAGAGGATCGCGAACCAGACGAGAACGAAGCCGGCCGCCCAGGCGAACGAGGCGACGTAGTCCGGAAAGAGCGGGACGCAGAGGCGTGCGTAGAGCCACTTCTGCAGCGAGATCGACGCACCCGGATCCGCCGGGTCGGCGATCCTGATCACCCCCAGGAGACGCGCCATGAGGCTGCTGCCGGCGTAGGCCACGATCGCGTTGCGACCGAAGATGACGAACGGTCGGGTCCACGCGGCTGCGCTCCGGCCGTCGACCAGCCGGTGGAGAGGTGCGAGCAGGAGGAGCGCCGCGCCGCCGGTGAAGAGCACGTAGGTCGGCGACCAGAGGTTCTTGTTGAGCGGAAAGAGCGGGGCGAGCGCCAGGCCGGTGAGGACGAGGACGAGACCGGCGGTCGCCATCCCGGCGGCGCGCGCCGCGACGGTGCGTGAGCTGCGCAGCCACTCCCCGGTGGAGACGCCGAGGAGCGCCGTGACGATCGCCGGGAGTGTCGAGAGGATCCCTTCGGGATCGCCCGGGCCGGGGGAGTAGCGCCAGATGTGCGGTCCGAGCAGCAGATGATCCACGTGGAAGGCGAAGTTTCCTTCGGGAGTGAGATCGCCGGCCGGAAAACCGGGGACCGGAAGCCAGCGCATCGCCGCCCAGTAGCCGGCGAGGAGCGCCAGCGAGAGGGCGAAGCGCGAGCGTCGGCCGAGGTGCAGGTAGGCGAAGGCGGCGACGAGATAGACGACGGCGATGCGTTGCAGGACGCCGGGGATGCGGACGCGCTCCCAGATGACCGTGTAGTACGGAAACCAGATCAGTGCCAGACCGAGAACGAAGAGGGTCGCCGACCGGCGGAGGATCCGGCGGTGGATTCCGGCGAGTGCGTCGCCGCCGGCAGCGAGACGCGGCGCCAGCGCGATCGGGATCGCCACGCCGACGATGAAGAGGAAGAACGGGAAGACCAGGTCGGTCGGCGTCCAGCCGTGCCAAGGGGCGTGGAGGAGCGGCGCCCAGGTCCGGCTCCAGTCGCCGGCGTTGTTGACCAGGATCATCAGCGCGATGGTGGCGCCGCGGAAGACGTCGAGCGAGGCGAGACGGGAAGCGGCCGCCGGCGCGGCTGGTTCAGTACCGGTCGGCACGGAACGGTTCGGGGTCGAACGAAGGTGTTTCGCCGTGCATCAGCTGGGCGAGCAGCAGCCCGGATCCGGTAGCGGTCTTGAGACCGGTCATCTGATGCCCGGTCGCGAGCCAGATCTCGCCCGCGGCGCGCGCTTTGCCGATCATCGGCATGCCGTCGGGAGCGCACGGGCGGAGTCCGCGCCAGACCTCGTCGATGCGCGGCGGGTCGTCGAGGGCGAGCATGCCGCGCGCGCCGCGCAGCACGACGTCGAGGCGGCGACGGTTGATCGAGAAGTCGCCGCGCACCAGCTCGAGGGTTCCGGCGATGCGCAAGGAGTCGGCGTGCGGGTTGACCGCGATCTTGCGCTCGATGAGGTAGATCGAGCGCCGGGGGTGCGGGTCGTGGCGGGGCAGGACGAGCGAGTACCCCTTGGCGCCGAGGATCGGCAGCCGGAATCCGAGCGCCTTGCCGATCGGCTCGGACCAGGAGCCGGTGGCGAGGACGACGCGGCGAGCGGCGATCTCGCCGCGCGTCGTCCGCAGGCGGTGGACGCCGTCGGCGAGCGGCGCGAGCGAGAAGAGCTCGCAGCCCTCGACGAGCAGCGCTCCGGCCGCCTCGGCCTCGGCGGCGAGAGCCAGCACCGCCGGATACGGCTCGCACTGCGCGTCGGCGGGGAAGAAGTGGCCGCCGACCTGGCGACCGACGATCGCCGGTTCGCGCTGGCGCACTTCGTCGGCGCTCCAGGTGTCTGCGGCGATGCCGTTGCGGGCGAGGAGCTCGATCCCTGCGCGCGCGGCCGCGAACGAGGCGTTGCTCTCGTACACCGCGAGCAGACCGTGGCGCTCGAATCCGAACGGCACCCCGGAGCGGGCGGCGAGCTCCTCCCACAGGTCGACGCTCACCCGGCAGAGCTCGAGCAGGGCACGTGCGCCGCGCTCGAACTTCGCCTCGCGCGATGCGAACAGGAAGCCGAGCAGCCAGCGCAGGAGCGCCGGATCGAGCCGCGGCTGGATGTAGAGAGGGCTCTCGGGGTTGAACAGCCAGCCGAACGCCTTGAGGAGCAGCTTCGGATTGGCGAGCGGCAGGGCCTGCGAAGGGGTCAGCCAGCCGGCGTTGCCGTAGGAGCAGCCGTGGCCGATCCGGTCGCGTTCGACGACGACGACCGAGGCGCCGCGACGGGCGAGCTCGCGTGCGCAGGCGATGCCGATGACCCCGCCGCCGACGACCACGACGTCGGCGTTCGCCGGGAGCCCGGCTGGCGGATCGCTGGCGGTCGTCGTCACGGCCGGAAGTCTATGGCAGCGGCGGTGCCCGGGAGGCGCGAAACCGAGCCGCCGAGCGTCGCATCGGATCGTTCTGAAGACAACTTCCCGAGGAGATCCGATGTCCGCCCCCATGCCCTCACGCGGTGCCCGTCGCCTTTCGCTCGTTCTCCGCCTGGTCGTCGCCGCGATCCTGGCCCAGACGCTCTGGTTCAAGTTCACCGCGGCGCCGGAGTCCGTCTACATCTTCCGGACGCTCGGCCTCGAGCCGTGGGGAAGGATCGGTTCCGGGCTCGCCGAGCTCGTCGCTGTGGTGCTGCTGCTCGTCCCGACGACCGTGGCGCTCGGCGCGCTGCTCGCCCTCGGCGTGATCGCCGGCGCCCTCGTCTCGCATCTGACGAAGCTCGGCATCGAAGTACAGGGTGACGGCGGCTTGCTCTTCGGACTCGCCTGCGTGGTCTTCGCCGGCAGCGCGCTGCTGCTCTGGATGCATCGCGCGGCGCTGCCGCTCGTCGGACCGCGCCTGGCGCGGCTCAGCGAGCGCTGAGGCGGAGCAGCAGCCCGTCGTCGGTCGCGGCGAGCGAGGCGACCCTCGCGGCCGGACGTGCCAGGTCGACCACGAGGTGGATCTCGTTGCCGCCGGTGTTGACGTGGAAGCCCGTGCGGACGCCGCGGGCGAGCGGCGTCGAGCCTGACGCGCTGCCGCGGAACGGGCTCTCCATGCCGCGCATACGGATCAACACGCGCGGATTTTCGCCGCCGATCTCGGAGTAGCTGTAGCGGCCGGCACCGAAAGGTCCGTCGCCGCGGATCACGAGCTCGGCGCCGCCTTCTGCATCGCGCCAGGCGAGGTCGGTGATGCGCGAAGCGGCGGCTCCGCCAGGGAGCGGCGCGGCGGCGGGTTCGGCGGATTCCGCCACGGCCGGTGCAGGCTCCGGCGCTGCCTCGGTGATCTCGACCGGTTCGGCCGGCGCGCTGCTCGCGGACTCGCCCGCGGTCGCGGGTGGGTCCGCCGCCGGCGACCGCTCGGACGGGTCGACGCCGACGGTTTCGGCGAGCGTCGTGCCGGTGCCGGGATTGCCGGAGAGCGGCTCCGGCAGCGGCGCCGGAGGCGGAGTCTCGACCGGCGCCGCGGCTTCGGAGCTTCCCGTCAGGCGATCGCCCCAGGTCTGCCAGGCGAACCAGCCGCCGGCGCCGACCAAGAGAAGGAGTGGCACGATCCACCAGGCGGGCGAACGGCCGCCCTCCCGCGTTGCCGCCGCGCCGGCGAACGGCGCCAGCGGCGGGATCGCCTGCGGCTCGTCGCGCAGGGCGTCGCGGACGATCGCCGCGGTCTTCGGGTCGGCACGGTCGATCGGCGAGAAGACTTCGAACGCCTGTCGCGACTCCGGTTCCACGGGCTCGGGGACCGGCTGCGTCGCCCGGGGCAGCGGCGGAACGCTCGCGAGGTCGAGCGCCTCCTCGGGCTCCGCGGTGCGTTCGGCCGGCGTCGGCAGCCCTTCGAGCTCCCCGGCGGGCGCACCGATTTCGTCCGCCAGGCGGTCGGAGTCGTAGTACGCCTCCTCGGTGAGCGACTGCTCGAGGTACTCGAAAAGCGCTTCGGCGATGTGATCCCGGCTCTGCGTGTCGAGACTGGTGAAGCGGATTCCGACGCCCGCGGGCTGACCCGGTCCGAGGTACCGGTCTCGGACCCAGACCACTTCGCCCGCTCCCTGCACCGGCTTGCGCTGCTGTCCGAGATTGAACTCGAAGACCAGCGGCGTGCCGATCGGCGGCGGCGCCGGGTGCTTGACGAACATTCCCGAGGCCGAGACGTTCGCGGCGAAGCCGTTCTGGTACGCCACGGTGCCCTCGAAGTGCAAGCGCACCACGGCATCGAGCGGCATCCGCGTCGAACGCTGGAAATCTCCTGCCAGCGAGTCTGGGCCGGTGGAACCGGAGTCGTTCGCCATGCGGCTCTTAGTTTACGCCGAAAGCTTTTGCCAATCGGACTCGTCGGCATCCATGGCGATCGCGAGGCCGCCCGAGGCGCCGGCGAACACGGGATCGTCGACCAGGGTGACCTTGCCGCCGCCGAGCTCCGCGAGGGTCTTCTCGAGCGCTTCGCTGAGTCCCCGGATACGCGATCCGCGACCGGAGAGGATGACGTTCTGCCTCACCTTCTCCTGGTACTCGGGCTCGACCGCCGCGAGCAGGTCGAGGAGCGTCTCCGAGAACGGCGCCACCAGACTCTCGCACGCGAGCCGGACCTCTTCGGTGATGTCGACCTGCTGCGCCTTGCCCTGCGACGGTGCGGTGACCACGACCCGGCCCCTCGGTTCGCCGATGAAGCCGTGCTGCTCTTTCCAGCTCCGCACCATGTGGGGCGAGATCTGGATCGTCGGGTGCCGCTCCATGATCAGCTTCGACAGCAGGTCGTCGACCGAGTCGCCGGCCTTGGTCAGCGTGCGCTGGTCCTCTTCGGTCGGGTAGTGGCCCTGCATGACGCAGAAGTCGGTGGTACCGGCGCCGATGTCGACGATCAGGGTGTGGAGCAGCGCTTCGATGCCGTAGGCGACCGCGAACGGCTCCGAGACGATGATCAGGCTGTCCACCATCCCCTTCATCACCTGGCGCAGCTGCTGCTTGTTGACCCGCAGCGTCTCGGCGGGGACGCCGACGACGGCCCGCACCCGACGCTCCTTGTCGTCCTCCTGCGCGACGCCGATCAGGTAGCGCAGGATCTCCTTGACCGCCGCGATGTCCTTCTCCGACCCTTCCTTGATCAGCCCCTGCTCGAGGGGACGGTGGAGGTCCAGGAGCGACCGATTCTCGATCGCCTCCGCGCCGATCATCACGCTCTTCTTGACGACCTTGCGGGCGACCATGTCGACCGGCCAGCCGACGTAGCTGTCGACGACGTGCTTGTCTCCGTTCGAGGTGGCGATGGCACTCTGCGAGGTTCCGAGGTCGATCCCCACCGAGAGGACCTTGTCTTTGGCGCTCATTGAGTCGTCTCCTTCGTGTCCGCTTCGTCGTGAACTGTGGAGTATGCCCGAATTCCGTCTCCCAGCGCTGTGGCGATCCGCTCGCGGTAGCTCTCCTCGGCCAGGAGCCGGGCCTCTTCGGGACTCGAGAGCGACGCTACTTCGGCGAGGATCGCCGGCATCTGGGTCTCGACGAGGACCAGGAACGGGGCCGAACGGATTCCGCGATCGCGGACGTCGCGGCTCACCTGCCTTACCGTGGCGACCAGCTCGCGCTGCACCGCGGTGGCGAGGCTCTGCGACTCCTGCTGGCGGAGGCCGCTGTAGATCCCGTCGAGGAGCTTGCGCACGTCGGCGCGCGAATAGCCCGACTCCCGGTTCTCCTCCGAGGCGAGTGCGGTGACGAACGGATCGTCCGAGGGACCGAGATAGTAGGTCTCGATGCCGCGGTTGGCACGGCCGTCCTTGAACCAGTTGACGTGGATCGAGACGAAGAGGTCGGCCCGCCACTCGTTGGCGAAGCGGATCCGGTCGCGCAGGAAGAGCTTCTCGTCGCTGTCGCGCGTCATCTCGACCTCGTAGCCGGCGGCCATGAGCTGCAGCGCCAGGCGCTGCGCGATATCGAGCGTGAGGATCTTCTCGGTCAGCCCGTTCGGGGTCTTGGTCCCTTCGTCGCTGCCGCCGTGCCCCGGGTCGATGACGATCCGCCGCACCGCCAGCGGAAAGACGTGCGCATCGAGGCGGGTCGGCAGGGCGAGCGGCTCGACCGCGCTCTCGGGAGCCGGTTCGCGGAAGACCGGGGCGTCGGGAAGGCGCGACGCCGGGCCGGTCGCCGTGCTGGGGGTGAAGACGACCCGCTCCGGTGCCGGCGGGCGGAAGAACAGCACCCAGGCGCCGACCGCGACGGCGCCCAGGAACAGCGCTCCGGGCAGCAGCCAGCGGGCGACCGGAGGGCGGCGGTAGAGCCTGCCGCGGGGGCGATTCTCGATCGCACGGACGTTGTCGTCGACGGCGCCGGCGAGGAGTCTCCTGCGCAGCCGTTCGTCGACGCCGCGTCGCCCCGTCGAGCCGGAACTCTCCGTCACGGCGGAAGCGTAGCAGTCCGTCCGGTGCTACTCGCCCTGCCGCAACCGGGCGAGGGCCGACGCCATGGCGCCGAGTCCGGTCGACTTGCGGCTCTGCTTGAGGTAGGACTGGTAGTCGCTCTTCGAGCCCTCGAGCGTCTTCCCTTCGATGGTCAGCGAGATCCGCTTCTTGCGCGCATCGACCTGGGCCACCTGCAGCTTCACCTGCTTGCCGACGCCGTACGTACGGCCTATGTTGGCGCCCTTCGGCAGGCCCATCTCGGAGGCCGGGAGGAGCCCGGTGAGGCCCGGTTCGAGGAGGATGAAGGCACCGAACTTCTCGACCTTCTCGACGGTGCCGGTGATCTTGCTGCCTTCGGGGTACTTCTTCTCGACCCCTTCCCAGGGGTTGCCCTGCGGCATTTCGCGCAGGGCGAGCGAGAGCCGGTTGCGCTGGACGTCCACCTCGCGCACCCAGCCTTCGATCGTCTCGCCGGCGGCGAGCTTCGGGTCGTCGGCCTTCATTCCCGGCGCCAGCTGCGAGACGTGGAGCAGACCCTCGACGCCCGGCTCGAGCTCGACGAACCAGCCGAAGTCGGACTTGCGCATCACCTTGCCGCTGAACCTGCCGCCGTTCGGGAAGCGCTCGGCGATCCCCTGCCAGGGGTCGGGCTCGAGCGCCTTCATCGAGAGCGAGATGCGCTCGCTTCCCTTCGGGAGCTTGACGATCTTGGCCTCGATCTCGTCGCCGACCTTGAGCACCTCGTTGGCGTGCTCGACGCGGGTGCGACGGATCTCGGAGACGTGGAGCAGCCCTTCGACACCGCCGAGGTCGACGAAGGCGCCGAAGTCGGTGATCGAGATCACCTTGCCCTTCACCACGCTGCCGAGCGTCAACGACTTGCGCAGCTCGGCGGTCAGGTGGGCGCGCTCGTCGCGCAGCACGGCGGCGCGCGAGACGACCAGGCGATGGCCCTTCTCCTCGACCCGGAGAACGCGGAAGAGGTAGCTCTGGTCGAGGTACTGGGCCGGCTCCTTGGGGGCGCCGAGCTCCATCGACGAGCGCGGGCAGAAGCCGGTGATCCCGTCGACGACGACGTGGAATCCGCCCTGGTTCCAGCCGATGATCGTCCCCGACACGGGCGCTTCGTTCTCGATCGCCGCCTTCACGATGTCGCTCGGGACGAGAGCCAGCTCCTCGGGGGTCGGCTTGACGAACTGGTCCTCGTTGCGGCGGCCGGCCGGGCGCTTGGCGCGTGTGCGGGCCTTGCCGCTCTTCGCCTTCTTCTCGCCGCCCTTCTTCGCGCCGTCGGCCGGAGGCGCGGCGGCCGCGGTGGCCTCTCCCGTCACGGCATCGTCTGCGGCGTCGGTCTCGCCTTCGACGGCGGCTGCCGCCGCCGGCGCCGTCTCCTCGGACGACGGCGCGGTGGCCACGGTCCCGCCGGTTGCTGCAGCGGGCTCGGCGGACGGTTCGGCCGCAGCCTCGATCGCGACGGAGGCGGGTGCGGGCGTGGCGTTCGCCGCCGAAGAGACCTCTTCGATGGCGTCGGGGGCGTCGGGACGAGTCACGTTCTCGGACATGCGGAACTCCGGGTGCCGTTCTTGGGTTTCGGGAGCGCCGGACTCCCTGGGGAGTCGACGTGCAAGGAGGATACCGCAGATGGGCGGGTCCGGCGAGGCTAGGATTCCGGGGTGCCCGGACCGCTGCGCGTCGCCGCCTTCGTCTCACCGCACGGCTTCGGCCACGCGGCCCGTTCGGCGGCGATCCTCGCGGCGCTGGCGGCCCTGCGACCGGGAATCGAGATCGAGATCAGGACCTCCGTTCCGCGCTGGTTTTTTGAAGAGTCGCTCGGATTTCCGTTCCGCTACCAGGAGCTCGTCTGCGATGTCGGTCTGGTGCAGAGGTCGCCTGTGGCGGAGGATCTGCCGGCGACGGTCGCGGCGCTCGAGCGGTTCTGGGAAGGGGAAGAGGCCCGGGTCGCGCGCCTGGCGGCGGAGCTCGCCGCCGCCGGCGTCGGTCTGGTCCTCTGCGACATTGCCCCCCTGGGACTGGTGGCCGCACGTCGGGCAGGGATCCCTTCCGTCCTGGTCGAGAACTTCACCTGGGACTGGATCTTCGGTCCTCTCGTCGCCGAAGAGCCGGGGCTCGCCCCCTGGATCCCGTTCCTGCGCGAGCGCTTCGCCCTCGCCGACCGGCACCTGCAGCTCGAGCCGGCCTGCTCCCGTGCCGAGGGATCGATCGCGATCGGACCGGTCAGCCGGAGCCCGCGATGCGACCCGGCCGGGGTCCGGGCGCGGCTCGACGTTCCCGACGGCCGGGCGCTCGTGCTGGTCAGTCTCGGCGGCATCGAGCACCGGGTCGAGGCTCTCGCCCCGCTGATCGAACGGCGGGAAGCCGTCTTCGTCCTCCCCGGCGCGAGCGACCGCGAGGAGACCTCGGACAACCTCCGCCTCCTGCCGCACCACTCTCCCGTCCATCACCCCGACCTCGTGGCGGCGGCCGATGTCGTGGTCGGCAAGCTCGGCTATTCGACGGTCGCCGAGGCGATCGCCGCCGGGACCCGCATGCTCTACGTGCCGCGGCCCGGATTCCGCGAGTCGGCCGTACTCGAACGCTTCGTCGTTTCGCGGCTGCCGTCGGCGTCGATCGCGTGGAACGAGCTCGAGAGCGGCACCTGGGTGTCGCAGCTCGCTCCGCTCCTCTCGATCCCGCGTCCGCAGCCGGCGCCGGCACCGGGAGCCGCCATGGCCGCCCGTGAGCTGCTTTCGATCCTTCCGTCGTAGGTGCGCCGCGGATCAGGGATTCGTCCACGCGGCGAACGAACCGCGTTCGAAGCCGTCGCTGAAGATCCCGCCGCGCAACTGCACGACGCGGCCGCGCGACGGCACCCCTTTCCCGTCCAGCAGGAACATCAGGTAGTGCCCCGGGGGTGCCAACCGGGTGGCGCTGGGCGCGACGACGCGGCGCCCGTTGGCGGTGGCTGTCGAGTCGAGCTCGAGGAAGCGCTGGTTCATGTTGAAGCTGTGTGTCACGGAACCGAGGCGCACCCAGGTGACACGCTCGGAGACCGATTCCGGGCCGGCTTCGACGACGAAGGCTTCGCCGAGCGCAACGGACGCGGGTGCGGCGACGATCGTCGGACGGGCGCCGCGGAAGAGGTAGGGCGGAGAAAAGATCTGCCCGTCGAAATGATCGGGGTCGCCGTGCTCGACGTCGCTCGGATGTCCACCGCCCGCCGCCAGCACCCGGCCGTCCGGGAGCAGCAGCGCGATCGAGTGGTAGAGGCGAGGGACGCTCATCGGCGCGAGGGTCGTCCAGGTCTCGCTCCGAGGACTCCAGAGCTCGGTCGCGAGGACGGCGCCCCGGGCGTCGTTCTCCGGCAGCGACGTACCGCCGATGGCCAGCACCGATCCGTCCGGAAGCAGCGTGAGGTCGAGGTGTCGTCGCGCATGCGCCATCGATCCGACTTCGCGGAACGCCGGCGACTCGGCCGCGACGTCGATGATCTCGGCGGACGCCTTGGGTGTGGCGCCGCCCCCTGCTACGAGAATCCTCCCCGGGCCGTAGAGCACCGCGGAGCCGGCCCGGCGACCGCCGTTCAGGGCGCTGGCGAGGTCGCTCCAGACGCCCGGACCGGTGGTGGTCAGCCGTCGCGCGGTGGCCTCCGGGCCGGCCACGACGACGTCTCCCTGCGGAGCGAGAAACGCCATCGGATAGAACGGCAGCGCGAGCGTCGCCCCGGCGAGATCCCGCCAGGTGCGACTCGCCGGCTCGAAGATCTGCGGCAGGGGATTCGGAACGGCGATTTCGTCGGTGCCCGAGAGGACCAGAGCGCTGCCGTCGGCCAGGGTCAGAACGGAGGGGTACCAGCGTCCGGCGTTCATCGCCGGTGCCGCGGACCAGTGCGCGCTCGCCGGCTCGTAGGTTGCGGCGTACGGCTGTCCGAGCTCGAAGCCGAAGTGGCCACCGGCGGCGAGCAGGGAGCCGTCTTCGAGGAAGGCGTGCCCCGAGCAGAAGAGATCGTGACCCTTGACCGGCTCCGCGTCGAGCGTGAACAGGCCGCTCTCCGGATCCCAGGTTCGCGGGTGGCCATCCTCTTCGGGCGTGTCGTGGCGGTCCCAGAAGAGGACCCTGCCGTCGGGAAGGAGATGCGCGTGAATCGGCAGGACCGGGAACGGGATCACCGGTCCCCATTCCCCGGTCGCGGCCTCCGCCACGCCGGGTGCGGAGGGCTCTGCGGCGCTGGCACCGATCGAACCGACGCTCGCAGCAGACAGAATGACGGCGAGCAGCGCCCGGTCGAGCATCCTGCGAGGATATCCGAGCGCCCGCAGTCCGGGGCGTAGAATTCGAGGATGCCCACTCTCTCCCGCTCTCGTCGTCCGTCCGTCCATGGAAACCTCCGCGTGCCGGGAGTGCTGCGGCTGGGGCTCTCCACTCTGTCCCTCGTCTCCCTCCTGTGGCCGGCCGCAGCGAGCTTCGCTGCAGCGTCCGGCGCCCTCTCGGGCGAGCTCGACCGGCAGCTGGCGGCGGGGCAGGCACAGCTCCTCGAGAATCGGCATCACCTCCACGCCCATCCGGAGCTCGGCAACCGCGAGACGGAGACGGCGGCCTACCTCGCGGCGCGCCTGCGCGAGATGGGACTCACTCCGCGCACCGGAGTCGCGAAGACCGGCGTCGTCGCGGTCATCGAGGGAGGGAGGCCGGGACCGGTCGTCGCGCTGCGCGCGGACATGGACGCCCTGCCGGTGACCGAAGAGGTCGACCTGCCGTTCGCGAGCCGCGTCACGACGACCTGGGAGGGGGCGACGGTGGGCGTGATGCACGCTTGCGGGCACGACAGCCACATGTCGATGGTGCTCGCTGCCGGCCGGGCGCTGGCGGCGATGCGCGAGCGGCTGCCGGGGAAGGTGGTGCTGATCTTCCAGCCGGCGGAGGAGGGCGTTCCGGCCGAGGAGGCTCCGGCGGGCGCCGAGCTCATGGTCAGCGAAGGGGTGCTCGATGCGCCGCCGGTCGACGCGATCTTCGGTCTGCACGTCTTCGCCGGACTGCCGAGCGGGATCGTCGGCTACCGGAGCGGACCGGCGCTCGCCTCCTCGGACCGCTTCGAGATCGTCGTCGAAGGGCGACAGACGCACGGCGCCAAGCCCTGGGCGGGAGTCGATCCGATCGTGGTCGGCAGCCAGATCGTGGTGGCGCTGCAGACGATCGTCTCGCGGCAGATCGATCTCACGAAGGAGCCGGCGGTGGTGACCGTTGGGCAGTTCCAGGCCGGCGTGCGCAGCAACATCGTGCCCGACCGGGCGCGGCTGGTCGGCACGATTCGCACCTTCGACGAAGCGATGCGCGAGGACGTGCACGCGCGGCTGCGCCGGACGGCGGAACAGATCGCGAGCGCCAGCGGCGCTTCGGCGACGGTGACGATCGAACCCGGCTATCCGGTGACCGTCAACGACCCGCAGCTCACCGCGGCGATGCTGCCGACGCTGGAGCGCGTCGCTCCGGGACGGGTCCGGGAAGTCCCCAAGATCACCGGCGCGGAGGACTTCTCGTACTACGCGCAGCGCGTTCCGGGTCTGTTCATCAATCTCGGGATCACGCCGCCGGATCAGGTCGAAGGGGCGGCGAGTAACCATTCGCCCCGCTTCTTCGTCGACGAGGGCGCGTTGCCGACCGGCGCGAGCGCCCTCGCTCATCTGGCGCTCGACTACCTCACCGGCGTCGGGGGAGGAAAACCTCCGCGGGAGTAGCCTCCCGCGGCTGATATCCTTCCGCTTCGCATGCCGAAGCGGACCGACATCCAATCCATTCTGGTGCTGGGCTCGGGGCCGATCGTCATCGGTCAGGCCTGCGAATTCGACTACTCCGGAACCCAGGCCTGCCGCGCCCTCCGGCGCGAGGGCTACCGCGTCATCCTGGTGAACTCGAATCCGGCGACGATCATGACCGATCCGGAGTTCGCCGACGCCACGTACGTCGAGCCGCTGACCCCGGAGATCGTCGAGAAGATCCTCGAGATCGAGCGCCCCGATGCCATCCTGCCCACCGTCGGCGGCCAGACGGGGATCAATCTCGCGCTGGCGCTGGAGGAGAGCGGTGCCCTCGAACGGTACGGTTGCGAGCTCCTCGGTGCCGGAATCGACGCCCTGCGCGTCGGCGAGGACCGCGCCCTGTTCAAGGCGGCGATGGAGGAGGTGGGTCTCCGGGTCTGCCGCTCCGGCTACGCCGGTTCGCTCGCCGAGGCCCACGAGATCGCCAACGAGATCGGCTACCCGGTCATCCTCCGGCCGTCGTTCACCCTCGGCGGCGAAGGCGGCGGCACCTGCTTCAACCGCGACGAGCTCGAGGAGCTGGCGAGCCAGGCGCTCGACGCCTCCCCGGCGCACAAAGTCCTGGTCGAGGAGTCCGTGCTCGGCTGGAAGGAGTTCGAGCTCGAGGTGATCCGCGACGCAGCCGACAACGCGATCGTGGTCTGCTCGGTCGAGAACGTCGACGCGATGGGCGTCCACACCGGCGACTCGATCACCGTGGCGCCGCAGCAGACGCTCTCCGACCGCGAGTACCAGGCGATGCGCGACGACGCCTTCAAGGTCATCCGCCGCGTCGGCGTCGCCACCGGCGGCTCGAATATCCAGTTCGCGGTCTCGCCCCAGACCGGCGAGCGGATCGTCATCGAGATGAACCCGCGGGTCTCGCGGAGCTCGGCGCTGGCTTCGAAGGCGACCGGATTCCCGATCGCCAAGATCGCCGCGCTGCTCGCGGTCGGCTACACGCTCGACGAGATCCCCAACGACATCACCGGCAAGACGTTCGCCGCCTTCGAGCCGTCGATCGACTACACGGTGGTCAAGATCCCGCGCTGGGCGTTCGAAAAGTTTCCCGGCGCGCGGACGACGCTGGGCACGGCGATGAAGTCGGTCGGCGAGGCGATGTCGATCGGCTCGACCTTCCAGGAGGCGCTGCTCAAGGGGATGGCTTCGCTCGAGCTCGACTCGGCGCTCGCCCGCGAGGAGCGGATGGCCGATCCGGTGAAACTGCGCCAGCGTCTGGCGATCCCGAACTGGGAGCGGCTGTTCGCGGTCTTCGCGGCGCTGCGTCAGGGCTGGACAGTGGACGAGCTGGCGCGCACGACGTTCATCGACCCCTGGTTCCTGCGCGAGATGGCGGGAATCGTCGAGATCGAGGCCGAAGTCGGCTGCTGGAACCTCTCGACGCTACCGGAGCGCCTGCTGCGCCAGGCCAAGCAGACCGGATTCACCGACGCGCGGATCGCGCAACTGGTGAACGCGACCGAAGCCGAGGTGGCGGAGCGCCGCAAGGCGATCGGCCTGCGCCGCATCTACAAGCGGGTCGACACCTGCGCCGCCGAGTTCCCCGCCGAGACGCCCTATCTCTACTCGACCTTCGGCGCCGAGAGCGAAGTCGAACCGTCGGATCGCCGCAAGGTGATGATCCTCGGCTCGGGTCCCAACCGGATCGGCCAGGGTATCGAGTTCGACTACTGCTGCGTCCACGCCTCGTTCTCGCTGCGCAAGGCAGGCTTCGAGACGATCATGGTGAACTGCAATCCCGAGACCGTCTCGACCGACTACGACACCTCCGACCGTCTCTACTTCGAGCCGCTGACCCTCGAGCACGTTCTCGCGGTCGTCGATGCCGAGAAGCCCGAAGGGGTCGTGGTGCAGCTCGGCGGACAGACGCCGCTCAAGCTCGCCAAGGGTCTCTTCGCCGCCGGCGTCCCGATCTGGGGCACGTCACCCGCGGCGATCGACCTCGCCGAGGACCGCAAGCTGTTCGGTGCGCTGCTCGAGGAGGAGGGGATCCGGCAGCCCGACAACGGCACCGCGAGAACTCTCCCGGAAGCGGTCGAGGTGGCGCGCAAGCTCGGCTATCCGGTTCTGGTCCGGCCGTCGTACGTTCTCGGCGGACGGGCGATGGCGATCTGCTACGACGAGCCCACCCTGTCGCGCTTCATGATCGAGGCGGCGGAGGTCTCTCCCGGACATCCGGTGCTGCTCGACCGCTTCCTCTCCGAAGCGCAGGAGTTCGATCTCGACCTGATCGCCGACGGCGAGCGCGCGGTGGTCTGCGGCATCCTGCAGCACATCGAGGAGGCGGGGGTCCACTCCGGCGACTCGGCCGCCGTGCTGCCGCCGCATTCGGCTACCGCGGCCGAGATCGACGAGATGTGCGAGATCGCGCGCCGGCTGGCGCTGCGACTCGGCGTGCGCGGGCTGATGAACGTGCAGTTCGCGCGCCGACCGCCGGCCGACAGCGCGACCTCGGGCGACCTCTACGTCATCGAAGTCAATCCGCGCGCTTCGCGCACCGTGCCGTTCATCGCCAAGGCGGTGGGGATTCCGCTCGTCGCGGTCGCCTGCCGGGTGATGGCGGGCGAGTCGCTCGCCGACATAGGGTTCACGGAGGCCCCCCACGTCCCGGGCGTCTTCGTCAAGGCGCCGGTCTTCCCGTTCAAGCGCTTTCCCGGCGTCGATCCGCTGCTCGGACCGGAGATGAAGTCGACCGGTGAGGTCATGGGGATCGATTCGCAGTTCGGACGCGCCTTCGCCAAGGCGTGGATCGCCGCCGGCAACCGCCTGCCGCTCACTGGCACGGCATTCGTCTCGGTGCACGACCGCGAGAAAGCGGCGCTGGTACCGGTCGCCCGTCGGCTCTCCGAGCTCGGCTTCGATCTCCTGGCGACCGAAGGGACGGCCCGGCACCTCGCGGCGCACGGCGTCGCCGCGGTGACGATCCGCAAGGTCCACGAGGGGCGACCGAACGTCGTCGACGCGCTGATCAACCGCGAGATCCAGCTGATCATCAACACCCCGGTCGGCCGCGACGCCCAGGTCGACGACGGCTACATCCGCAGCCACGCCATCAAGCTCGAGGTGCCGTGCATCACCAACCTCTCCGGCGCGCAGGCCGCGGCGGAGGCGATCGCCGCGCTCCGTGGGCGCAAGCTCGGCGTGCGTTCGCTGCAGGAGATCCAGCGCCTCTCCTCGGTCGGGGCGGCGTAGCCGCTTGTCCGGCACTCCCGAAGTCGCGATCTACACGGACGGCGCCTGCAGCGGCAATCCCGGACCCGGCGGCTGGGCGGCGATCCTCGTCGCCGGCGAGCACCGCAAGGAGCTCTCCCGCGGCTACCGCCGGACGACCAACAACCGGATGGAGCTGATGGGCGTGATCGAAGGGTTGCGGGCGCTCAAGGGGCGCTCGCGGGTCGCCGTGTGGAGCGACTCGAAGTACGTCGTCGAGGCGATCGAGAAGGGCTGGGCGAAGGGCTGGCGCCGCAACGGCTGGCGCAAGGCGGACAAGAAGCCGGCGCTGAACTCCGACCTCTGGCAGGAGCTCCTCGAGCTGCTCGAGCAGCATCAGGTCCGCTTCCACTGGCTGCGCGGTCACGTCGGCCACCCCGAGAACGAGCGCGCCGACGAGCTCGCCGTCGCCGCGATCCGCTCCCCGGACCTCCTCGTCGACGCCGTCTACGAACGGGCGTGAGGCGCGGCGGGCCGCGACCCGCTTCCGCTAGGCTTGGTCCGGTCGCCGTGGGGGCTGGCGAATCGCGAAGGGAGGCCGGTGGGAGTCGAAGCCCGGGAGATCCGCAACATCCTGCGCAGCTTTCTCGTCCTGCTGAGCGGAGCTTCGGTGCTCCTCCACCTGCTGAGCTGGTGGCAGATCCTCGAGGGCCGGCCGGTGGCGTCGGACGTCCTGGCCGGACTCCTCGCCGGCCCGATCGTCTGCCTGAGCGGCCAGGCCTCCTACCGGGCCGAGCCCGCCTGGCCGCTGCTGGCACGGATCTGCGGCGGCGCGCTGCTGCTGAACCTCGCGTCGCTCGTCGGCCTCCTGGTGAGCGGCAATCTGCGCTCGCTCTATTCCTGATCTGTAGAACGCCCGCCACGACGCTCTCCGGCGCCGCCGGTGCGCGGAAGCGGCGCTGATAGAATTCGCGGCGGTCGAGCGCCGACGGCGCTCCCGCATGATTCCCCGACACGAGGAGGCGCAGCGCGGATGAGCGGCACGAGAGTCGAGAAGGACAGCCTGGGTGAGATCGACGTCGCTTCCGACGTCTACTGGGGAGCACAGACGGAGCGTGCGCGGCGCAACTTCCCGGTCTCGGGACTCCGCTTCCAGCGCCGATTCATCGCCGCGCTCGGACTGATCAAGGGGGAGTGCGCGGCCGAGAACGGACGCCGGGGGATCGTCGAGGAACGGCTCGCGGCGGCAATCGCCGAGGCGGCCTCGGAGGTCTACGAGGGGCGTCTCGACCGGGAATTCCCGCTCGACATCTTCCAGACCGGGTCGGGCACCTCGACCAACATGAACGCCAACGAGGTGATCTCGAACCGGGCGATCGAGACGCTGGGCGGCGAGAAGGGGTCGAAGAAGCCGATCCATCCCAACGACCACGTGAACGCCGGGCAGTCGTCGAACGACGTCATCCCGACCGCGATCCACGTCGCGGCGTTCGCCGCGATCGCCGAGGATCTCGATCCGGCACTCGGGCGCCTCCACGCGGCGCTCGCAGCCAAGGCCCGCGAGTTCGACGACGTCGTCAAGATCGGCCGCACCCATCTCCAGGACGCCGTGCCGGTGCGCCTCGGTCAGGACTTCTCGGGATACGCCCGGCAGGTGGAGAACGCGATCGGCCGCCTCGCGTCGGTCAAGCCGCGACTGGCCGAGCTCGCCCTCGGCGGCACGGCGGTCGGTACCGGCCTCAACGCCCCTCCCGGATTCGCCGACGCGGTGATCGCGCGCATGGCCGCGCGCACCGGGCATCCGTTCGTGCCGGCGCCGAACCGGTTCGAGGCGATGGCCGGCAAGGACGCCGCGGTCGAGGCGTCGGGCGCCCTGCGGACGATCGCCGTCTCGTTCACCAAGATCGCCAACGATCTGCGCTGGCTCGCCTCCGGTCCGCGCTGCGGCATCGGCGAGATCGCCCTGCCGTCGCTGCAGCCCGGCAGCTCGATCATGCCGGGCAAGGTCAATCCGGTCATCCCCGAGATGACCCTGATGGTGGCCGCCCAGGTGATGGGCAACGACGTCACCATCGGCATCGCGGGCGCCGGCGGCAACTTCGAGCTCAACGTGATGATGCCGGTGATCGCTTTCAACCTGCTGCAGTCGATCGAGATCCTGACTTCGGCCGCCAATCTCCTCGCCGAGCGCTGCGTCGGCGGCATCACCGCCAATCGCGAGCGCTGCGAGGAGCTGGTGGAGCAGTCGCTGGCGATGGTGACGGCGCTGGCTCCGAAGATCGGCTATGACGCCGCGGCAGCGATCGCCAAGGAGTCGGTCGCCACCGGCAAGACGGTGCGTGCGCTCTGTCTCGAGAAGAAGGTCCTGCCGCCGGACGAGCTGGCGCGGGTCCTGGATGCACGCGCCCAGACCGAGGGCGGCATCGTCGAGGGCGCCTCCGCCGGCGGCTGAGCGAACGGGCCTACCGGCCGCTGCCCCAGCGGAATCCGAGGGCGATCGAACCGGTGTAGTCGATCGTCTCGTCGCCGACCTTGTAGAGCCGCGCCCGGGCTTCCGGTCGCAGGTAGAGGACGTCGCCGAGATCCAGGCGATAGGCGAGACCGGCATGGATCGAGAACGACGACTTGTCGAGGTCGACCGAGGCTCCGGGGACGTGCGTGTCGACGTTGACGTCGGTGGTGCCGATTCCCGAGAAGATCTCGAAGCCGCCACCGCCGAGCCGGGAGACGAACGAGAGCTCGAGGTGCTCGAGCTTGCCGTCGACGTTGCGCGGTTCACCGTAGCCACTGCCGTCGGTTTCGAACGACTCGTAGCTCAGCATCAGCCCCCAGCCGCGCTCCGACTCCCAGGTGCCGCGCACGCCGTAGGAGATGTCCTCTTCCAGCTCCTCGGCCACGTAGTAGCCGGCGAATCCCTCGATCCGCCCGGCGGCGGTCGCCGGAACCGCGTTCACGAACCACAGCAGTGCAGCCAGTCCCAGGCCGCCGATCTTCGTTCCGTTGCGCATCGCATCCCCTCCCGGTTCAGGTTCTGTTCAGCCATTCTTTCAGAGAAGCCGTCTCGAATCCCACCAGCAGGTGACGTCCGCAGCGCAGGAGCGGCGCGCGGATCCTTCCCGTCGGGCCCAGGAGGTCGGCCGCGGTGAGCTCGTCGGCGCGTCGGCGCCGCGAGCTCCGGCCGCGGAGGAGCGTGACCTCCGAAACCGTCCGCAGCAGCTCCGCGGCATCGCCGGCGCTCAGCGGCTGCTTCGTCGAGCGCTCGGCGCGGATCGTCGTTCCGCGCCGCACGAGCTCGGCACGCACCTTCTCGCAGCTCTCGCAGCCGGGCCGCGCGTAGAAGAAATCGATCTCGGTCGGCTTCGTCACCGGGACCTCGCGGGCCGCTCAGTCACGGTTCCACTCGTCGATCTGCCGGCGGTCGCGCTTCGTCGGGCGGCCGGCGCCGGATTCGCGCTGCACCGGCGGCCGCCGCAGGAGCCGCGCCAGCGGATCGGGCTGCGGCTTCGGTGGCGACAGGTCTTCGTAGAGACGCGGCGCGTCCGCCTTGGCGACCGTGCGCTCGGCGAGCTCGCGGACGACGACCACGCGCGTCCAGTCGGCAGCGACTTCCGCCTCGATGCGATCGCCGAGAGCGAGCTGGCGGTGCGGCTTCACGGCGGTGCCGTTGACCCGGACCCGCGAGCGCTCGCAGGCCTCCTGCGCCAGCGTCCGCGTCTTGTAGATCCGCGCGACGAACAGCCACTTGTCGATTCGAACGGACATCGTCAGGATCTTAGGTCACCATGAGGGTTTCCCGCGAAGAGTTCGAGGCGCTGGTCGAGCGGGCCGTCGAGGAGCTGCCGGAGGAGTTCCAGGAGGCGATCGACAACGTCATGGTCATGGTGGAGGAGGAGCCCTCCGTCGAAGACCTGGAGGGGGTCGGCATCGACCCCGACGATCCGGAGGAGGGCGAGCTCCTCGGGCTCTACCAGGGCACGCCGCTCCCCGAGCGCGACAGCTCCTACTCGGCGCTGCCCGACCGGGTGCTGATCTTCCGCGGGCCGATCCTGCGCTCGTGCGAGACGCGCCGCCAGGTGATCCGCGAGATCCGCGAGACCGTCCAGCACGAGCTCGGGCACTACTTCGGGATGGAGGAGGACGACCTGCCGTTCTGAGCGGCGGGTCGCGGTGCCTCCGGCCGGGCGCACCTCCCCTCGCGCGTCAGGATGGCGCGGGAGGGCCGGAAATCAAGGCATTGGTTTTGCTTCGAAGGGGATGGCCTCTGTGACGGAGGCCCCGCTCCAGAGCACGCCGGGTGAACTTGGCGACCGTGATCCGCGGAACGCGGTCGGGAAATGGGAGAAGGCATGATCGAAGCGCAGGAACTGACCCGCAACTTCGGCGACTTCACCGCCGTCGGCGGCGTGTCGTTCGCGGTACCCGAGGGGGAGATCGTCGGCATCCTCGGGCCCAACGGCGCCGGCAAGACCACCACGATCCGCATGATCACCGGCTTCCTGCCGCCCACCAGCGGACGCGTCACGCTCGACGGCAGGGACCTGTTCGGCGATTCGGTCGCCGTGCGACGCGAGATCGGCTATCTGCCGGAGAGCGTCGCGCTCTACCCCGAGTTGCGGGTCGAGGAGTACCTGCAGTACCGCGCCCGCCTGGAGGGAATGGAGCGCGGGGCGATCGCGAAGCGTCTCGACGAGGTGCTCGACAGCTGCCTCCTCACCGACGTGCGGCGCCAGGTGATCGGCACCCTGTCCAAGGGCTACCGCCAGCGGGTCGGCCTCGCCGGGGCGATCTTCCACGAGCCGCGCGTCCTCATCCTCGACGAGCCGACGGTCGGGCTCGACCCGAAGCAGATCGTGGCGATCCGCGAGCTCATCCGCGATCTCGGCCGGCGCCACACCATCCTGCTCTCGACCCACATCCTGCCCGAGGTCGAGCTCCTCTGTTCGCGCGTACTGATCATCGATCGCGGCCGGATCGTCGCCGAAGGGACGCCACAGTCGCTCCGCGACCGCTTCCACGGTTCGGTCGGTGTCTCGGTGGAGCTGGCGGAGGAGGCGCCGGACGCCGCCGCGGCGCTCGCCGGCGTCGCCGGCGTCACACGCGTGTCCGCCGATCCGGAGGACGGGCGCCGATTCGTCCTCGAGTGCGAGCAGGGGAGCGACCCGCGGGCCGCCGTCTTCCGCCTGGCGGTGGAGCGTGGCTGGGTGCTCACCGGGCTCGCCGCCGAACGCGCCTCGCTCGAGGACGTCTTCGTACGGCTCACGGCGCGGGATGCGGCTCCCTCCACCGAGGAGGCGGCATGAGAGGGGCCTTCGCCGTCCTCGGTCGCGAGCTCCGCGCCTACTTCTTCTCGCCGCTCGCCTACGTCATCCTCACCTTCTTCCTCCTCGTGCAGGGGTACTACTTCACGTTGATCGTCGCCTACCTTTCCGATCCGCGCGCCGCCGCCGGCAAGCCGCTCGAGCTGTTCTTCGGCCAGACGATCTTCACCTGGCTCGTGCTGCTCTTCGCCGGCACCTTCCTCACCATGCGGCTGATCTCGGAAGAGCTCCGCAGCGGCACCGTCGAGACGCTGATGACGGCTCCGGTGACCGAGACCCAGGTGGTGCTCGGCAAGTACTTCGCGGCGCTCGCCTTCTACCTGTTCCTGTGGGCTCCGACCCTGGTCTACGTGGCGATCGTGCGGCTCTTCACGCCGATCGACTGGGGGCCGGTGGCGGCCTCCTACATCGGGATCGCGGGGATCGGCGCCCTGTTCCTCGCGGTCGGCCTGTTCGCCTCGGCGATGTCGAAGAACCAGATCGTCGCGGCGATCGTGACCTTTTCGTTCCTCCTCGTGCTGTTCAGCGCCGGACTGATGGAGAACCTGTTCCAGAGCCCGACGGCGAAGCAGATCCTCGGTCACATGAACCTCTGGCAGCACATGGACGACTGGAGCAAGGGGATCGTCGACACGCGCCGCCTCGTCTACTACACGACGGTGTCGGCGTTCTTCCTCTTCCTGACGGGCCGCGCCCTCGCGGCGAAGAAGTGGCGGTGATCCGATGAGCACGAACAGCACACGCAAGGCGCTCGCCGCGGGCTCGATCCTCTCGGCCGGCGTCCTCCTGGTCGCGGCGCTCGTCGGCCTGCTCAACTACTTCGGCATGAAGTACTACAAGCGGTTCGACTGGACGGGAAGCAAGCTCTACTCGCTCTCCGACAAGTCGAAGTCGGTGCTCGCCGGGCTGGACAAGCAGATCGACGTCACCCTCTTCCTGCCGCCGAGCTCGCCGCTTCACGATCCGTCGCGCGAGCTCCTCGAGCGCTACGCGGCGGCGTCGCCGAAGATCAGCTTCCGCGCCATCGAGGCCGACAAGAACCTGATCGAGGCGCAGCGTCTGGTGGAGAAGTACCAGCTCTCGAGCCTCAACGTGGTGGTCTTCGAAGCCGGAGACGACCGCCGCGTGGTGGAGGAGGGAGACCTCGCCGACTACGACTACTCCGGGATGCAGTATGGCCAGGCGCCGCAGATGACCGGGTTCAAGGGCGAGGAGGCGTTCACCGGCGCGATCCTCGAGCTCGCCGAAAGCCGCAAGCCGAAGGTCCTCCTGACTTCGGGCCACGGCGAGGCCTCGATCGACGAGGTCGGTCCCGAAGGGCTCTCCCAGGTGCGCGACCTCCTCGGCAAGGAGAATCTCGCGCTCGAGAGCTGGGCTTCGCTCGGCAAGCCGGAGGTCCCGGAAGGGACCGACCTGCTGGTGATCGCCGGTGCGCGCGCCGCCTTCGTCGCCCCCGAGCTCGACGCCTTCGGGCGCTACCTCGATCGCGGCGGCCGCATGCTGGTGCTGCTGGATCCCGAGCTCGCCGGCGCGGCGCCGGGAGGAGTGAAGAAGAGCGGCCTCGAGGCGTGGCTCGCGACGCGCGGTGTCGACGTGCGCGACGACATCGTCGTCGACCCGTCGGCGACGGTGCCGATGTACGGCGCCGAGACACTGTTCGTCAACGCCACCGGCTCGCAGGAGATCGTGCGCAGCCTCGAGCAGGCGAACTACCCGGTGATCGTCGCGCTGGCGCGCTCGGTCGCGCCCGGGAACGCTCCGGAGGGGATGGAAGCCACGACGCTGCTGGCGACGTCGAGCGACGGCTGGGGCGAGACCGACCTGGCGAACCTCCGCGGCGTCGCCAGGGACGACAAGGACAGTCCGGCGCCGGTGCCTCTGGCGGTTGCCGTGGCGAAGAAGTCGAACGACGGCGCGCCCGCGATGGACGACGAGGATCTCGAGACCGCAACCCCACCGCCGCCCGCGGCGGAAGGACCGACCTGGCGACTCGTCGTCATCGGCGACTCCGACTTCGCGACCAACTCCCTGCTGCCGTCGGCGGGGAATCCGACGCTCGTCGCCAACGCCTTCAACTGGCTCCTCGAGCGCCAGAAGCTGCTCGAGATCGGCGCCAAGAAGCCGGAGCAGGTGCGGCTCTCGATGACTCCGGGAGAGTTGCGGTCGGTGACCTGGGGTGTGCTCGCCGGACTGCCGGCGCTCGCCGTCGCGGCCGGCGTCCTGGTCTGGTACCGGCGCCGGAGGGTGCGTTGAAGCCGAAGACGCTCGCCGTCCTGGCGCTCGTCGTCGGAGCGCTCGCGGCGGCCGTCTTCCTGTTCGAGAAGGATCTGCCGTCGACCGACGAGCGCACGGCGCGGGCGAAGAAGGTCGTGCCGGTGAAGGGCGACGAGCTCGTCGCGATCGAGATCGACTGGCAGGGCGAGATCGCTCGACTGGAGCGGGCGCCGAGGGGTGCGGCGGACGCCGCGGCGGCGCCGCCGGCGCCGCGCCCGTGGCAGCTGGTCGAGCCGTTCGCGACCCGCGCCGACGACGGGCTGGTCGACACTTTCGCCGGGCAGCTCACGGCACTCGAAGCGAAGCGCGATCTCGAGGGGGCCACCCCGGCCGACGTCGGCCTCGATCCGCCGCGCGGCAAGGTGACCTGGAAGACGGCGACCGCGTCGGGTTCGCTCGAGATCGGCGGCGAGATCCCGGCGTCGAACGAGATCGTCGTCGCGAGCTCGGAGCGGACGCTGCCGGCGGTGGTCGACAAGGGGATCGTGGCGCAGCTCGAACGGGCACCGGGGGAGTGGCGGAGCCGCGAAGCGGTGCCGGCGACGCGCGCCGAGATCGAGCGCGTGAAGATCGAGGCGCCGGGCCGTCCGCCGGTGGTCCTGGTGCAGGACGGCGAGACGCTGCGTCTCGAAGCGCCGGTCGCCGACGTCGCCGAGCGTGAGCGTGTGGACGCGCTGGTCACGGCACTCACCGGGCTGCGCATGGAGACCTTTCTCGATCCGCCGCTCACCGAGACCGCGAAGGCCGCTCTCGCTGCTCCGACCGCAACCGTCGAGCTGGCGATCGCCGGGCGGAGCGAGCCGTTCCGCATCGTCCTCGGCGGCGAGCCGGTTCCGGGCAAGCGCACCGTGCGCGCCGGCGAGCAGGCGTTCATCGGGACCACGAACCTCTTCGAGGAGGTGACGCGTCCGGTCGCGGACTGGCGCTCGCACCACTGGAGCCGCTTCGAGACCTGGCGCGTCGAGCGGGTGACCGTCGAAGATGCCGCCGGCCGGATGGCGCTCGAGCGCAAGGACGGGCAGTGGCACCGCGACGGCGTCGAGATCGGCTTCGCGGCGGCGAGCGACCTGCTCTATGCGTTGAGCAGCGCCCGGGCGGACGAGATCCGTGACGCCGCGGCCGCCGGCAAGCCGGCGCTCACGTTCACCCTCGCCGACGCCGACGGCAACGAGGAGACGCTCTCCCTCGGCGAGTCCGGCGCCACGGGGACACCGGCGAACGTGAGCGGTCGCGACCTCACCCTGATCCTTTCGCCGAAGGTGGCCGAAGAGGTGCGGAGCAAGCTCGGTGCGGTGCGGGCCGCGCCGGCGGTCGTCGCTCCGTCGCCGGATGCGGCCGGTGCCGCGGAACCGACGCCGAGCGCCGGCGGCGCTCCGCTTCCCGACTGAGGCGGCCGGGTTTCAGCCCTCGCCGGCGGACTCGCGGTGTTCGCCGAATACCTGGCGGAGCGAGTCGGCGATCTCGCCCAGCGTCACCTCGGCGCGCACGGCATCCAGGATCGCCGGCATCAGGTTGGCGTCGCCGCCGGCCACCCGCACGAGCTCCAGCCGCGCCCGGGCGACCCGGTCGCTGTCGCGTCCGGCGCGGAACGCCTGCAGGCGTTCGCGCTGCTCGAGCTCGATCGCCGGATCGAGCGCCAGCGCCTCGGCCGGAGATGCCTCCTCGGCGACGAAGCAGTTGACCCCCACCACCTTCACCGTGCCGTCCTCGACGGCGCGCTGATGCTCGTAGGCGGCCTCGGCGATTTCGTTCTGCTGGAAGCCGCGCTCGAGCCCGGCGAGGGCACCGCCCATCTCGTCGAGCTGCGCGATGTACTTCCGGGCGCGGGTGGCGATCTCGTCGGTCAGCGCCTCGATCGCCCAGCTGCCGCCGAGCGGATCGGTGACGTCGGCCCCGCCGCTCTCGGTGGCGAGGATCTGCTGCGTCCGCAGCGCCACCTGGGCCGCCGCCTCCGTCGGCAGCCCGAGCGCCTCGTCGCGGGCGTTGGTGTGGAGCGACTGCGTGCCGCCGCAGACCGCTGCCAGCGCCTGGATCGCCACCCGGACGACGTTGTTGTCGCTCTGCTGGGCGGTGAGCGTCGAGCCCGCCGTCTGGGTGTGGAATCGCAGCCAGAGCGAGCGCTCGTTCTGCGGCGCGTAGCGCTCGCGCACGAGCTCGGCCCAGAGGCGGCGGGCGGCGCGGAACTTGGCGACCTCTTCGAAGAAGTGGTTGTGGGCGTTGAAGAAGAACGACAGCCGGGGCGCGAAGTCGTCGATCGCCAGGCCGCGCGCCAGCGCCGCGTCGACATAGGCGAGGCCATGGGCGAGGGTGAACGCCACCTCCTGGACGGCGGTCGATCCCGCCTCGCGCATGTGGTAGCCGGAGATCGAGATCGGATTCCAGCGTGGCACCTCCGCGGCGCAGAACTCGATGAGATCGGTCGCCAGGCGGAGCGACGGCGCCGGCGGGTAGATGTACGTCCCGCGGGCCGCGTACTCCTTGAGAATGTCGTTCTGCACCGTGCCACCGACCTCGCCCCAGGAGATCCCCTGCTCCTCTGCGACCACCAGGTAGAGGGCGAGGAGGATCGGCGCGGTGGCGTTGATCGTCATCGACGTGGTGATCCGGTCGAGCGGGATCTCGGCGAACAGCCGGCGCATGTCGGCGATCGAGTCGATCGCGACGCCGACGCGGCCGACTTCGCCGCGCGCCAGCTCGTGGTCCGAGTCGTATCCGATCTGGGTCGGGAGGTCGAAGGCGACCGAGAGACCGGTGGTCCCCTGGGAAAGGAGAAAGCGGTAGCGGCGATTCGATTCCGCGGCGTCGGAGAACCCGGCGTACTGACGCATCGTCCACGGGCGCTTGCGGTACGCCTCGCGGTAGAGGCCGCGTGTGAACGGGTAGGCGCCCGGTGCGCCGATCGACTCGGCGGCGAAGGCGTTGCTGCCGGCGTCGTAGTACGGGCGCAGCGGAATGCCGGACGGGGTCTCGCGCGGTGCGCCGTCGGCGCTTCGGTCGGAGCGGCGGGATTCGGTCACGGGAATCGATTGTACCCCTCGACCCCTACAGGTTGTGGCCTCGGAAGGCGGTCGCTGCGGGGGTTCGAGTGTCGATCGACGGCAAGGAGTAGGGGACCGGGGCTGTGACAGACACAACATCTTGGGGAAGACCCCTTGACAGACCGCCGAGGATGCCGCACACTCTCGTACCCAGAAAACAGCACAAGGAATTGAGCAGTGGCTGAGGGGGTTGCGGGACCGATTTTGGCCAAAACGACGGCGAGCAGCACGACGGCGAGACGAAGCGCAGGAAACGAAACGGCAGCACGAGAGGCAAGGGAGGCAGCATGGCGATGGAGAGCACGGTGAACCCGGACGGCGGCGCGGGCCTCTCCCCCCTGAATCCGATCAGTTCACCGAGTTCGGAAACGAAATCAGCGACCGCAGGCCTCCGCTTCGAGCGCTACTACACCACCCCCGGTGTGGACCCGTTCGACGCCGTGGAGTGGGAAACCCGCGACGCCGTCATCGGCAACGAGAAGGGCGAGAAGGTCTTCGAGCAGAAGAACGTCGAGGTTCCGAAGTTCTGGTCGCAGACGGCGACCAACGTCGTCGTCTCCAAGTACTTCCGCGGCCCGCTCGGGACGCCGCAGCGCGAGAGTTCGGTGCGCCAGCTCATCGGCCGCGTGAGCGACACGATGACCCGGTGGGGCCTCGAAGGCGGCTACTTCGCCGGCGCCGCCGACGCCGAGACGTTCCACGCCGAGCTCACCCACATCCTGCTCCACCAGTACGCCTGCTTCAACTCCCCGGTCTGGTTCAACGTCGGGATCGAGGAGCATCCGCAGTGCTCGGCCTGTTTCATCAATGCGGTCGAGGACACCATGCAGTCGATCCTCGGTCTGGCCAAGACCGAGGGGATGCTCTTCAAGTACGGCTCCGGCACCGGCTCGAACCTCTCGTCGCTGCGTTCGTCGCGCGAGGGACTCGCCGGCGGTGGCACCGCCTCGGGGCCGGTCTCGTTCATGAAGGGCTTCGACGCGTTCGCCGGCGTGATCAAGAGCGGCGGCAAGACGCGTCGCGCCGCCAAGATGGTGATCCTCAATGTCGATCACCCGGACATCGTCGAGTTCATCCGCTGCAAGGAGATCGAGGAGCGCAAGGCCTGGACGCTGATCGACGCCGGCTATCCCGGCGGCTTCAACATCACAGGCGGCGCCTACGACTCGATCGCCTACCAGAACGCGAACCACTCGGTGCGGGTCACCGACGACTTCATGAAGGCGGTCATCGAGGATCGCGACTGGACCACGCGCGCGGTGCGCGACGGGCGGCCGATGGACACCTACCGTGGACGGGATGTGATGCGTGCGATCGCCGAGTCGACCTGGGTCTGCGGTGACCCCGGGATGCAGTACGACACGACGATCAACGACTGGCACACCTGCCCGAACACGGCCCGCATCAACGCCTCCAACCCGTGCTCCGAGTACATGTTCCTCGACGACACGGCCTGCAACCTGGCGTCGCTGAACCTGATGAAGTACTACGACGCCGAGCGCGGATTCGACGTCGAGAGCTTCCGTCACGCCTGCGAGATCATCATCTCGGCGCAGGAGATCATCGTCGACTTCGCGAGCTATCCGACGCCGCAGATCGAGAAGAATTCGCACGACTATCGCCCGCTGGGGATCGGTTACGCGAATCTCGGCGCACTGCTGATGGCGCGCGGTGTGCCGTACGACTCGGAGGCCGGCCGCGACTACGCGGGAGCGATCACGGCGCTCATGTCGGGCGCCTCGTACGCCCAGTCGGCGCGTGTCGCCGAGGCCAAGGGGCCGTTCGCGGGTTTCGCCAAGAACCGCGAGCCGATGCTGCGCGTGATGCGCAAGCACCGCGACGCCACCCGCAAGATCAACCCGACCCACGTGCCGCTCGATCTGCTGCAGGCAGCGAAGCAGTCGTGGGACGACGTCGTGACGCTGGGCGAGAAGCACGGCCTGAAGAACAGCCAGATCTCGGTGCTCGCGCCGACCGGGACGATCGCGTTCATGATGGACTGCGACACCACCGGAGTCGAGCCCGACATCGCGCTCGTCAAGTACAAGAAGCTGGTCGGCGGCGGGATGATCAAGATCGTCAACCAGACGGTCCCGCTGGCGCTCAAGCGCCTGGGCTACGAGAAGGACGAGATCCGTGGCATCGTCGAGTTCATCGACGAGCACGACACGATCGAAGGGGCGCCCTATCTGAAGCCCGAGCACCTCGCGGTCTTCGACTGCGCCTTCAAGCCGGCGCAGGGTACGCGGTCGATCCATTACATGGGCCATCTGCGGATGCTGGCGGCCGCGCAGCCGTTCATCTCCGGGGCGATCTCCAAGACCATCAACATGCCGGAGGAGTCGACGCCCGAGGAGATCGAGCAGGCCTACATCGAAGGCTGGAAGCTGGGCCTCAAGGCGGTGGCGGTCTACCGCGACGGCTGCAAGCGCAGCCAGCCGCTGTCCACCAAGCGCGACGACAGCGCCGACGAAGCGCTCGAGACGTCCGCCGGAGCGGCGGCGCCGATCCGGCACCGCCTTCCCGACGAGCGCCGCTCGCTGACCCACAAGTTCTCGATCAACGGCCACGAGGGGTACATCACCGTCGGTCTCTACGAGGACGGCAGCCCGGGCGAGATCTGGCTGACCATGGCCAAGGAAGGCTCGACGATCTCGGGTCTGATGGACGCCTTCGCGACGTCGATCTCGCTCGCCCTGCAGTACGGCGTGCCGCTCAAGGCGCTGGTCGACAAGTTCTCGCACATGCGCTTCGAGCCCTCGGGCTTCACCAAGAACCCCGAGATCCCGATCGCCAAGTCGCTGACCGACTACATCTTCCGCTGGCTGGCGTCGAAGTTCATGAGCAAGGAGGAGAAGCAGGGTGTCGGTGTGATCCTGCGCGACGCCGAATCGGCGTCGTCCGCGACCGCGGAGCCGTCGAGCGAGCTCGAGGCGGCGCTGTCGATCCCTCTGCCGAGTACCGGGGCGACCTTCGTCAACTCGACGGACGCCCCGAGCTGTCACGAATGCGGTTCGATCATGGTGCGCAACGGCTCCTGCTACAAGTGCGGGAACTGCGGTTCGACGAGCGGTTGCAGCTGAGCAGTATGAGAGCGCACGCAACGGGCAATTGGGCCCGATGCCATAGAGGAGGCTGATATGGCCACCAAGAAGGCGGCGAAAAAGAAGCCTGCCAAGAAGGCAGCGAAGAAGGCCCCTAAGAAGGCCGCGAAGAAGGCTGCAAAGAAGAAGAAGTAACTTCGACGAGCAGCATTCGTCGATCTGTGACGCTTCCGGACCTCGTGTCCGGCATCTGAATACGCAGGACCCAAAGAGCCTGGCCGTGAGGCCCCGGCTCTTTTTTCTTTCCGGCGGAGAAAGTAGGCTGACCGCATGAAACCGCTGCGCCCGATCCCGCTGCTGATCAGCCTCCTCCTCGCCGTCGCCTGTGGCGGCGGCGCTCCGCGCGACGGCGTCGGCGCGAAGATCCCCGGTTTCCGGCTCGCCGCTCTCGACGGCAGCGAGGTGACCGCGGCCGACCTGGCGGGCAAGGTGGTGTTGCTCGACGTCTGGGCGACCTGGTGCGGCCCGTGTCACATCCAGGCGGACATCCTGCGCGCCGCCGCACCGTCGCTCGAGGCGCACGGCGTCACGATCGTCGGCATCAACTCCGGCGAGACGCTCGGCACGGTGCGCGACTTCGTCGCCCGCAAGCCGTTCCCGTGGACCGTGCTGGTCGACAGCGAGGAGCAGTTGACCGGCGACCTCGGGATCCTCGGACTGCCGACGCTGCTGATCGTCGACCGCGACGGCACCATCGCCTTCCGGCAGACGGGAATCCTGTCCGCCGAACGGATCGACGCCGAAGTGGCCAAGATCCTCGGCTGACCACCCCAGTGCAGCTGACGTTCGAGTTCCTCGAGGCGGCGGCACCGGAGCGGCCGCCGCGGATCCACAAGCGGCCTTCGGAACGCTCGACGGCGGCGCTCGAGCGCCTCGCCGGCATCGTTCTCGGACCGCTGCGACGCCAGCGGCTGACGAGGCTGCGGGAGTTCCGGGTGGTCTGGAACGGACGCCTGCGCAGCACGCTGGGCCGGGCTGACTACCGGGCCGCGGCGATCGAGCTCAATCCGGAGCTGCTCGACCGGAATCCCGGCGAGCTCGTCCCGACCCTGATCCACGAGCTCTGCCACCTGGCGGCGGGGGTCCGCGCCGGCCACGGGGCGAAGTGGAAGGCGCTGATGGTCGCGGCGGGCTTCCCGCCGACCGTCTGCCACCGGCTCGACCTGTCGCACCTCGGCAACCGCAGCCGTCCGCGTCGCTACCTCTGGCTCTGCCGGCGCTGCGGCGAGACCTACCCCCGCACCCGCCCCGACGCCCGCCGCTACCGCTGCGGCAGCTGCGGCGGGGGACTCAAGGTCCTCGAAGTGCCAGGAAATCCATCGCGCGCGTGGGACATTCGTCCCTGAGCAGGCTCCAATCGAACGTCCATTGCGGTACGAAGTTCTCGGGGACTTCGCCCATCGTGGTAGGTTCGATCTCTGTCAGATGGAGAGTCTCACGAGAGTTGGGATCGGCAGGAGAGGTTGGCAATCGACGTAGTTGCACGAAGTCTCGACAAGGAGGAATTCAATGGGCAGAGCGAAGCGGCTGATTCTCGCGGAATTCGTTCCCTTGTTTCTCGCCTGCAACTTCGTTTTGGCGACAGAGTTGATCCCGATGTGCTTGAACTGCACATGCTGGACTCCTTGCAGCACAACTTGCATAGCCGCCAACGAGCCGGGGCCAGGTACTCATACCGAGATCTGCGACATGTGGTTGTGTATTGGTCATCCAGACTGTGACAGCCCGGCGTCCCAAACAGATTCAGAGCAGTTGGATTCGATCTTTGCGATTGGAGGCAATGATCGCGGGGCGGAATGCCTCTTGAATCCCGATCGATCCTCTGCTGCTCGGAGTTCGCAATCGGAGCCGACGCCTCCGGGTCGATGAAGGGTATGGCTCGGCCGCTAAGCCCCCGTCGCCCTGGGAAGACTCAATGCTTGTGCGGTGGGCCCTTTGTCGTGGAATCAGGGGACTCAGATCTGCAGCTTCGTCTCCGTCCGACTCGACAGGTTCCCTTGAACCAAACCAGAGCGTTCGCCCTGCGTCGGGCACCTTGGCGCCGTTCTATTCACGTCGAATGGATAGTTACATTTGCCGCTCTTCTCGCGATTCCCAACGCCGCAATGGGCGTGAGGGCAAGCGCGACCCTTCGAATGTTGTCCGGAGCAAACCAGGTCGTCGCGACAGAGTCACTGACCGTCCGCGAGATCGCCGTGCCTTCCGGTGCGCCCGCTGCGAACGGACAGGAGCTCGTGCGGTTCGATACCGAGTCTCTGGATCGCCGGCTCGAATCGAAGCAGGCGGAACTCACCGCGATCCAGCGGGAGCGCCGAAATCCGAATCCGTCGGACTACACCTGGGCGCTGCGTGAATCGGACGCGATGCGCGAACTGTCGGAGCTCCAGGAGCGACTCGCTTCCGCGCCCGTTCGAGCGCCCTCCGACGGGTATGTCGTACGCACAATCGTCCACCCCGGCGGAAAGGCGAAGCGGCGCAAACCGGTGCTCGACTTCGTCGAACTCCCCGGGACCCGAGTTGCGGTCGAAGTGGAAAGTGCGGCTTCGGTTGATTTCTCGCCCGGAGAGATTCTCATCATCGAACAGCCTCAGGGGGAGCGCAGCTTCCGGGCGCGCGTGGAACGGGTCGACCTGATCAAGCGCGATGAATCCGGCGGTGTGACCGTGGTCCTGGTACCTCTGGATCTGCCGTTCCTGCGGCTCGACATGCCGGAAGCGATCACCATCACCGAAGAGGACCCTACGGTACCTCGATAGTCCCTCGCCGAGCTCGAGGCCCGGCTGAAGAACGAAAAGGGGCACCTCGGAAGGTGCCCCCCCTGACTTCTCGGACGAAAGGCGGCGCTTACTGCAGAACCACCAGGACCACGCGGCGGTTCTGGGCGCGGCCTTCGCGGGTCTTGTTGTCCGCCACCGGGCTCTGCTCGCCGTAGGAGAGCGTCGCCATGCGGAAGATCGGGATGCCGGCCTTGGCGAGGTACTCCTTGACGACGTCGGCGCGCTGCTGGCCGAGCTTCTCGTTGTAGAGCTCGCCGCCGATGTTGTCGGTGTGGCCCTGGATCTCGATGTAGACGTTGCGGTTCTCGGTCTTCAGCTGCTCGGCGAATTCGTCGAGCGCCGCCTTGGCGTCGGGCGAGAGCTTCGCCTGATCGAAGCCGAACTTGACCTTGTCGTCCGAGAGGACGGTTTCGTAGAGGAGCTTGCCCTCGGCCAGCTTGCCGGCCGCCTGGGCGCGCTCGAGCGCTTCCTGGGCCGTCTTCGAGGCCTTCTCGGCGGTGGCGCGGTTGCTCGTGATGCGACCCTCGTGGTCACGGATCTTGGTCTGGGCGTCCTCGACCTGCGTCTGCACGCCGTCGACCCGGGTACCGACCCGGCCCACTTCGTCGTTGACGTAGCTCTTGCTCGCGCAGCCCCACCCGGAAACCGCCGCGATCGCCACCGTCGTCACTACCAGCATCGTGTTTCTCATCGCATGACCTCCATTCCTTGGGTTGATCGATTCCTGATTCACGGAACTCTTCCGGTTCATCCCGGATCGCCTACTTCGCGGTCGCACGCGCCGGAACCTCCGGAGCGAGCCCCTGATAGCCCTTCCGCGCAAGGACCTGACGGACCTTGCGGTTCTGCACCGAGACCACGATCCGGTGGTAGCCGGGTTTTCCGGTCGCCGCCGTCTCGAAGCCCAGGACGTACTGATAACGAAGATCGTCCGCGATCTCCGCGCATGCCTCCTTGAGGTCCTCCGGACCGGAGATCGAGTAGTAGCGGCCGCCGGTCATGCTGGCCAGGAGGTTGAGGACGTCCGCGTAGCGGTAGACGTCGTCCTCCTTGCCCTTGGCGTACGGATCGCCGGACGAGAGGCCGAAGACGTAGACCGGCAGCTCCGCCTTGCGCACGATCTCGCGCGCTTCGGCGGCGGAGAGGGTGCTGGCGTTGTCGACCCCGTCGGTGATCACGATCGCCGCCCGCTTGACGTTGCGGCTGTCGCCGGAGATCTGCGGCAGGAGCGAGACGGCGTCGTGGAGAGCCGTCTTGCCGTACGGGTCCCAGAATGCGACCGACTCCTGGACCGCCAGAGTGTTCTCCGTGAACGGGACCTCCACTTCGGTCGAATCCATGGCGAAGGTCGCCAGCGCGAACTCGTCGCCGGGTTTCGCCGCGTCGAGGAAGTAGTAGACCGCCTGGCGGCTGGCTTCGATCCGTCCGCCGACCGCCATGCTGCCCGAGAGGTCCTGCAGGAAGACGATGCTCCAGGGAGCCTCGCCCCGCGGCTCGAAGTCGGGGAAGGCGGTGCGACGGCCGTCGACGTCGAGGGTGAAATCGGACCGGTTGAGGCCGTTGACGTAGCCACGCTCGCCCTTGACGATCACCGGGACGAGAATCCAGGCGACCGAGACCTCGTCGCTGAACGACGGGGTGTCCGGATCCACCCCCTCCTGGCCCGATGCCGGGCGGAGCGGGAGGAGGAGCGTGGACGCCAAAAAGGCGACGAGCGTCCGGGTGTCACGGCGCTTCCGGGCCGTCCCGGCACGCCGGGCTCTGCTAGCCTCGATCCCCGGAGGCGGCATGATCCACATCCGGAACATCTCGATCAAATGCGGCAATTGCAACTCCTATCAGACTCTTACGGCGTTCAGCCGACGCGACGACTGGAACGTCTACACTTACGAATGCGAGGGCGGCGACTGCGATCCCGCCGTCACTCGCACCCTGGTGGAGGTCCCCCGGGACCTCGACGAATTCGCCAACCGCGACCCGGAATGGCGAGGCGGCGGCCGTCACGGTTCGTTCGGAGACGGCTGAACCGTACGAAAAAGCAAGCCCTGTGCCCGAATCGGCCGGGGCCCTCCTGGAGTCATTCCCTGGGGCGCTATGTTACTCTTTTGAGGCGGATTTCGGGTGTCCGCACACCACTACAGCCGGTTTCGAGGGGAGAGGGGCGATGAAGAAGACCGTGGTCCATGTCGTCGGTACGGGCACCATCGGCGAGCCGCTGATCGGTCTTTTCACCGATTTCCGGGACAAGATGGGAATCGACGAGGTCACATTCCACAAAAGGACCGCCCTCCCCTCCGACCGCTCCAAGATCCGGCACCTGATGGCCCGCGGCGCCCGCCTCGCGGCGGACACCGACCAGAAGGACGCTTTCGAGGCGCTCGGACTGGAAGTCTCTTACGAGACCGAGGAGGCGCTCGCCCGGGCGACGGTCGTCGTCGACTGTACGCCGGCGGGAAACGACATGAAGGCGAAGTACTACGACCAGCTGCCGGGGCCGAAGGGGTTTCTCGCGCAAGGCAGCGAATTCGGCTTCGGTGTCCCGTATGCGCGCGGTATCAACGACGAGGTGCTGGTTCCGGGGCGCGACCGGTTCATCCAGATCGTCTCCTGCAACACCCACAACATCACGACGCTCATCAAGACGCTCTGTCACGAGGGCGGTGAAAAGTACTCGCTCGAGCGCGGCGATTTCGTGTGCATGCGTCGCGCCAACGACATCTCGCAGACCAAGGATTTCGCGCCCGCACCGCAGGTGGGAAAGCACGACGACGCCGAGTTCGGCACCCATCACGCTCACGACGCGTTCCACGTCTTCGAGACGCTGCACCAGAAGTTCGATCTCTTCTCGAGCGCGGTCAAGCTCAACACGCAGTACATGCACTCGATCTGGTTCCACCTCGCCTTCAACCGCGACATCGAGAAAGAGGAGATGGTGGAGCGCCTGAAGTCGAACCTCCGCGTGGCCGTCACCGACAAGCGGAACTGCAACGAGATCTTCAGCTTCGGCCGCGACCACGGCTACTACGGGCGGATCCTCTCGCAGACGGTGGTCGTGCTGCCGACGCTCGCGGTGCGCAAGAAGCGCGAGCTCTACGGCTTCTGCTTCACGCCGCAGGACGGCAACTCGCTGCTCTCTTCGGTCTCGGCGGCGCTCTGGCTGATCGATCCCGACGCCGAGAGCGTCGCGCGGCGGCTCGATCCGCTGCGCCGCTGGATCTATCAGGAGATCTGAGGCCGGTCGGTGGCGCCGCGCCGCGCTCATGGCGTTTTCCGGCGCGGTGAGCTGGCCATCGAAGGCGTCTCCCTCGCCGGAGACGAGACCTGGTTCCGGCTCCACCCGCCGGGGCTCGCGCTCGACGCCGGGCGGGGCTCGCAGTCGCTCGCCGGAACGGCGGATCTCTTCCTCTCGCACGGCCATCTCGACCACGCCCTCGGCGTGCCGTACCTGCTCTCGCAGCGGACACTGCACCACCGGAGCCCGACGCGGGTCTTCTGCCCGGCCGGGATCGCCGACGACCTGAGGGCCCTGGTCGCCGCCGCCGGGAGGCTGGAGCGGATCGAATATCGCTGGGAGCTGGTGGCGCTCGAGCCCGGCGACCGTTGCGAGCTCGGCCGCGGCTTCACGCTCGAGGCGTTCGCCACCGACCACGTCGTCCCGGGGCTCGGCGCGCACCTCCTGCGGACACGCAAGCGGCTGCGGCCCGGGTTCGTGGGCCTCGAGCGGGAGGCGATCGCGGCCGAGCGGCGGCGCGGCGTCGCCGTCGAGGAGGAGTTCGAGGAGCTCTGGCTCTCCTACTGCGGCGACACCGGCGCCGGGGTCTGGGAGAGCGCTCCGGCGATCGACCGAAGCCGCGTCCTCATGCTCGAGTGCACCTTCCTCGGCGAGGCGCTGCGTGGGCGCGGGGCGGCGTTCGGTCACCTCCACTTCGACGATCTCGTGGAGCACCGCCAACGGCTGGCCGGTCACGAGCTGGTCGTCCTGCATCACCTGAGCCGCCGGCACCATCCCGGCGAGCTGCGTGCCGAAGTCGATCGCCGTCTGCCGGAGCTCGCGGCGCGGATCCATGTCTGGGGGGAGCCCGGGGGCTCTCCGGGGAGCGGGGAAAGAACGTGAAGTGGAAAGAGAGACGGCCCGCTGCCGGGCGGAAGGTGGTAGAAGGGGGAATGCGAGAGCCACGGCCGGATCGCGAAGGCAGCAACCGATCGGGTGACGCCCCGGACGACCGCCGCCGGAGCCGTGCCGTCGAGCGACTCGTCCAGGTGGACGAGATCGAGCTCTCGATCGAGAAGCTGATCGCCGGCGGCGAAGGACTCGGGCGATTCGAAGGGATTCCGGTCTTCGTGCCGCGCAGCGCGCCGGGGGACCGGCTGCGCGTGCGGATCGTGGAGCGCAAACCGGGATACGGACGGGCCGAGATCCTCGAGATCCTCGCTCCCGGACCCGGCCGCCGCGAACCGCTTTGCCGGCATTTCGGGCGCTGCGGCGGCTGCGATCTGCAGCACCTCGAGGATGCGCTCCAGCTGCGCCTCAAATCGGCCGCGGTGGTCGAGACGGTCGCCAGGATCTCGGGGCTCGAGCTGCCACCTCCGCGCGCCATCTACGCCGGGGACAGCTGGGCGTACCGCACCCGGACCCAGGTGCACACCAAGCGAGTCGAGGGAGGGGGAGCGGCCGTCGGCTATCACGCCCGCGCCAGCCGCGAGCTGGTCGTCGTCGAGCAGTGCCCGGTGCTGGTGCCGGCGCTGGAGCGGGAGGTGGTGACGCTCGGGCGGAGACTTCCGCCCTCGGTGCCGAACCGGATCGACCTCGCGACCGGGGACGACGGGACGGTCTCGATCGCACCGCTGCTCGAGGGGCTCCCGCACGGCGAGCTCTCGCGCCGGATCGGCGGCTTCGAGTTCGGATTCGATGCCCGCTCCTTCTTCCAGGGGCACGCGAGCCTCACGGGCACGCTGATGGACGTCGTCGTCGGCGACGGAGAGGGCGGCCACGCGATCGATCTCTACGGCGGGGTCGGTCTGTTCGCGCTGCCGCTCGCCCGCCGCTACTCCAGGGTCACGCTGGTCGAGGGCGACCGGCTCGCCACGCGCCATGCGCGGCGGAATCTGCGGACCAACCGCATCGAGAACGTCGACGTGGTGGCGCAGGCGGTCGAGAGCTGGGTTCCGGGCGGCCTGCCCGACGGTGTCGACCGCGTGGTCGTCGATCCGCCGCGCGACGGCCTGTCGGCGCCGGTCCGGGCGCTTCTCGCCGGCCGTGCGCCGCGGCGACTCACCTACGTTTCCTGCCATCCGGCGGCGCTCGGGCGTGATCTCGAGGCGCTCGACCGGTCGTTCGAGATCGCCTCCTGGGCGCTGCTCGACCTGTTCCCGCAGACCGGACACATGGAGGTCGTGGTCGATCTCCGTCGGCGGGCGGAACGGAGTTAGGATCGCCCCGTTGATGCGCGATCTCGACCACGAGCCGACGCCCCACCTGCCGATCTGGGAGTTGATCCGGCGCGAAGAACGCGCCCGCCAGGAGGGGCTGCGGGTGGAGGTCGAAGCGATCTCGGACGTCGGCCGCGTGCGCGATCAGAACGAGGATCACTTCCTCGTGCTGCGCCTCGGTCGCTCGCTCGAGGCGCTGGCGAGCAACCTTCCCGCTGACCACCTGCCGCCGCGTCTCGAGCGAGCGGGGTACGCCCTGATCGTGGCCGACGGCGTAGGCGGCCGGTCCGGCGGCGAGCACGCGAGCGCGCGCGCCCTCACCGCCCTGGTCGAGATCGCCTCGCAGATTCCCGACTGGATCCTCGACGTCGCCGATCTCGAGGACGAATCGGCGATGCGGCGCGCCGTCTCCTACTTCGACAAGGTGGACGCGATCCTCGAAGCCGAGGCGGCGGCCGACCCGGCGCTCCGCGGCATGGGGACGACGATGACCGCGGCCTACCTGCTGGACCGCCACCTGCTCGTGGCGCACGTCGGCGACTCGCGGGCCTACCGCTTCCGCAACCATCGCCTCGAACGGCTGACGCGCGACCAGACCCTGGCGCAGGCGCTGGCGGACGCCGGCGTCATCGGGGAGGCGGAGGTCGCTTCGCACAGCCAGCGGCATGTCCTCACCGGCGCCCTCGGCGCCTCTCCCGGCACCCCGCGCGTCGAGTTCGGACGCCACGACGTAGCCGATGGCGATCGCATCCTGGTGGCGAGCGACGGGCTCACCGAGATGGTTCCGGACGAGGCGATCGCCGCGATCCTCGCGCAGCGCAGCTCCGCGAAGGAGGCCGTGCGCGAGCTGGTCGACGCGGCGCTCGCCGCGGGCGGCCGTGACAACGTCACCGTCGTCCTGGCCTCCTGTTCGTTCACGACCACCGGCTGAAGCGCTCCTTCCGGCGCCCGGCGACCGCGGGACCTTCCCGTAGAATGCTCCCGTGTCCGCCATCCTGTCGATCCGTCTCGCCAAGGAAGATTTCAAGTTTTCCGTCGCGCACTTCACGATCTTCGACGATTCCCGCGCCGAGCCGCTGCACGGGCACAACTACCGCATGGCGATCGAGATCGAAGGGGACGACGTCGGTGCCGACGAGATCGGTCTGCTCGCCGACTGCGATCGCTGGAAGCGGGCCGTGCGCGCCACCTGCGCGGCGCTCGACGACAAGGTGCTCCTCGCGGCCGCGCATCCGGGCGTCGCGATCGAGACCGGCGGCGGCTCCCTCGTCTGCCGCTTCGCCGGGCGCGAGTACCGCTTTCCCGAGAGCGAAGTGCTGCCGCTGCCGCTGGTCAACATCTCGATGGAGCTGCTGGCGGGCTGGGTCTGGCATCGCCTCGCCCCGGAGGCGGCCGGGAGCCGGGTACGGGCGCTCGCGGTCGAGATCGAGGAGACCCCCGGCCAGCTCTGTCGCTACCGGCGCGTGATCTCTCAGGACTGGACGCTACGGACCGACCACCCGCCCGCGCCATGAGGCGAGACGTCCGCGTCGCCGGTCGACCGTAGCGACGGTCGCCGTCGCGGCCAGCGCGACCAGGTCGAGCGGGAAGCAGAAGGCGGCGAGCCCGGGATTCCGCGACGATCGCCGCACGAGGTACGACCCGGCCACCCCACCCAGCCAGGCGATCAGGGCTGCGCTTCCGTCTCCGGCCACGGCGAGGACGATCGGTACCGCCACGGCAAGCAGCGCGAGACCGAGCAGCACGGCGACGATCGACGTGCGCCCGGCGAGCAGGAGCGCCAGGTTGCGGCGCCAGCCGCGGAAGGTCTCGACGAATCCCTGGTACATGCGGGTGCGCAGCGCCGCCGGTGCGGGCCGGAAGCCGGTGCGGAAGCCGGCGGCACGGAGGGCGCGAGCGAGCGCCACGTCGTCGAGCGGCTGACCGACGATGGCGGCGAAGCCGCCGGCAGCCTCGAGCGCGGCGGTGCGGACGAGGAAGTACTGGCCGTTGGCGAGCGCCGTCGCCGATCCGCCCGTGGCGTGGGCCCGCCAGTCGCCGAGCAGGGCGTCGAGCAGCGCGAAGACCGCGGGGGTCAGCAGATTCTCGCCACAGCCCCGCGCCTCCTGCGAGCCGGCGAGGGAGAGTGCGTCGAGCCGGTGCTCGGCAGCCGCGGCGTGGGCGCGCGCGAGGAGGGCGGGAGCGTGCCGCGTGTCGGCGTCGGTCAGCAGGACCCACGGAGTCGCGACGCCCGGGAGCCCGGCCGCGAGGGCGTTGACCTTGCCGGTCCAGCGTTCGGGCGGGGGCGGAGCGGAGATCGCCTCGATCCGGGGATCGGCGGCGGCGCATTCGGCGAGCAGGGCCGGCGTGGCATCGGTGGAGCCGTCGTCGACGACGCGGATGGCGACCGCCCCCTGCTCACCGAGAGTCGCGAGGCAGGCCACCAGATGGCGCGCTTCGTCGCGCACCGGGAGGAGGATCGTCGTCGGAGGTGGATCCGGGAGGGGATCGGGCAGGCGCGGTGCCCGGCGGCGGATACGGTCGATCCACAGTCCGCAGCCCAGCCAGAAGAGCGCCGCGCCGGCGGCGATCCGGATCACCGGCTCAGGCGGGATTCGCCCGCGCTCGCAGGATCGCGCTGACCTCTCCGGGTTCGGGAAAGCGGCGGGTCGTCGCCTTCGAGTAGATCAGCTCGTCGTCGAGGCGCACCTCGAAGACGCCGCCGCGACCCTTGACGAGCTCGGCCTCCCAGCCGAACTCCCGCTTCAGTTCGTCCGCCAGACCGGCGGCTCTCGGGAGGTAGTTTCAAACGACGCAGTATTCGATGGTGAGACGTGGCATGCGATCTCCTTTCCGCACCGTCCCGGCCGCCTTCAGTGTCGTCGGCGGCCGCAGATGGCACCGGTGAAGAATCGTTCGTAGTGGTCGCGGATCCGTTCGAGATCCGGAACGACCGTGACGTCGGCGAAGCCGGAAGCGACGAGCGCCGCACGCCAGTCCTCGGGCGACAGGAATCCGTGGGCGGGGCGAACCTCCGGGTCGAGCTCCACCCGGGTGAAGCTGCGCAGCTGTTCGAAGACCATCTCGATGGCGATGGTCTGACCCGGCAGCAGGCGCAGGCACTCGCCGGCGACGAGCCAGCCCCCGGGATGGAGCAGCGAGTGGGCAGTCTCGAGCGCCGCGCGGAGATCCTTGGCGATGTGCAGCACGTTCACGGCGAGCACGGCGTCGTACTTCCCGGGCTCGACCCCCTGGTGACCCGCTTCGATGTCGACGTCGAACGCCTGATCGACCAGGGGCAGGCCGGGGAAGCGCGCGCCGATCGCACGCACGGCGCGGCGACGCAGCAGCGGGTTCGGTTCGGTCAGGCGGTACTCGATGATGTCGCCCAGGCGGTCACGGCGCGCGAGCTCGTCGAGCAGCGCTTCGGCGCCGCTGCCGGCGCCGGCGCCGGCTTCGAGCAGGCGCAGGTTGTGGCCGCTCCGCAGGCGGTTCGCCAGGGCGATCGCCGCGATGCGGTTGTTGAGGGCGTAGATCGGATTGCCGTTGTGGAAGTAGTCGATCCACAGCTGCATTCTCGTGCCGGAGAAGAGGGCCTGCTCGCCGGTGGTCGCGCCGCGAAGCACCCCGGGCAGCGCCTCGGCGGCCGCTTCGAGGATCGCGAGGGTCGGGCGGATCGACTCGTCGGATGCGAGCCCGAGCGCGCGGAGGTCGGCGGTGTCGGATTCACGGAGCGGCCGGTCGCGGCGATAGCGGCCGTCGTCGGGGTCCCGGGTCAGCTCACCGCTCTCCGCCAGCCGGCGGAGGAGCCAGTCGAGAGCCGGGAGCTCTTCGCCCGTGAGCGACAGCCGTTCGGCGACCTCGGCGGTCGTTCCGGCCTCGGTCAGCGCCTCGTCGATCCGCAAGGTGCGGGCGGCGTCGACGGCGAGGTCCGAGACGTAGCGCTCCACCAGCTCGCACGAGTCGAAGAGGCGGTCCGAAAAGAGATCCCGGGGGAGCTCGCCGAGGAGCTCGTCCACCCGGGGGTCGCGCGGTGGAGGGTGAAACGGGAGATTCACGGGCGCATTCTAGAACGCCGGGCCCGGCCGCGAGCGGCGGCGCCGGGGGGGTGCGCTAGGATCGCCGGACGATGAGCACGGAGCCGAAGGAGCCGCCGCCCGGTGAAGATCCCCGGGTGAACCGACTGGCAGGGCATGTGCGGGCGATCCTCGACGAGCTCGGTCTCGACCGCACCGATCCGAATCTCCGGGAGACCGACCGCCGGGTCGCGAAGCTCTATCTCGAGATGTTCCACGGTCTCGAGGAGGGCGCCGAGCCGGCGGTGACGACGTTTCCCAACGACGAGCGCTACAGCGCGATGGTGATGGAGAAGCAGATCCCGTTCTATTCGGTCTGCTCGCATCACCTGGTGCCGTTCTACGGTCACGCCCACATCGCCTACGTCCCCAACGAACACATCCTGGGGCTCTCGAAGTTCGCCCGGATCCTCGAGTTCTACGCCAAACGCCCGCAGCTCCAGGAGCGCCTGACCGAGCAGGTCGCCAACTACCTCGACTCGAAGCTCCATCCGCAGGGGGTCATGGTGGTCATCGAGGCGCGCCACCTCTGCGTCGAGATGCGCGGAGTGAAGAAGCCCGGAGCGGTCACGGTGACGTCGTCCATCCGCGGGATCTTCCACCAGAAGCCGGTGCGCGAAGAGTTCCTCGACCTGCTGCGCCGCTGACCGGAATGGGCGACCGGGGCACCAGCGAATGACGCCGACCGGGACGCGCGCCTGTTTCGCCGGCAGCGGCATCGCCGTACCGCCGCGGATCGTGGACAACCATCTCCTGGCGAAGGTGCTCGAGACCGGCGACGAATGGATCCGCGAGCGCAGCGGCGTGGTGGAGCGGCGTTACGTCGAAGCGGGAGTCGCCTCGTCCGATCTCGGCGCCGAAGCGGCGCGCGCCGCGCTCGCCGACGCGCGGATGGAGGCGTCGGAGATCGACTACCTGGTCTGCGCGACGATGACCCCCGACAGCTACTTCCCGGGTGCCGGGACGCTGATCCAGCAGAAGCTCGGCATGGGGCCGGTGCCGGCGCTCGACATCCGCCAGCAGTGCGCCGGATTCGCCTACGGTCTGCAGATCGTCGACGCGCTGATCCGTTCGGGAACGGCGCGCAACGTCCTGCTCGTGGGTACCGATGTCCACACCAGCCTGATGCCGTTCTCGGAGCGCACCTGGGCGATCCTCGAGGGGCGCGACGAAGGTCCGCTGCCGGAGGAGGAGTTCGCCTGGAACTCGCGCTTCCGACATCTCCTCGTCCTGTTCGGCGACGCCGCCGGCGCGATGGTCTTCCGCGCCGGGCCGGCGGCCGACGGCCGCGGCATCCTCGGCGCCAGGCTGTTCGGTGACGGCAACCATCGCGACATCCTGACCGTGCCCGGGCTCGGCTCCGCGCGCCGGCCGTTCGTCACCGCGGAGCAGATCGCGGCGGCCGAGACGGTGCCGGTGATGGAGGGCCGGAAGGTCTTCAAGCTCGCGGTGACCCTCATGCCGCAGGTGGCGACCGATCTGCTCGCCGAACACGGACGGACCGCCGCCGACCTCGATCTGCTGGTCATGCACCAGGCGAACCTGCGGATCAACGAGGCGGCGCAGAAGGCGCTCGGGCTGCCGGACGAGAAGGTCCACAACAACATCCAGAAGTACGGCAACACCACGTCGGCGACGCTTCCGCTCTGCTTCCACGAGGCCCGTGCCGCCGGCAAGGCGCCGGACGGCGCTCTCGTCGCCTTCGCGGCGCTCGGCGCGGGCCTCCACTGGGGCGCCGTCCTGATGCGGCTCTGAAGGGCGGAGCGGCGGACAGTCGGGTCGACTCTCAGCGCACGGCGTACAGGGCGGCGTGCTCGTCCTCGAACAGCGTCCGGAAGTACGGGCGTGAGGCGGCCGCCCCGAAGTCCGGGACCCCGGCGGCGCCGCGATCGACCAGGAGATAGCGCACCTCCGCCCGGAGCAGGAAGGCGGCGTTCGTCGCAGGGTCTCCGAAGGTCCGCTCGAGGAGGCCGTAGCGGTGAGGGCCGGACCAGTCCCCGAGGACGCGTCCGGGAACGAGATCCCGGAGCTCCTCGCAGTAGAGGAGATAGACGGTCTCTTCGGGGTGACGGAGCGCACGCAGCCGGGCGATCGCGCCGTACTCGGGCACCGTACGGCGCAGGAACGCCTCCCGCGAGTCGGCGTCGACCGGCACCCTCCCGAGCCGGTGCATCCGGTATCCGGCGTACGTCCAGCCCGGCAGGAAACAGAACAGTACGAGGAGTTGCCAACCCACCCGCCGTCGAAGAAGGGCGCCCCTTGCCGCTGGCCGAACGGGGGGCGCGCCACCGGTTCCGAACGTGCGCTGCGCGGCGACCGCGAAAACGAGGGAGTACAACGGCAACACGGCCACGAGATAACGTGTGTCGGCGGGCAGGAACGGGAAGAGCGCGACGAAGGAGGTCGCGACGAAGAACGGCGCCCGCGCGCTCCGGGTCGATAGGGCTGTCGCCAGCAGGAAGGGCCAGAACAGCAGGTAGACCGGGGAGAGCGGCGGAACCTGTCCGACACGGCTCCGACGGACCAACGAGTCCCAGGGCAGATCGATGAGTCGCTCGAAATAGGTCCCGACAGTCATGCCGCCCGTGCCGCCGGCGGCGGAGATCCCGTGCGGCGCCCAGTCGCTCGCCCCGAAGAGACCGGGCAGGTAGGGGAACAGGGGGTTCCCGGTCGCGAGGGCGATCCTGCCGTAGGTGGGAATCAGCAGCGTACAGGCGGTCAGTCCGTAGACCAGCATCGCCCGCCAGCGGCCCGTCGTGGCCGCCCTCGACGGGGCGAGGAGGACGGCGATCCCGAGGCCGGCGACGAAGAAGAGACCGAGATACTTCACGTCGGCAGCGCCGGCGGCGAACAGTGCCATGAGGACGAGCCAGTCGATCCGTCCGGTTCGCTGCCATCGACTCCAGGCATGGCACGCCCCCGTCGCCAGGAGCGCGAGCATCGGCTCGACGTAGCCGGTGCCGCCCAGATAGACGACGAGCGGGTTTCCCAGCCAGACCGCTGCCGCGAGTCCGCCGACCGACCGGCTTCCGCAATCGCGCCCCCAGACGAGGAGCAGTGCCGCCGTGAGGAGGTTCGCGACCAGAGCGACGAGATGGGTCGCCGTGTCGCCGCCGAAGATCAACAGCTCGGCGGAGAGCAGCTCCGCCAGCTGCGGAAAGACCGGGAAGCGGAGCTCGGGGAGGATGGGAAGGGAACCGGTGGCGGCGAAGGCGCGGGCGAACGGAAGGTGATAGAGCGTCTCGTCGAAGGCGTTCGGGGGGTACGAGGCGAGGAGCAGGAGGGGAGTCGCTCCCAGCAGCAGCCCCGCACCCCACCGCGCCGTCCGGCGGCGATCGCGACGTCGCCACCAGTCGCGGAGCCCGGCCAGCGTCCCGCGCCAGATCGCGAAGCCGCCTCCGTGCACGGCCACCAGGACGAAAAGCAGCGGTCCCCGGCCGAGCCATCCGAGGAGACCGAGCAGGAAGCCGAGGTGTGCGAGGGCGATCAGGCCGAGCACGGTCGCCACGACGCTCCCGGAGAGATCGTCGGTTCGGACCGTCTTTCGCGGGCGGATCCGGTCGACTGCGGCGAGCAGGAGCCTCCCGGCCAGGTAGGCCGTGGACACGAAGGCGAGAAGACAGGAGACCTGTCCCGCGAAGAAGACGACGCCAGTCATCGACGACGGTTCAGCCCGCGGGGGCCGTCTGCGCCCGGTGAGCGCTCAGGGGGCGCCGGTCGGGCGCTTGTCGAGCCGCAGGAGCTCGAGGTCGATGGCGTCGAACAGCTCGCGCGAGCGGCGCTCCCAGCTCTCCGGCGAGAAGCGCCCGGGCGGGGCCGTGAGCTCGACGACCGTCTCGCTCTCGCCCTGCTTCTTCAGCTTGATCCGCACGTCGGCCCAGAGCAGAGCCCAGCTGTCCGTGACCTCGACGCGCGGATCCATCGGCGTCCCGGCGATCTGCAGGGCGTTCAAGACCGACGTGAGCACCGGGCTCCCGCCGCCGCGCCAGGCGGTGGCGTAGGTTCGCGAGGCGACGGCACTCCCCGGCGGAGGGGTGAAGCCGTCGGTGGAGAGCAGCGCCGCCAGCGCCCGATTCGACGCCAGCTCGGCGAAGTTGGCGTCGCTCCTCGCCCGCACCCGCGAGCGCTCGTCGATGGCGATGGCGCGGTCGAGGTGCTGGACCGCGAGCGCCGAATAGCCGGCCAGGGCGAAGTTGGTCGCCACGAGATAGAAGGCGTCGGCGGAGCCGGGGTTGGCCGCGAGGTAGCGCTCGAACTGGGCGCTCGCGGCCTCGAGCTTGCCCTGCAGGAGCAGCACCGCCCCCTGGTTGAGCGCGTTGTCGGGAGCCGCGGGCGCGAGCTTCTCGGCCTCGACGAGCGCGGTGAGCGCCTCGTCGTACCGCTTCTCGGCGATCGCCAGGGCGGAGCGGTTGAGCCACCCCTGGCGCAACGCCGGGTCGAGCTCGAGGGCGCGGTCGAGATCCTTGCGGCACGGCTCGATCTCGCCGAGCTGGCAGTTGGCGGTCGAACGCAGGAGCAGCGCCCGCGCGTTCTTGCGGTCCTTCTTGAGGATCGGTGCGAGCAGATCGAGCGCCTTCTCCGCCTCGTCCGCGGCCAGCGCCCGCTCCACGGCCGCCAGCGGATCGGCACCCTGGGCGCGGGCGCCGGTCGACGGCAGCCCGGCGACGAGGAGGAGGGCGGCGAAGGGCAGGAGTGCAGGAGATCTCACGCCGGGGAAATCTATCCGACGCGGGGCGCGACGCCAAAGGAGCGGACGACATTAGAATGGCTGCCATGTCCGTCCAGACGCCCGCCCCGGCCGAGATCTCGGCGGCGCTCGCCAAGCGCGTCATCGGCCAGGTCGACGCGGTGCGCGAGATGTCGATCGCGCTGTCGAAGAAGCTGGCCGAGCTCAAGGTCGGCAACATCCTGATGATCGGCTCGTCGGGGACCGGCAAGACGACGCTGATGCGCGCCGTCGAGGGCTACCTGGCCGCCGATCCGGCGCTCGCGGTACGCTCTTCGGTGGTCCGCATCCACGCCAACGTCCTGGGCGAGGAGGCGGAAGCGGGCCGCCCCGGCGCGGCGGTCTTCCGCCGTCTCCTCGGCAGGGCGCGCGAGCAGCTCGGACCGGGTGCGACGAGGGAGGCGGTCCTGGCGCGGGCCAGCCGCGGGCTGGTCTTCGTCGACGAGGTCGACAAGATCCGCAGCCAGGTCGGTGCGGTGCCCAACGTCGCCGGAATCCGCGCCCAGGAGGCGCTGCTGACGCTGATCGAGAACGAGGCGGTGCCGGTCGACCTCCCGGAGTGGATGGGCGGCGGCACCACCATGGTCGACAGCTCGGGTCTCCTGTTCGTCTGCGCCGGCGCCTTCGAGGGGCTCTACGACGCGGTCTTCGACCGCGTGACGATCGGCGAGGACAAGGGCGCCCTGCAGCCGGTCACGGTGGTCGCGGACGGCAAGGTCAAGGAGGAGCTGCAGTTCCACCTCCGCGACTGGATGCGCAACGAGGACCTGTTCGCCTACGGCATGAGCCCGCAGTTCCTCTCCCGCTTCGACGCCGTGGTGCTGCTCGAGGATCTCGACGACGAGCAGCTGCTGAAGATCTTCCTCGAGAGCCCGGATTCCGGGCTGGCGCAGGCGCGCGGCTATTTCGAGAGCCGCGGCGTGAAGCTCGCCGTCTCGGCCAACGCCTCCCGCTCGATCGCGCGCGCCGCCGCCCGCCAGCCGCGACTCGGCGCCCGCGCGCTCAAGGAGGTCTTCCGCCGCGTCGTGCGCGACCTCGAGTTCGAGCCCGAGAAGCACGCCCGCGAGGGAGTCCTGCTCCTCGACATGCACCACGTCGAAGCCGCGCTCCGCGACTGAGGCGGGCTGTCCCGCGGGTTTCCCGGAGCGGCACGGGCGAACTTCGCGCCGCAGCCGGTGCTCAGGGCAAGTGCTGATCCCAGGCGGTGAGGTTTCCGGTCTCGAAGCCGTCCTCGAAGAGGATCAGGAGAGGGCAGGCGCCGCCCTCTGCGACCACGACTTCGAGCGTCGATCCGTCAAGTCGCGCTCCGCCGGTCGCGACCGTTGCCGCCGGCTGGCAGCTGTTCTCCACGCGGAGATGGCTCGCCGCGACGACGACGCCCGCGCCTCGCACCTCGAGCAGCCCCGCGAGGACCGCCCCGCCACCCGACGGCCCGACGAGCGCCAGCGAACGGCCGATCCAGACCGACTCGGGATAGCTCTGCACTGCGAGATCGATCTCGGAGCAGGAACCGTCTTCGACCGCCGCCCGTACCGTCGCGTGCGTGCCCGGAACCGTGCAGATGTCGGCGACGAGGGTCATCGGCAGGAAGGCCAGCAAGGCTGTGAGTCGCGCGGCGGATCCCCGACCGCACAGGCCGGTGAGGTCGTTCACGGGAACCCTTCGACGCCGGCGAATCCGAACCCTCCCGCACCACCGGCACCGCCAGTTCCGGCGCCGTTCCCTCCGGGGCCTCCGGTGAGGTTGATCGTTCCGGTCAGAGTGCCGATCAGCGTGCGATACCGGATGAGCGCAACTCCGCCGCCGCCGCCGCCACCGCCTCCGGCATCGCCGCTGCCGGAGGTGCCGCCGTCCCCCGAGACGTCGATCGAACCGGTGAACTCGAGCTCGTTGCACTCGAGGTAGACGACTCCGCCACCGTTGCCGCCGCCGCCACTGGTTCCCCCGCCGGCACCGACCGCACCGGCGCCGCCGCTCGCTCCAGGAAAGAGCAACAGGGTGGAGAAGTTGTCGGTGCGTACGGGATGTCCGGCGAACTCTCCTCCGGTGAGACGCGACCGCTTTTCGTTGTTTGCGGCGGCGTTTCCGCCGGCGAGAGAGCCGCAACCGACGCAGCCACCGGCACCTCCCGCACCGACGGCACCCCCACCGTCACCCCCTCGTGACAGCCGCGAGGTCGCCGCACCGCCGCCACCGTTCGCGCCCCCGCCTCCGCCCCCAGCGCCGGAGACGGCCAGGTCGACAGGAAGCGCGGCGAGCGACCCGACCATGCCGTAGCCGGCTTCGACGAAGTTCGCTCGCCGGCCGGGTTTCCCGATCGCAGGCCCCGCTGCGACGACGTTGGGTGCGCCGAGCACGAATCCTCCAGCCACGATCGATCCCTGGATCGTGCAGCGCCCCTGCGCGCCGACATAGAGGAAGCCGGTATCCACGATCGCCGCACCGCCGGCCTGGATGGTGAGACTCTGGACGTTCCGGACGCCGGAGTAGATCTGCGGACCGGAGATGACGACGTCTCCTGCATTGGGGTAGCCGCCGAACTTTCCGAACAGGCTCGGCGGCTCTGGCGGATAGTAGATCTGGAGGAGGTCGGCGAGAGTCTGGAACGGTTCGCATTGCCAACCACCGAGACTGTCCTGGTACTTGTGCAGATAGGTACCCGGCGGACAGGTCGAATCGCCCGGCAGATCGTCGAGCGAGATCGAATGATCGAGGATCTTCAGGCCGGTCACCGCTCCGTTGGCCAATGCTGCGGTACCCAGCGTTCCCGGTACGATGTCCGCGCCGTCGTGCGTGTGAACCGCGGGCGCGAGCTGGGCAGAATCGAGGCCGTCGATCGAGTCGGCGTCGAGACCGGACCCGGAGCCCTCGAGGACGTCGAAGGTCGTGTCGGACAGCTGGAGCTGATTGCCGGCCGAGTAGGTCGTACCCGTGTCGGTGCTGCAGACCCACGATCCGGAGGAAAGCTTGGCGATCTCTCCCTCCGCGCAGACCAGGTCTGCCAGGGTGTCTTGGTCCGTCGCGGTGGTGATGACCTCGACGCCGTCGATGTCGAGCGTGAGCGCGCCGCCACCGAGGTTGCTGAAACTGAAGGTTTCCGGATTCGCCGACGATCGGCTGAGCCCGGACTCGGTGAGGATCGTGTCGGTGACGAACTGCTGGGAGCCGTCGAGAACGATGTCGGCGCCACCAGTCGACTCACGATGCGCTGCGCGGAGGGCAGCGCCTCCCGGCGCGTTGGCGCGTGCGAGGATCCCGTCGGCGTTGCCGGTGTCGGCGTCGGCTTCGGCGTCGATGGCCGCGCCGGCCGTGCCCTCGTTGCGGGCGAAGAGTCCGACGCCGCCGGTGGGGTCCGAAGAGATGGCGCCGACACCGACACCCCCGGACGCGGAGCTGACCCCGAGGATCCCGAAAGTGAAACCCGCGGCGGCGGTCGACTCTCCGACCACGCCTGCAGAGAAGTCGCCCGGGCTCGCGGATGTGCCGTAGACACCCACGTTGTATCCCGAGAGGCCGGGTACGTCTCCGCGCAGCGCGACGGTGTCGGGCGACCCGGCTCCGACGAACTCTGCGGGCATACGGAAGGCACCGGCCTGATCCGCCGGATCGACGTCGACGGCCGGCGGCGATGTTCGCGTTGCCGGTCTCGAATCCACCGTGAACGGGCGCGAGTCCGCGGACGCCTCCCGGTAGGTGCGGAGGACTTCCAGGGCCTGGTCGACCTCAGAGAGCGCCGGGAGTCGGGATACGCGGAAGAGGCGGGGCTCGGACCAGGTGGAAGCGACCGGCTCCGCTCGATCGGTGTCGAGAGTTCGGACCACCCAGGCGTAGAGCCCGCCACGCTCCGGGCATTCTTCGAGCGGCGGCGTCCAGCCGGTTACACCCTCGGCGAACGCCTTGCGCAGTGCCAGAACCGGCTCCGCCCGGTCCCGATCAGACTCGGCCGGGAGGCGGAAGAGGATGAACTCGTAGCCGGAGGCACCCTTCGTCGCTGCCCAGCTGAACGTGGGGCACCGAAGCTCGATTTCGACGACCCTCCCAGGAACACCCGGCGAGACGCTGATCGGCTGAGCTCGGATTGCAGAGGCTGCCAGCAGTGTCACGAGCACCACGAGCGGCAAGGGCGCCAGGGACTCCTGTCGCATGTTCACCATGGCGATCCTCCCTTCTACGAGCATGGCGTCGGGTACCCCTCGTCGACGATTCCGTCGCAGTCGTCGTCGATTCCGTTGCAGAGTTCGAGCGCTCCGGGGTGGGCGAAGTCGAGTTGCAGGGCGCAGTCGCCGGCACGAGCGGCATGCGTCGACGGAACGGAGCAGTAGCTGCCGACGGCGGAGGAGTCGCCCCAGCCGTCCCCGTCGATGTCGAGCCACGCGGGATGGCGGAGCTCCTCGTCGACCGTGCCGTCGCAGTTGTCGTCGATTCCGTTGCAGACCTCCTGACTCCCCGGGTGTACTCCGGCTGCGGCGTCGTCGCAGTCGGTGCCGCAGATGAGGTTGCCGCCGAAGTCGGTGTTGCAGCAGCCGTCGTCGGTGTGCCCGTCGAAGTCGAGATCGCGGACACCGAGGGTCGTGAGATCACAGTCCTCGTCGTGCATGGCCGGGTCGCAGATTTCGATGTTCGACGGATAGCGGTTCATGTCGGTGTCGGCGCAGTCGTCACCTCCGGTGGCGATCGAGTTGTGTCCGTCGCCGTCTGCGTCGACCGGGGCGCAGCTGCCGAGGGAACAGTTGCGATTCACCTCGCTGCAGCCGCAGGGCGCCTGGCAAGGGTTGGTTCCGACGACGCAGCCATTGACCTGTGCCGAAGGGTTGGCTGGCATGCACCTCTCGGCTCCGTTGCAGAAGAGTCCGTCGTCACAGGCGGAGTCGAACTGGCACAGGCACCGCTGATTGATGTCGTCACAGGTCCCGAAGGGAACGGTGCATCGGACGTCGGCGACGCATCTACCCTCGGGAACGGCGGGAGTGATCAAGCACTGGTGGTTGTAGGTGCACCAGTTCAGGTTGTCCTCGCAATCGGCGTCCGTGGTGCAGTCCGCGTGGGCCGTGCCGGCTGCCGCGATGGCAATCCACGACGCGACGGCAACGAACCTGACCACCCCCTCCGGGAAGCGCCTGTGAGAGGCCTCGTTCCCTCTCTTCGGGCACTCGGAGCGGTTCGATCGCATGGTCATCGGCAGTGGCTCCTTCCATCCGGTAACCGGAATCCGACGCCGGGACCGGACATCGGGCGTGCGGGTTGGAGGCGGAGCCGCTTTCTGACAGGCTCGGCGGGAGTTCCTCACGCAGGGCCCCGGGAGGTTCGCCGTGGCGGGAGACACTCAGATCGCGCAGCTCCTGGCGGCCGTCCGGGACGGCGAGGCGGGGGCGATGGACCGGCTCTTTCCGCTGGTCTACGACGAGCTCCACGACCTCGCCCGGCGCCAGGTGCGGCGCACGGGTCCCGGCCAGACCCTCGACACCACGGCGCTTCTGCACGAGGCCTACCTCAAGCTCGCCGAACGGCCGCAGCCGGGATGGAACGATCGCAATCACTTCGTCGCCGTGGCCTCCACCGTGATGCGTCACCTGCTCGTCGATCACGCCCGGGAGCGCGCGGCGCAGAAGCGCGGGGGGGACCTCCAGCGCTCCCCGCTCGAAGGACTGTCGGTGAGCGTGCCGGCGCCGGTCGAGGACCTGCTGGCCCTCGACGAGGCGCTGGACCGGCTGGGCGCGGTCGATCCGCGACTCGTGAAGCTGGTCGAGATGCGCTTCTTCGGCGGCCTGAGCGAGGGCGAGATCGGCGAGCTGATGGATGTCTCGGAACGCACCGTCCGGCGCGACTGGCGCAAGGCCAAGGCGCTGCTCTTCGACATGCTGAGCGAAGCGGCGGCCACGTGAGCGGCGGGCTGCTCGATCGCTGGGACCGTCTCGGGCCGATCCTGGAGCGGGCGCTCGAGCTCGAAGGGGAGACCGCTCCGGAGGAGCTCGCGAGGTACCTGGACCAGGCGTGCGGCGGCGACGAGACCTTGCGCGCCGATCTCGAGCGGCTCCTCGCGGCGGAGCGCGGCGCCTCCGGATTCCTCGAGTCGCCGGCGGGGCGCTACGCCGCGACCCTCATGGACGACGTGCGGGCGCGGAGCGAAGGACCGGGCTTCCCCGGCGCGGTGCGCTCCGGGACGCAGATCGGCCGCTACCGGATCCTCGAAGAGATCGGCTCCGGCGGCATGAGTCGTGTCTACCTCGCCGAGCGCGACGACGACGTCTTCCGCCAGCGTGTCGCCCTCAAGGTGATGCGCCTCGTCGGCGCGCAGCGCGAAGAGCGCGAGCGCCGTTTCCGTACCGAGCGTCAGCTGCTCGCGACTCTGGAGCACCCGGGAATCGCACGCATCCTCGACGGCGGCATCTCCGACGACGCGCGGCCCTACCTGGTGATGGAGCTCGTCGAAGGCCTGTCGCTCGACCGCTATTGCGACGACAACGGTCTCGACGTCGAGGCGCGACTGAGGCTCTTCGTCCGCATCTGCGAGGCGGTCCACTTCGCCCACCAGCGTCTGATCGTCCATCGCGATCTCAAGCCTTCGAATATCCTCGTCGATGCCGCCGGCCGGCCGAAGCTCCTCGATTTCGGTATTGCCAAGCTGCTCGACGAGGAGGCCGACGAGAGCGGAGCCGGCGGCCCGAGGACGCGGACCGGCCTCCTGCTCATGACGCCGGAGTACGCTGCGCCCGAGCAGGTGCGCGGCGAGTCGGTGACGACCTCGACCGACATCTGGGCTCTCGGCGTCATGCTCTACGAGCTCGTCACCGGGTCACGGCCGTTCGATCTGGCGAACAAGAGTCCGAGCCAGATCGAATCCGAGATCGTGACGCGGAATCCGGCGCCGCTGTCGGCCCGGGCCGGCGGCCGCGCGGCGGCGCTGCCGCCGCACCGCCGGCGCGACCTCGATGCCATCCTCCAGACGGCGCTCGAGAAGGAGCCCGGGCGCCGGTACCGCTCGGCTGCGGAGCTCGCCGACGATCTCGGCCGCCTGCTCTCGGAACGCCCCGTCCACGCCCGCCCGGCGACGCGCCGCTACCGCCTGGCGCGTTTCGTGCGCCGGCACCGCTGGGGCGTCGCGGCAGCCGGCACCCTGGTCGCGATCGTCGTCGCCGGAATCGTCGCCCTCGCCCTCGAGCAGCGGCGCACGGTCGCCGAGAGGAACCGCGCAAGGTACGAGGCGGCCAAGGCGGGACAGATTGCCGACTTCCTGCGCGGCCTGTTCGAAGCGAGCGATCCCGCCGAATCGAAGGGGGTCGAGATCACGGCTCGCGAGCTCCTCGGCCGCGGGCGCGAACGCGCCGACCAGCTGGCCGCGAATCCGCTGCTGCAGGCCGACCTGCTCGAGGTCATCGGCTCCGTCTACCGCTCGCTGGGCAGCTTCGAGGTCGCCGAGGAGGAGCTTCGCCGGGCGCTCGAGATCCGCACGCAGGAGCTCCCGGCGGCCGACCCGAGGATCGCCGAGAGCCGGGCCGCGCTCGCCGGAGTGCTGACCAAACGAGGCTCGTACGAGGAGGCGGGCGAGCTCTACGCCTCCGCCCTCGCCGACCTGACAGCCGCGGCCGGCGCCGCCGACGCGCGAACGCTCGCGGTGCGCAACGATCAGGCGCAACTGGCGCGGGTCCGCGGCGACTACGTCGAAGCGGGCAAGCAGTTCGAGGCGGTGCTGGCGGACAAGGAGAAGGCGCTCGGCCCGGGGCACGAGAGCGTTGCCGCGACGCTCTCGGACTTCGCCGACCTTCTCGTCGAGCAGGGTGAGAGTCTGCGGGCGGAGGAGCATCTCCGTCGCGCCGGATCGATCCTGGACGAAGCGCTGGGTGACGACCATCCGCGGAGCCTCGTCGTCAAGCAGCGCCTGGCGCGCGCCTACCTGGAACGCGGCGACTACGACGCGGCCGAGAAGCTCGGCAACGAGATCGTCGCCATCCAGCGGCGCTCCCTCGGCCCGAACCACCCGGCGATCGCCGACACCCTGAACAGCACGCTCGGGCCGGTGCACTACTTCCGCGGTGACTTCGCGGCAGCGGAAGCGACCTATCGCGAGATCGTCGACATCCGCACCGCGGCGCTGGGCGCCGAGCATCCGGACGTGGCGATCGCGCTCGGCAACCTGTCGATGATGCTGGTCGAGCAGGGTCGCATGGACGAGGGAGAGGCGATGGCTCGCCGCACCCTCGAGCTCAAGCGCCGAATCCACGAGCCGGGGCACGCCTCGATCGCCAGCAGCCTCCACACGCTGGCGGTGATCCTCCAGCGCCGGGGCAAGGCGGGAGAAGCCGAGCCGCTGCTGCGCGAGGCGCTCGCCATCCGGCTGGAACAGCTCGGGCCGCACGCGCCGCGCGTCGCCTCCATCCGCCACGAGCTCGGCGTCGTGGCGACCGACCAGGGGCGCTACGCCGAAGCCGAGGCGGCGTTCCTGAAGGCGCTGGCGATCCGGCGCGAGTCGCAGGAGCCGACGCATCCCCACATCCGGGCAGACCTCGAGGCGCTGGCCGGTCTCTACGAGAAGTGGCGGAAGCCCGACCGGGCCGCCGCCGTCCGGCGGGAGATCGCGGAGCTGTTTCCGGAGAAGGAGAAAGAGCCGGGAGGTTCCTGATCCCGGCGCGTCCGCGGGCCTAGGATTGCGCTCGGGCGGAGCGTTCCGCGCGCAGGCGTCGCAGCCGCGCCAGACGCCAGATGCGGCGCCGGCGCCAGATGGCGATCGGCAGGAAGACGACGAAGATGGCGACCGCCGAGACGATCAACAGGTGGCGCAGCACCTCGCTGCGCTCGCTTCCCGCGGCAGCTCCGAGCAGGGCGGAGGAGAAGTAGGTCAGGATGGCGACCGGCGGCAGGAGCCCGATCGCCGAAGTGAGGAAGAACTTGGGGAAGCGGACCCCGACCACCGCCGCCGCCGCGTTCACCAGCTGGAACGGGATCGGCAAGAAGCGTGCAGCGAGGAGCGGTACGAACCCCCGGCGGTGGAACATCCGCTCCGCCTTCCGCACCCGGTCGCCGCCGATCCGCTCGACGAATTCTCGGCCGAGCATCCGGGCGAGCGTGAATCCGGCGCAGGACGCCGCGAGGACGCCGAGGAAGTTCCACAGCAGCCCCCACCGGGGTCCGAAGATGACCGCCCCGGCGAGCAGAAACGGAGTCGCCGGGGCACCCACGGCTCCGAGAATCACGAGCACGCCGACGTGCGCGAACGGTGCCCACCAGAGGCCGCGCAGCGACGCCAGCTGCTCGAGCAGCTGGCCGGAGCGCAGATAGCTCCCGAGCGGTGTGAAGCGCAGCACGAGGAAGCCGGCGGCGAGGAGGAGCAGCAGCACGCCGAAGCGGGCGGCCGGGCCGCGCAGCGACCGCACGCCTGGTTTTTCTGCGCTCAACGCGGATCTGGATTCTTCGCCGGTTCGGCGCCCGGGGCGCCGTCGAGTCCCAGAAAGCGCCGCATTTCGGCGGCGAGGACATCCTGCGAGGAGGGCTCCATGAAGTTGAGCTTGAGCTCGTTGATGACCATCACTTCGACCCGCCGCCACTCGTTCCAGCAGTCGACGCAGATCCGGCGCGTGAGCTCGGCGCCGAGCGGGCCGCTGAACGGCGGGCGCTCGAGTCCGGCGGGGCGGGTTTCGCAGCGCGCGCAGAGGGGTGGCGATTCGTTCGTCATCGCCGCACCTCAGGCGGTCCGTGCCGCGGGCAGAAGCGTGCGGAAGTAGGCGATCGTCTTCTCGAGACCCGCTTCCAGCGGCACGACCGGCTCCCATCCGAGGATCCGGCGCGCCTTGGAGATGTCGGGCTGGCGCGTCTTCGGATCGTCTTCGGGCAGCGGCCGGTAGTCGATCGTCGACGTGGAGCCGACGGCGGTGCGGATCCGTTCGGCGAACTCGAGGATCGTCATCTCGTGCGGATTGCCGATGTTGACCGGTTCGACCTCGTCCGACAGCAGCAGACGGAAGATCCCTTCGATGAGGTCGTCGACGTAGCAGAACGAGCGCGTCTGGCTGCCGTTGCCGAACACCGTGAGCGGCTCGCCGAGCAGAGCCTGCTGCACGAACGCCGGCACGACCCGTCCGTCGCGCGGCCGCATGCGCGGGCCGTAGGTATTGAAGATCCGGACGATCCGCGTCTGCAGCCCGTGGTAGCGGTGGTACGCCATGGTCATCGCTTCGGCGAAGCGCTTCGCTTCGTCGTAGACCCCCCGCGGGCCGACCGGATTGACGTTGCCCCAGTAGCTCTCCGGCTGCGGATGGACCAGCGGATCTCCGTAGGTCTCGGAGGTCGAGGCGAGAAGGTAGCGCGCCTGTTTCGCCATCGCCAGGCCGAGCGAGTTGTGCGTGCCGAGCGAGCCGACCTTGAGAGTCTGGATCGGGAGCTCGAGGTAGTCGATCGGCGAGGCCGGGGAGGCGAAGTGGAGGACGTAGTCGACCGGTCCGGGGATCTCGATCGTCTTCGAGACGTCGTGGATGACGAGCTCGAAGTCGTCGCGATCCGCGAGGTGGGCGACGTTCTCGCGCTTGCCGGTGATCAGGTTGTCGACCGCGACGACGGCGATCCCTTCGGCGAGCAGCCGTTCGCAGAGATGGGATCCGAGGAAGCCCGCGCCACCCGTGACGACGGCACGCTTCAAGCGTCGCCCCCTTCGGGCGTCGCGTCCGCGCGGCCCAGCGAGACGTAGCGGAACCCTTCGGCGGCCACGCGCTTCGGCTGGTAGAGGTTGCGCAGGTCGACGACCAGCGGCGTCTTGAGGCGGGAACGGAGCTCGCCGAAGTCGAGGGCGCGGAACTGGTTCCACTCGGTCGCGATCACCACGCCGTCCGCGCCGTCGGCGGCGTCGTAGGCGTCGTCGCAGTAGCGGATCTCCGGCAGGGCCGGATCCATCGCCTTCGCGGCCGACATCGCGGCCGGATCGAAGGCGCGCACTGCCGCACCGCGCTCGACGAGACCTTCGACGATCGGGATCGCCGGAGACTCCCGCATGTCGTCGGTGTCGCCCTTGAAAGCGAGCCCGAGGACGGCGACGCTCTTGCCGGAGAGACCGCCGAAGGCGGCCTCGATGCGGGTCAGCATGCGCCGCTTGACGCGGTCGTTGGCGGAGAGCACCGCGTCGATGATCTCGAAGCGCAGACCGTGTTCTTCGGCGATCTGCGCCACGGCGCGGGTGTCCTTGGGGAAGCAGGAGCCGCCGAACCCGGGTCCCGGGTGCAGGAACTTGGGTCCGATCCGGTTGTCGAGCCCCATCCCGCGGGCGACGACCTCGACGTCGGCGCCGACCGCTTCGCAGATCTCCGCCACTTCGTTGATGAAGGAGATCTTGGTCGCCAGGAATCCGTTCGACGCGTACTTGATCATCTCGGCCGACTCGACGTTGGCGACGACGAACGGCACGCCCGCCGCCTTGAGCGGCGCGTAGATGTCGAGCATGACGTCGATCGCGCGCTGCGTGCGGGCGCCGATCACCACGCGGTCCGGCTCCAGGAAATCCTCGATCGCCGAGCCTTCGCGGAGGAACTCGGGATTGGAGACGACGGCGAACTCCTGCTGACCGCCCGACTTCTCCCGCACCGCTCGTTCGACCATCTGCCCGGTGCCCACGGGCACCGTCGACTTGGTGACGATCACCTTGTACCCGTTCAGGTTCTCGCCGATCGACTCGGCGACCTGGCGCACGAAGGAGAGGTCCGCACGCCCGTCGGGAAGAGGCGGCGTCCCGACGGCGATGAAGACGGCGCGCGCCTCGCGGATCGCCGGCGCCAGGTCGGTGGTGAAGCGCAGACGCCCGGCCTTGACGTTCTTCTCGACGATCTCCTCGAGCCCCGGCTCGTAGATCGGAATCTCGCCCTGGAGCAGGGCGGCGATTTTGGCGGCGTCCTTGTCGACACCGGTCACGGTCATCCCGAAATCGGCCAGGCAGGCTCCCGTCACCAGGCCGACGTAGCCGCTGCCGACGACACAGATCTTCATGGTTCTCCTCGGAGTTCGCAGATCACGTTGAGCAGGGGGCGGCCCGGCAACCGGAATGGACCTCGCGCCAGGCTCCTTCGAGCCGGGCGATTCTATCGCGAGGGGCTGCGGGAGGCGAACCGGCCCGCCCGGACCGAAGCCGGTCGGATCCGGCCGAGGCGCCCCGGGAGGCCGAGGCCGGGGTGCCGGCGCCGGCGCGAAGACGGATCGTCTCGCCTGGGAGTAGGCTGCGTCGGCCGGGCGATCGCTGCTTCTCGATGCGGGATCGAGTGGCCGCTGTCACCGTCCGGACCGGAACGACGTCTTTCTCGAAGGGGAGGGTCGCGATGCGAAGTCGACGGAATCGTTTCGTTGGGGCAGCCGCCCTGGTGCTGCTCGCCGCGGTCGTGCCGGCGGGGGCGGAGGAGAAGCACCAGGCCTCGGGGAAGTTCGAGAGCAAGAACTGGACGTTCACGCCGTTCGGGGCCTACGCCTATCCGGAAAAGGTCGGACTGGACGACGCACCGGGCATCGTGGTCGCGGTCTCGAACTACTCGTTCGACACCGACTTCTTCGACCGCTACTGGGATCGCGGTCATGCGATCGAGACCTACCAGAAGAGCGACGAGGCGCTGGTGGCCTACCTCCAGTTCAGCAAGAGCGGCGCCTACAAGGGGCTGAGCTACTACTTCGGCTCCGGCGACGGCTGCGGCTTCTGCTTCGACGGTTCGGTCAAGAGTACCGTCAAGGTGGAAAAGGGGCGGATCCACGGGCGGGCGACCTTCGCGGGCGAGCCGGGCGAGCTCTCCTTCGACGTCGAATTCGACGTGCCGGTGGCTAGCGCGGAGTTCGGGACGGCGTTGCCGCCGGGGGGCGGCGAGCCCGGCAAGGCGTACCTCGCCTACCACAAGGCGCTCGTCGACTGGCAGAAGGACGCCCTCAAGCAGTACTTCAGCGACAAGGTACAGGCCGACTGGGGCGAGCATGCGGACGAGATCGTGCAGGCGTTCCGCAAGGATCATCCGGACCAGAGCGCGAAGATCGAACGCGGCTTCGCCTCCGGCGAGCGCGCCCTGCTCCTCGTTCGCGGAGAGACCTCCTACAGCAAGGTCCGCACCGAGGTGCACCTGCTGCGGGAGAAGGGAAGCTGGCGGATCGTCGAGGAGATGCTGCAGATCGACTTCGCCGAGTGACGGCCGGCGAGCCGATGGCAGTCAGGAGTTGCGGGAGCGGTACCAGTCGGCGACCCGGCGGAGCCCCTCGCGGATCGGCACCCTGGGCTCGTAGCCGAGCATCCGTTGCGCCTTGCTCACGTCCGCGAAGGTGATCGGGACGTCTCCCGGCTGCTCCGGCAAGTGGTCGACGTGTGCCTCCACGCCGAGCGCCTCCGCGATCCACTGCACCAGATCCGCCAGCCGCGTCGTCTGCGAGCCGCCGAGATTGAAGATCTCGAAGCCCGGCGCCAGCTCCATCGCGGCGAGCACGCCGTCGACGATGTCGTCGATGTAGGTGTAGTCGCGGCGCGTGCTGCCGTCGCCGAAGAGCGGGATCCGCTCGCCGCGTGCCAGCAGGTCGGTGAACTTGGCGATCGCCATCTCCGGGCGTTGCCACGGACCATAGACGGTGAAGAAGCGCAGGCAGGAGGTCCTGAGGCCGGAGAGGTGGTGGTAGTTGAAGCAGAGCAGCTCGCCCGCCCGCTTCGTCGTCGCGTAGGGGGAGATCGGCAGCTCGACCGGGTCGGATTCCGCGAACGGTACCTTCTCGTTGATTCCGTAGACGGAGG
>JBFWYP010000013.1:0-96851 GCA_050186295.1 Thermoanaerobaculia bacterium | reverse complement strand
TCGAGAGGAGGAAGAGCCCGAGGACGAAGCAGATGTGATCCAGCCCGCGCGGCAGGATGTGCACGAAACCGAGACGCGAATAGCGCGCGAAGACCTCGCTGCGTGTCGGAGGCCGGACCGGCTCGCCGAAGCGGATCTGCACCGGGCTGCCGCCCCCCTCGACCCAGTGGAGCGGCGCCTCGACGCCCTCGATCGCCGGAGCACGAACCACGAACGCACCGACGCGGAGGCGCTGCCCGAGAGAGAGTGCCGCGGCACCGGGAGGGAGCTCGAGACGGTACCGCCGATGCAGCAGGGTTCCTCCCGCAGCGGGTGTCGTCGTCCAGGCGTCTTCGCCGGAGAGCGGAGCGAGCGCGAGGGGCGCGCCGGCCGACGTCGCCTCCAGCCCGTCCGCGAGCGCCGCGAGCGCCGCCTCGCCCCTGTGCTCGGCCGCCGTCTCCAGCGGCACGATCCCGGGGGCCAGATGCTCGGGATCGATCGTCAGCCGGAGTACGAGGCCGGACCCGCGGAGCGCCTCGACCTCGACCTGGAGAGTTCCGAACTGATGGCCCGCCGCCGGGGCAGCCAGGAGCAGCAGGCCGGCCGCGAGGGAGGAGCGGATGGCAGAACGCCGCACCACACTCAGCGCCGGTCCCGCAGCGTGAACGTCAACGACGCCCAGCGGCTCTGCCACTCGACGTCCGGGACTCCCTCGGCGCGCTCCATCTGCACCGCCTTCACAAGCCAGAATCCGGCCCTGCCGAGCTCGAGCTCGACCCGACCCTGCTCGTCCGTGCGGGCCGAAAGAGCAGCCGCAGGGGCCCCCTCGTTCCGCGCGACGACCAGCAGGCCGGCGGCGGGTGCGCCGTGCAGCAGGAGCCGGAACGGAATGCGATCGCCCGGCCGGGCGATGCAGAGGTCGCTCCCGGGAACGATCTCCAGATCGAGCCCGACGGCGGCCGGCGGCGATCGGCGGGTGCTGTCGCCCCCCGGCGCGCAGGCGAGCGCCTTGGCGCTGCGCGCGAACGCCTCGCGCGCGACCCGGCTCTCCTCGCCGAGCTGCCGCCGGAGCGCGCCGATCGACTCGAGCCCTTCGAGCTCCAGGTAGCGCTCGAACTTCGCGGCCTCGAGCTCGACGAACGAGTTCCGGCTCTGGTAGACGACCGTGGTGCGCAGCGCCTCGTCGGCGACGAAGTAGCCCGCCGGCGCCACGCCGTCGAGCCCGACCACCGGACGGCTGCCCGCAGGGGTGACGGCCTCGAAGCGGGCGATGGCGAACAGATTGCGCGGAACCGGCTCTCCCGCCAGCTCCTCGCCCACGAAGTGCGACACGGCGACCCGTTCGCCTGCGGGCGGCCGGTCGTTCGAGAGGCGCAGCCAGTAGTCGTGCGCACGGGAAGCGGACGCGAGCCCCGGGAGGAGGGCGGCGAAGAGGATCCGGGCGGCGGTCTGGGCTCTCATCTTCCGTCGCCCTGTGTACGCGCCCCGAGCACGGGGCGGATGCCTCCGGGCGGCCGCCGGAGCACCGGAGTCCGGAAGGTTCGCGTCCTCGCCGCCGTCAGCCCTGCTTCACCTCGTCGAAGACGTCGGCGAGCTTGACTCCGGCCGGGGCGAAGAACGGCTCCCACTGGCTCCGCGGCGACGGCTTGGTGAGCAGGCTCACCACGACGAGCAGGGTGACCGAGACGATCACTCCCGGGATGACGATGTAGCTGCTGTCCGAGAAGTCGAACTCGTTGCCGGCGAAGCGAACGACGAAGTCGACGAGCCCGGCGCGGCTCAGCACCGCGACACCGAGGATCGTGCCCAGACCGCCGGCGATGCAGGCCACTCCACCGGCCGGCGTGACGCGCTTCCAGAGAAACGCCGCCAGCAGCGCCGGAGTCAGGCTCGCTCCGACCAGCGAGTAGGCGTAGAGCGCCATCGAGAGCACGGTCTGGAACTGCGTCAGCAGCAGGAGACCGAGGCCGCCGAAGAGGACCACGAACGTACGCTGGAGCGCCAGCTTCTTCCGGTCCGAGGCCCTCGGGTCGACGAACCTCTCGTAGATGTCGCGACTGACGCTGGTCGACGGCACGAGCAGGAAGGTGTTGCCGGTCGAAAGCACGATGGCGATCGCCGCGGCGAGGAGGAGCGCGCCGCCGACGACCGGCAGACCGTGGCGGGCGATGTAGAGAATGACCGTCTCGGACGCCGCGCGACCGACGATCGAGGTGCCGTCGAGCAGCTGCGGGTAGATCGCCCGGCCGATGATCGCCAGCCCCGCCAGGGCCGACTCGATCACGATGATGCCGACCGTCATGCCGACCACCGCCTGACGCGCCGCGCGCTCGCTCTTGGCGGCGAAGAACTTCTGGTACATCCCGCTCTCGCCGAGGATGAGGAGCAGCGTCGGCATGGCGACGCCGATCGCCCAGACCACGTTGTGCTGGCCGAGCGGCGCGAGGAAGTGCTCCGGCAGGCGGGCGACGATCGCGCCGACGCCGCCGTGCGAGAAGATCAGGTACGGGAGAGCGAAGAGAATCCCGCCGACGATGATCACGCCGTTGAGGATGTCGACCGTGACGATCGAGACCATTCCGGCGAGCGCGGTGAAGATGACGATCGCCGCGCAGGTGATGTACATCCCGGTCTCGGGGGTGATCCTGCCGTCGGTCACGATCGAGAGGATCCAGCCGCCGCCCCGGAACTGGTAGGCCGCGATGGTGACGTACGCCAGGATGATCGCGCAGCTGCCGAGGATCCGCGCCGCCGGGTTGTAGCGCTGCTCGAGGAGATCCGGAACCGTGTACTGCGAGATGCGCCGGACCCTCGCGGCGAGGAAGAAGGCGACCAGGAGACCGAGCCAGCCGCCGACCGAGAACCAGAGCTCCGAGATCCCCTCGCGGAAAGCCAGTCCGGCGCCGCCGAACAGCGATCCGGAGCCGATCCAGGTGCAGATCAGCGTCCCGACCAGGAGCATCACCGGGACCGACCGGCCGGCGACGATGAAGTCGGCATGGCTGGTGACGGATCGCGACTTCCAGAGGCCCACTCCGATGAGGAGGAGCGGATAGGCCAGGACGACGATCACGAGCAGGTTCATCGGCACTCTCCCAGGTCAGGTTTCGTTCCGGAGGACCGGACCCGCCGCTCGCGGCGGGACGCGAGCCTCCGTCGTCCGAGTCCACTCCTCCGGCGACAGGGGACAAGCGGCCAGCGCTCGGACTGCCAGGGAGGCGGAAGCGATCCTAACGAATCCGGGCGCGCCCGGACCGCTCGGGCGGTACGATCGGAGGGAGGAAGGGAGAAATGGTCGGGGCGAGAGGATTTGAACCTCCGGCCTCACGGACCCGAACCGTGCGCTCTACCAAGCTGAGCTACGCCCCGTGGATCTGATTCCGAGGTCGCGACGTCTCGGGTGAACGTCGCGCGGACGACGGAGACTATCGCCGCCCCGGCACCCGGTCAAGAAGCAGGTTCGCTACAATCCCCCGGTACCGCTGGGGGAACCGTTTTCATGGAGCAGATCCGGACGCTCGCCGAGCTGTTCCTGGCGACGGCGAAGCAGGCGCGAGCTGCCTGCCTGATGCACAAGGTCGACGGTCGCTACGTCGCGATCTCGACCGAGACCCTGACTGCCGCCGTCTGCTCCCTCGCCCGGGCCCTCGAGGCGGCCGGGATCCGCAAGGGAGACCGGGTCGCCCTGATGGCCGAGAACGGGCCACACTGGCCGACCGTCGACTTCGCGGTCCAGCTCCTCGGAGCGGTGCTGGTGCCGATCTACCCCACGCTCCTCCCCGAAGGGGTGGCCTACATCGTCCGCGACAGCGGCGCCCGGCTCCTGTTCGTCCAGGGACCCGACCGCCTCGTCGGCCTCCGTGCGGTCCTTCCGGAGATGCCGGGCCTGGAGCGCATGATCGCCCTCGACGAAACCGCGGAAGCCGGCGCGACGACGCTCGAACGGTTCCTCGCCGGGTCGGACGCCGCCGTGGACAGCCCGGAAGGGCGACTCGCCTGGATCGAGGAGCGCTGCCGGGAGGTCCGGGCCGACGATCTGGCGACCCTGATCTACACTAGCGGCACGACCGGCGACCCCAAAGGGGTGATGCTGACCCACGCGAACCTGGTCTCGAACGTCACCACGAGCGCCCGGATCCTCGGTGCCGAAGGCGACTTCGTGGCGCTCTCGTTCCTGCCGCTCTCGCATTCGTTCGAGCGCACGGTCGACTACACCTACTTCCTGCAGGGGATGACGATCGCCTACGCCGAGTCGGTCCAGACCGTCGCGCAGAACCTCCTCGAGGTGCGGCCGCACGTCTTCGTCGCGGTCCCGCGCGTCTACGAGAAGGTCATGGCGCGCGTCGTCGAGACCGCGACCGCCGGTGGCGGCCTGCGCTCCCGCCTTTTCCGCTGGGCGCTCCGCGTCGGGCGTCAGTCCGTTCCGGAGCGACTCGCGGGCCGCCCCCCGGGCCTCCGGCTGCGCTGGGCCGATCGCCTGGTCTTCTCCCGCATCCGGGCCCGCCTGGGTGGGCGCTTCGTCTTCGCGCTCTCCGGGGGCGCGCCCCTGGCACGGGAGGTGGCGGAGTTCTTCTGGGGAGCCGGACTACCGATCTACGAGGGGTACGGACTCACCGAGACCTCGCCGGTCATCTCGGTCAACGTCCCGGGAGCGGTCAAGCTCGGCACCGTCGGACGGCCGATTCCCGGAGTCGAAGTCCGGATCTCGGAAGACGGCGAAATCCTCTCGCGGGGGCCGAACATCATGCGCGGCTACTTCGGCAGCCCGGATGCGACCGCCGAGGTTCTCGCGGACGACGGCTGGTTCCACACCGGGGACATCGGGCACCTCGACGCGGACGGCTTCCTGGTCATCACCGACCGCAAGAAGGAGATCATCGTCAACGCCTACGGCAAGAACATCGCCCCGGCGCCGATCGAGAACGCGCTCACCATGAGCCGCTGGATCGCCCAGGCCGTGGTCGTCGGCGACGAACGGCAGTTCCTGGGCGCCCTGCTCGTTCCCGACTTCGAAGTCGTGAAAACATGGGGGGCCGAGAACTTCCCCGGGGTCGGACTGCCGGCTCTGCTCGAACGTCCGGAACTGCGGCAGGCGATCGCGGACGACGTCGAGCGGATCAACCAGCGGCTCGCCCGGTTCGAACGGATCGGCAGGTGGGAGCTCCTGGATGCCGAATTCTCGATCGAGGGCGGCGAACTGACACCCAAGCTCTCGGTCAAGCGACGGGTCGTCGCCGCCAAGTACAAGGACAGACTGGACCGGCTGTTCGCATCTCCACCGGTCAGGAAAGAGCCCTGAATGGGAACCATCTTCCGTCTCGAAGTCGGTGCCGACCATCTGGCCACGTTGACGTTCGACACACCGGACAAGAAGGCGAACATCTTCACCCGCGAAGCGCTCGAGGAGCTCGAGCGCACGGTCGCCGAGCTCGCCGGCCGCGACGACATCGGCTGCCTGGTCCTGGTCTCCGCCAAACCGGGAATGTTCATCGCCGGCGCCGACGTGGAACTCATCGCCCGCGTGAGCGACCCCGAGGAGGCCGAGGCCGGGGTCCGCTTCGGACAGGCGCTCTTCGCCGCCTGGGAGGCGCTGCCCTTCCCCACCGTCGCCGCGATCGACGGCACCTGCGTCGGCGGAGGAATGGAGATCGCTCTGGCCTCGAGCTGGATCGTCGTATCGGATCGCCCGGAGTTGCGGATCGGCCTCCCCGAAGTGCAGCTCGGCATCGTCCCCGCCTGGGGCGGTTGCACCCGGCTGCCCCGCCGCGTCGGCGCGATCGCAGCGCTCGACATCATCCTCGCCGGAAAGACCGTACCGGGACGACGGGCGGCGAAGATCGGCCTCGCCGACGCGATCTTCCCGTCCGCCGGTTTCTACCACCACGTTCGCGATTTCGCCCGGGCGCGGATCGGGGCGAAGAAGCGCCGGCGGCGACGCGGATTCAGGGCGTTCCTGCTCGAAGGAAATCCGCTCGGACGACGGGTTCTCTTCGACCAGGCGAGGAAGAAGACGCTGTCGCAGACCAAAGGCAACTATCCCGCGCCGATCGCCGCCCTGCAGGCGGTCCGGACCGGGCTGGAGCGTGGCCGCAAGGCGGGTTTCGAGGCCGAGGTCCGCGCTGCGAGCGAGCTCGCGACCGGCGCGATCGCGAAGAACCTGATCCACGTCTTCCGACTCGTGGAAGCCTCGAAGAAGGACGGCCAGGGCGATCCGCCGCCGCCGGTCCGGCAGGCGGCGGTCCTCGGCGCCGGCACCATGGGCGGCGGAATCGCCCAGCTGGTTGCCGACCGCGCCGGGATCCCGATCCGGGTGAAGGATCTGCAGCCCGAGGCGCTGGCCACCGCTCTGCGACACGCGCGCTCGCTCTTCGACCGGCAGCTCCAGCGCAAGCGGATCCGCAAACCGGAGCTGCTGCGCAAGATGAACCTCATCCAGCCGACGCTCGAGGACGCGGGCCTCGAGACGTCGGACCTCGTCATCGAAGCAATCGTCGAGAATCTGGCGGTCAAACAGAAAGTGTTCTCCGACCTCGCGCAGCGCCTGCCCTCCTCCGCGATCCTGGTCAGCAACACCTCTTCGCTCTCGATCGACCAGATCGGAGCGCTGGCGACCCATCGCCAGCGCATCGCGGGGATGCACTTCTTCAATCCGGTCCACAAGATGCCGCTCGTCGAGGTGATCGCGGGCACCGTGACCTCGGACGACACGACGCGCGCCGTCGCGGAGTTCGCGCGCAAGCTGGGGAAGACCCCGGTCGTCGTGCGGGACGGACCCGGTTTCCTCGTCAACCGCCTGCTGGCGTTCTACTCCGCGGAAGCGATGTGGCTCCTCGACGAACGCCACCGGGTCGAAGCGGTCGATCGCGCCATGGTCACCTGGGGAATGCCGATGGGTCCCCTCCGTCTCGCGGACGAAGTGGGCCTCGACGTCTCGGCGAAAGTCGGACATATCCTCCACGAGGCGTTTCCGGACCGGCTGCAGTTCCCACCCTGGATCGATCGGCTCGCGGGAGACACCAAGCGGCTGGGTCTGAAGAGCGGTCTCGGCGTCTACCGCTACGAGAACCGTCGCGAGAAGGACGTCGATCCGGCGATCTATGCGGTGCTCGGGATCGAACCGGATCGCGATCTCGCGCCACCGGACCCGCGACGGATGATCCTGCCGATGGTCAACGAAGCCGCCCGCTGCCTCGAGGAGCGGATCGTGCCCGCCGCCGGACCGCTCGATCTGGCGCTCGTCTTCGGGACGGGTTTTCCTCCGTTCCGTGGCGGTCTCTGCCGCTGGGCCGACGCCGAGGGTCTACCGCAGATCATCGGCGAGCTCGAAGCGCTGGCCGCCACGGTCTCTCCGCGACTCGCTCCCAGCCCGGCGCTGCGGCGCCTCGCCGAACGCGGCGGCTTCTACCGGGGGAGAAGTTGAAGCGCCTCGCGATGCTCGGGCTCGCCGGCTCGCTGCTCGTCGGCGCGGCGGCCGCCCAGGAGTCCGCACCCCTCGTCGCCCCGTTCGGGGCCGAGATCGTCGTCAGCGAAGTCCTTCTGGACGTCCTGGTCACCGACAGGAAGGGCAGCGTCATCCTCGGCCTGCTCCCCGGCGACTTCCAGGTCACCGAGAACGGCGAGCCGGTGACCGTAACCTCGGCCGAGTTCTACAGCAACCGCACCGCCGAGGGCGCCTCGCCCGCCGTCGCCCCCGCGGCGCGCTACTTCATCTTCCTCTTCGACGACCAGCGCGGACGCGGTGCGGACGTTCCCGGCCTCTTCAACCGCCAGGTGAACGCCGGCCGCGATGTCCGTGCTTTCGTCGCCGGTTCGCTGACCCCGACGGACTGGGTGGCCGTCCTGCGCTACGACCACCGGCTGCGGCTCTACTCCGATTTCACCCGCGACCGGGAGCGCCTCGACCGCGCGATCGAGGCCGCCACCACGGGGAAGCCCGACCGCGGGGCTTGGCCTTCCCGGAACGAGGCGACCGAAGGAACTCCGTCGCTGGCGCGCGCCCTGCCCACGGGGGACGACCTGCGGGACGAGACCCGGAGCATCTACGAAGCGATCACCCTCGCCGCCGAGGCGGTCGCAGGCAACGTCGGCCGCAAGAACCTCCTCCTCTTCACGACCGGCTTCGGGCAGATGAACCGCTTCCGGCAGTACGAGCCGGACCCGCGGTACTACGAACCGATGGCCGAGTCGCTGAACGACGCGAACGTCGCGGTCTACACCTTCGATCTCACCGAGCCCGGAACGAAACACCCGTTCGCCAACGCGATGAACCAGATCTCGTCCGACACGGGCGGGCGCTACTTCTCCGACGTCTTCCGCTACGAGCCGGTGCTCGAACGGGTCGCTCGGGAGACCAGTGGCTACTACCTGGTCTCGTACGAGGCGAGCCATCCGCTGGGACTGCGGGGATTCCAGAAGGTGGAGGTCCGGGTCGCGAATCCGGAGCTCCGACTGACGGCGCGGCGCGGCTACCGCTTCGGCGACTGACCGTCCCGCCGCCGCGTCTCCGGCTCAGCCGGAGACGACGCGCGTCGTCGTGTCGGCGAGGTCGTCGGTCTCGTCGGCGGCGTCGTCGGCCTCGATCCGCAGCAGGACCACGGAGATGTTGTCGAAACCGCCGCGCGCGTTGGCGTCGCGGACGAGCCGGCTGCAGGCCTCCTCGAGTCGTGTCGTCGACCGCAGGCGCTCGAGGATCTCGGCGTCGGAGAGCATCGTTGTCAGACCGTCGGAACAGAGCAGGTAGAGGTCGCCCGGCTCCACCGTCCAGTCCCGGGCATCGACCTCGACGTCCGAATCGCCGCCGAGCGCTCGCGTCACGACGTTCTTGAGCGGGTGGACTCGCGCCTGCTCTTCGGAGAGAAAGCCCGCCACCACCTGTTCGTTCACCCAGGTGTGATCCTGCGTCAGCAGCTCGAGCTTGCCGCCGCGCAGCCGGTAGGCCCGGCTGTCACCGACGTGCGCCACGGTGATCTGGTCGCCGTCGAGCAGCAGCCCGACGACCGTCGTCCCCATGCCGTGCAGCGAACCGTCCTGTCGGATCGCCTTGATGACGCGTTCGTGGGCCAGGCGGATCGCGTCCCGCATCCGGTTGTTCTGCGCGTCGGTCGAACGGTGGAAGGTCCGTCCGCCACGCTCTTCGCCCGGATCCTCCGGCGCCGAGGTGGCCACGTACTCGCGGATCGCCTGGACGGCGATGCGCGAGGCGATCTCACCGTGGCTGTGGCCGCCCATCCCGTCGGCGACGACGTACATCTGTCGCTCGGGATCGATCTCGAAGCAGTCTTCGTTGTGGCTGCGGAGGACTCCGACATCCGACAGCCCGCAGGCTCTGGCTCGCAGCATCAGGTGCCCTTTCCGAAGAGCCCGGTCCAACCCTTCTTCGTTCCGCCGCGCAGCTCTTCGAGAGCCTTCACCACCGCCGCGTCCTCACCGCCCCACACCATCGCCTCATTGTAGTAGTGCTCCGCCTTCTCCACCAATCCCGCCTCGGCGTGGAGGCGCCCGGCCAGCTTCAGGTAGGAGCCGTTCATGGCCTGCAGATCACAGGCCCGGGCGATCGCCTCCACCGCCCGGGTGAGGTGGCGGCGCTGGTGCGCCAGAGACTGGGCGAGGTGATGCCAGGCCTGATGATTCTTCGGCTCCGCCTGGATGGCGCGCTCGAACGAGTCCGCCGCGGCAGCGAAGTTGCCGTCGCGGTAGAACTGGACACCCGCTTCCATGTGGAACCGTCCGAGTCGGGTGGCGTCGTTGGCGGCGGTGCTCGCCTCCGGACGGGAGAGCTCGACGTCGTGCTGGCGCCGCCGCTCGGGGTCCGAGAGGACGTTGAACGCCTCGGTGATCGCCTGGAACTCCCCTTCCGCCTTCTGGCGTTCGGCACCCTGGAAGCGATCCGGATGCCGGTCCCTGGCGAGCATGCGGAAGCGCTCACGGATCTGATCCTGAGTGGCGTTCCGGCTCACTCCCAGGGTGAGGTAGTAGTCCTTGGCCATGGCTACCTGGTCTTGATTCTATACAACCGGTCGGCTCCGGCCCGGACGGCGTCCTGGATATTCCGGTCCCGGGACAGATTGCGCAGGTCGCGGACCGAGAGCTTGGAGAGGAGCCTCACCGCGACCCCCACCGCGACACGGGGATTCTTGGCCAGCGCGAGGCAGATCTTGTACTTCGAGATCCAGTCGCGCCGCCTCGTGATCTCCGTCAGGACCTCGTCCACGACCATCCGGCTGGCGGCGATCTGCTCGACTTCGTCCTCGGAAAGCGCCGAGTTGTTGAGCGCCGAAACGGCGACGACCTGATTCAGATCCTTGATCAGGATCCCGCGCAACGTCCGCGAGGCGCCGCGCGTCAGCTTGATCTTGAGCGGCACCGGGAGAGAGCGAATCTGGTTCTCGGTGAGCCCGGTCGAGTCGTCGCGCTCGCCGGCAGCCGGCAGCTTGCGCACCGATTCGAGCGTCGCAAGGTCCTCCTCGTCGAGATCGAGGATCGCGGGCGCGACGACCTCCGGCTCCACTCGTCGCTCGCGGGGCAGAAGGTGTTCCCGGTACTCCGCGATCCGGCGGCGCGAGTAGATCGAGAGGTCGGGATTCGACTCCAGAGCCACCAGAATCCGCGGCTCTTCGATGATGGCGTCCTGGCGCAACAGGAGCACCTCCTGCAGGTCCGGCGGGAGACGCATTCCGAGCATCCGCAGAAGCTCGCGCGGCGTGTCGCGACGGCGCAGGATCGCTTCGAGCACGATCGGGTGGTCGACCTCGGTGGCGAAGAACTCGAGTACCGGCGGCGACGCGCCGGAGGCGAGAAAGGCGGCGGCGAGCTTCGGCTCGGTGTCGACGAGCGCCGCGCGCGCGTAGCCCGAGATCTCCCAGTTCTCGGACGCCGCCAGCTCGACCTGCAGAGGGATCAGCTCTTCGGAGGTGAGCGGCAGGATCCCCTGGGCGGCCAGCAGCTGGAGCTCGCGACTCTCTCCGCCGCGGACCTGCTCGATGAGTGGGTTCGGGTCTGCCACGGCGGCCTACGGCCGGGCGGCGTCCGGCGTCTCGCCGATCGCCCGGCGGTCGATCCGCAGGTCGCGCACGACCCGGGTCGAGTTGCGCGGCAGGGGGTACGGCTTCCCGTTGAGCTCCACGGCGACCGCCGAAGCATTGCCGAGGGTGAGGACGACGGAATCCTTCGCGTCGAGCGCCACGGTTTCGCCCGCGGCGCGCAGCTCGCTCTCCCGGTGTCGTCCGTCGACGACCGTCTCGAGCCAGCAATCCTGCACGAACGTGAGGACCAGGCGGAGCGGTTCGGGTTCTGCCGGCGGTGCGTCGGCAGGTGCGGCCGGCGTCGCAGCAGCCGGGGCGCCGGATGCCCCGGGCTCCGCGGCGGCCGCAGTCGCTCGCGCCTCGGCCGGCGGCGAGTGCTCTTCGTCACCGGAGGGCAGCTCCTCGCGCCCGACGCTCGCACCACTCTCCTGGATCGCGGTCGGTGCCGGTGCCGCCGGCGCTTTGCGGCGCTCGGCGTAGAACGAGAGAAGCGCGGCGATTCCGAGGAACAGCAGCACCGCAAGCGCCAGGAGGAGACCGTAACCCACCGGGGAGGGTCCGGCCTTCGAACGCGGCGCACGCTGCGTCTCGACCCGCGACGTCGCTCCCTTGGTCTCGTCGAGCGCCACGAGGAAGAGATTGACCACTTCGTCGGGGTTCAGTCCGACGACACGCGCATACTCCCGGAGGAAGCCGCGGGCGAAGACCGGCGCGGGCAGCACGTCGAAGCGGTCCTGTTCGAGCGCGTCGAGGTAGCGCATGCTGATCTTGCTGCTGTCGGCGATCTCGCGCAGCGACACCGACCGGGCCTCCCGCTGATGGCGGAGCCAGGCTCCGAAGGAGCCCTGCCCCCGCACGCCGGATGGACCCTCTGCGGGTCGCGAAGCTTCGTCAGGCGTCGGTTCTCTCATCCTGTGGCCGGGGGTTCGTGACCCGTGAAGGGTATCGGCTCGGCACTGCCACGGTCAAATGAACGCGCCACGTTCAGCCCCTCGTCAGCAGCTCCGCACGGCGTCTCACCGGGAGCTTCAGGCGCCGGTCCCCCGCCACCGCCTCGAGATCCCGCTTCTTGAGCATCGGGAGCAGCGCCAGGGCCCGCTCGAGGGGGGTCGATGGGTTGCGACAGAGCGCCAGGCGGATCGGATAGCGGACGCCCCAGCGCCGGTGCGCCGCGATCTTGCCGAGGATGACGGGAGCGGTGCTTTCGGACGCCACCAGGGGGGCCAGGATCCCCTCCGTGAGCCGCGGATTCTCCAGCAGGGCGTCGATCACGCGCGGAGTCGGGTCGGTACATAGGACGCGCAGAAGACCCTGACTCCCGCCGCGGGCGAGAACGATCTTCTCTCCGACGGCGAGGCCGGGGAGGCGCTCGACGAGGCGATTCTCGGCCGCCCTCCGGACCAGCGGATGGACCCGGCTGTCGAGCCCGATCCGCATCAGATCGGGCCAGCGCAGACCGGGCACGAAACGCAGCGCCACGATCCGGGGGGTTCTCCCGTGCCGTGCGATCTCGATCCGCACTTCGTAGGCGGAGACGAGTCGCGGTGCCGCCGCGATCCGTTCGATCAGCTGGCGCGTGAGGAACGGGTTGCTGAAAAGGTGACGGGTCATCGGCGGGTCGATCTCCGCGAAATGTTCGTCCACCAGCCCCTCGAGCTCCCCCTCGCCGGCCTCCCGCAGCCGCAATCCGAGCTCGAATCCGCCTTCGATTTCCGCCATCCGGTGCCGATCTCCCGTCGTCCGTCTGCTATCTTCGTATGTCTATGCCGAGGCGCACGATTCAAGAATACCGGGAGCTCGGCAGTGCGGCGAACCTGGAAGACGACTGGATCGCCGAGATCGAATCCACACCGGAAGACGTCGACTACTTCCTGGGGCTCGCCCTGCCGCTCGCCGCCGGCGGCGAGGAAGAGCGGGCGCGATCCCTGCTGGAGCTCTACGATGGAGAGCTCGAGGATCGCGAGCTCTGGCAAACGCGCCTCGACCTCCTTCGCCAAGCCAACGGACTCGCGATCAAGCCGGGGAAGCTCCATCGGGCGGTCCTCTCGACGCTCGAAAAGCTGTGGCCAGGAAAACAGAACCTGAAGGCCATGATCGAGTACGTCGGCCTCCACAAGTCGACCGACGATCCCGCCAAGCTCTGGGACCAGGTCAATCGGCTGCAGAGTCTCCTGCTCTACGACGTCGGCGAGATCGTCGCCATGACCAGCCAGGGGGTCGGCCGCGTCGTCGAAGTCAATCTCCCCCTCGAAACCCTGAAGATCGACTTCGAGAAGGCCAAGGGCGTGACGGTGGGTTTCCGGGCCGCGGCGAAGATGCTGACCCCCCTGCCACCCGCCCACCTCCTGCGGCGCAAGATCGAGGACCCCGAGGGCCTGGCGAAGCTGCGGGTGGAACAGCCGGCGGAGCTCCTCCGTGCCGTGCTCGAGCCGTCGGATCGTCCCCTGACCGGCGCCGAGATCCGCGACATGCTCACCGGCGTCGTCGCGGAGAGCGAGTGGAGCAGCTGGTGGGCCGCGGCACGCAAGCATCCCCAGGTCGTCGCTTCGAGCGGCGGCCGCCACACCTACAGCTGGGAGCGCTCGAGCGCCGGAGCCCTGACGACGATCCGCCGCAGCTTCGATCGCGCGGATCTGCCCCAGAAGCTCGACATCTTCCGCAAGCAGGCCGCGCGCGACGCGGCTTTCGCGACGTCGATGGCGGGAGCCATCGCGTCGGCGGCAGGCGAGCTGCTCGACAGCGACCCCGCGTTCGCCTTCCAGGCCTGGTTCGCACTCGAGCGTTCCGGGCACCTTCCGGCGGATGCCGGCTGGAGCATCGACGACCTCTTCGGCAGTCTCGCCTCCATCCGCAAGCTGCTCTCCGGACTCGACGACCGCCTGCTCCGCGAGAGAGCCCTGACGATGCTCAAGGAGCGACGCGAGGACTGGCCGGCGATCCACCTCGACCACTTCCAGCGCGAAGCCGACCCGCGAGTCCTTTCGCTGATCGCCGAAGGGCTCGAACGGGAATCACCGGACGATCTCCAGAAGCTCCTCGAGAGTCTGATCGCGAAGCCCAAGAAGTCCCCCGCCGCTTTCGTCTGGCTGGCGGAACGTGCCGCCGACAACGAGGCGATCCGCGACCGGCTCGCGCTCCGACTCCTGCAACAGATCCTCACCACCCTCGCGAGCTCCGACCTGGCGCCCTATCGCACCCGGCTGAAGGCACTGGTCGAGTCCGGCGGCACGATCCCGAGGTTGCTCTCCCACCTTGCCCCGGAGCAGGCCGGCGCCGCCATGGAGGCGGTCGCCCGCTGCAGCGCGCTCGACACCTTCCACAAGGAGCCGTTGAAGAACGCGATCCTCCTGCGCTTTCCGTCGTTGCGCGAGGAATCGAACGAAACCCTCTACGCCGTCGCCTCCTCCATCGAAGGGAAGCGCGCCGAGCTCAAGCAGCTCACCGAGGTCGAGATCCCGGCGAACCGCAAGGCGATAGAGGAGGCGCGCGCGATGGGCGACCTGCGCGAGAACTTCGAGTACAAGTCGGCCAGGGAACGCCACGAGTATCTGAACGCCCGGCTCGCGGCGCTGCACCGCGACCTGGGCCGCGCCCGGCCGATCGACTTCTCGGGCCTCGACCTGTCGGAGGTGCGGATCGGCTGCCGCGTCGAGCTTCAGAGCGACGGGACCTCGTCGCGCCGGATCGCCGTGCTGGGTCCCTGGGAGAGCCAGCCGGAGGAGGGGATTCTTTCCTACGAGTCGGAACTCGGGAAGGCGCTGCTCGGCCGCAAGATCGGCGACGAGGTCACGATCGCCGAAGAATCGTTCGTCGTCCGGTCCATCGCCCCAGCCGACGACGTCTAACCGGTCTCCTTGAAGTAGCGGCGGAGCCCTTCGACCACGGCTTTCGCCATCTCCTCCCGGAAGGCACGCGACGTGAGCAGCTTGCGATCCTCCGGGTTGGCGAGATTGCACACTTCGAGCAGCATCTTCGCCGGGATCGCGTTGTAGCGCAGGACCGCGGGGACCCAGGCCCTCTTGCCGCGATAGATCCGGTCCCGCACGGGCTTGAACGGATGGACGGCGAGGTCGCGTCGCCGGAAGACGGAAATCGTGTTCTCCGCCAGGTCGCGCGACAGTCCCTCGCTGCGCTGCCGCTCCTTGGAGGAGAACGACACCGTCGGCTGCTCGCGCACTTCTTTCCGCGAGGTGAAGGCCGCACCACTCTTGCGGAACGGCGCATCGCTACCCGCCGAGTCGGGGACGTAGATCGTCGCGCCACGGATCGACGGATGCAGCGAGTCGGCGTGGATCGAGAGAAACACGACGCGGTCGGGTGAGCCGCCCTTCTCCTTCACCTGACGCAGAATGCTGTTGGCGAGATACCAGCGCAGGTTGACACCGATGATCGTGTCGGTGATCGGGAACGGCGGATGAGTCAGTACCGCGTGACCTCGGGCGTACGGAAGGACGTCGCGATCGAGGATCGCCCATTCCGCTCCGTCTCTCGTCGTCAGATGGACCTTCGCCCTGGAGTCGAGCTCGAGGCGTCGCTTGACGCGGACGGCGATGTCGTAGACGTAGTTGCTCTCCCAGACGCCCGACATCGAGGCACCGACATCGACTCCTCCGTGGCCGGGATCGATGACGACCGTCACGCCTTCCAGCCCGCGCGCCTCGACGACGTTCTTGTAGCCTGACGCCAGGGTCTGCTCGACTTCGTACTCCAGGCGCCGCGGATCCTTCTCGGGCAGGAACTCCGGCAGCAGGATGTCGAGCGGGATTTTCACCGGGAAGCCGATCGGGATGTCGGTGACGTCGACGATCCCGCTCCGCCTGGCAACGTCCATCGCCAGCGCGTTCACGTCTTCGGCCTCGAGACGTCCGGTGAAGCGGACGATCACGCTCGAATAGAGCGCCTCGCCCGGGCGCAGCCGGTAGATCGCGAACCCTCCCCCCGCGTCCTCGCCGTAGTCGAGCAGGGAGCCGAGCGGAGCCTCTGCCGAATCCGGTGCGACGGGTGCGACGATGGCCGGCCGGGAGGCAGCTCCGGTCGCCGTGGGCGCGGCTGCCCCGGCAGAGGCGGAAACAGGTGGCGGGATCGCCGGTGGCACGTAGCGGAAGATGCCGTCGAGCAGGTCGTTCGGCACCAGCACCCTGGTCCCGGATGCAAGCCGTCCCGACTTCAGGCCCTGGGTTTTGCGCAGGCTCACCGCAGCCGCGCGGCCGCCCGTGAACCAACGCGCCACCTCGTCCGTCGATTCGCCGCGCGTCCAGTGCGTCCAACCGTCGACGCCGGACTGATCCTTCGGAAAGAGCGCCCGCACCACCGCGAGCTTGACGTCCTCGAGGAGGAGGTCGAATGGAATGCGGTAACTGACGCCGGCGAGCGGTCGCCGGGCGTTCCGGTTCGCTTTCGAGATCGCCGTCGCGTTCGTCGGCGAGCCGGTCCAGCGGCGCGCGAAGGCGTGCCACCCGTCTCCTGCCTCCGGAGCGACCTGGAGATAGATCTCCTGCTTGTCGACCAGCAGCGCGTAGCGGCCCGGCGCGACCTTCGCGCGTTCCACTGCGGCGCCCGCCGCGGTGCCGCCGGCCGTCGCCGCGAGCATCGCTGCGGCGAGAATCCACCGCCCGATCCCTCCGGCGAGGGCGGCCCTGCCGGCGCGATCAGGCAGCGTCGCTCGCCTCCTCGAGCGCCGGTCGCACCTCGAAGCCCAGGTCGCGCTCGAAGGCCCGCGCGGCGGCCAGCATCGGAACCTCCTGGAATCGATCGGCCATCAGCTGCAGCGAGAACGGAAGACCGTCGGCGTCGAGCCCTGACGGCAGAGCGATGGCCGGAAGCGCGGCGAGGTTCGCCGGCGTGGTGAAGACGTCGGAGAGGTACATCGCCAGCGGATCCGCCGCCCGGTCCCCGAGCGGAAACGCCGTTCCCGGCGTCGTCGGCGTGGCGATCAGGTCGACGCGTTCGAACGCGGTATCGAATTCGCGGCGCAGACTGGCCACCACGTCCCGCGCGCGGCCGTAGTACTCCTCGTAGTAGCCCGACGAAAGAGCATGGGTTCCGAGCATGATCCGGCGCTTGACCTCGGACCCGAAACCGGCGCCGCGGCTCTTCGCGTAGGTTTCGCGGAGCGTCGGCGCCGCGACCCGACCGCCGTAGCGGATGCCGTCGAAGCGTGCGAGATTCGCCGATGCTTCGGCGGTCGCGATCACGTAGTAGGCCGCGATGGCGCTCTCGAGCCCTGGCACCGACACCGGGTGGATCGACGCGCCGAGACCCTCGAGCCGGGCCACCGCGCTCCGCCAGATCTCGCGCGCGGCCGGCTCGAGCTGCGACTCCCGGATCTCGTCGAGGATGCCGATCCGGATCCCGCCGAGTCCGCTTTCGAGCCGCTCGGCGAATGGCGGGACGGGGAGATCGACCGTCGTGGCATCCCGCTCGTCGACCCCGGCGAGGATCTCGAGGAGAAGCGCGGCGTCCGTGACCGAGCGGGTGATCGTCCCGATCTGGTCGAGCGACGAAGCGAACGCGACCAGACCGCTGCGCGAGATCCGGCCGTAGGAGGGCTTGAGGCCGACGACGCCGCAGAAGGCGGCAGGTTGCCGGACCGAACCGCCGGTGTCGGAGCCGAGCGCGAAAGGCACCGCTCCGGCGGCGACGATCGCGGCGGAACCGCCACTCGATCCGCCCGGCACCCGCTCTCGGTTCCACGGGTTGCGGGTCCGCTGGAACGCCGAGTTCTCGCAGGAGGAGCCCATCGCGAACTCGTCCATGTTGGTCTGCCCGACCAGGACGGCATCCTCCGCGAGACATCGCTCGACGGCGGTCGCCGTCGTGGGAGCGACGAAGCCGGCGAGGGCGCGGGAGCCACAGGTGAGCGGCCGCCCGGCGACCGCGAGATTGTCCTTGACGGCGAACGGCACGCCGGCGAGGCGACCCAGTCGTTCCCCGGCGTCGCGTCGGCGATCCAGCTCGGCCGCCCGCGCTCTCGCCCCTTCCCGGTCGAGCGCCAGGAAAGCGGCGAGGTCCGGTTCCCGTTGCTCGATCCGGGCGAGACTGCTCTCGATGACTGCGGCAGCTCTCCACTCGCCGGAAGCGACCCGCGGCGCGATCGCGGCGGCTTCGAGGCGCGCGAACTCAACCATCGCGCCGGGTGTCTTCCGCAGGCGCTTCCGCATCGAGAATCCGCGGCACCACGAGAAACGGTCCCCGGTGCTCGGGCGCGTTCGCCAGGAACACCTCGAGCGCGAGCCCCGGCTGCGGTACGTCGGCGGCCGTGCGGGTGCCATCGGCGGTAGAGAGGTCGTTTCCGGATCCACCCCGGCCCATCCGGTCGACGAACTCGACCACCTGGCGGAGCTGGGCGGTGAAGAGTCGCACCTCGTCGGGCGAGAGCTCGAGACGGGCGAGAGCCGCCACACGGAGGACTTCGTCTGTCGAGAGAGCCATAATGCGCAGGCAGCATCCTAGCTGGGTCGCTGGGGTCAGGCAATCGAAATGGCGCACATCGAAGAGCGGCGACGGGCCTTCGCGGCCATTCTCGGCGATCCTCTGGTCGCCGCCGTTCGCGAGGAGGCGGGAGAGACTCCGGCCCATCTCACGGGCGGTGCCCTGCGCGATCTCGCGCTCGGCCGCGCCGCTCCGGACCTCGACTTCATCGTCGCGGCCGGGGGCGAAGCGATCGCGGACTCCGTCGCGCGCCGGTTCGGTCTTCACACGGTGCGACTCGGCGGCGGGCGCTACCGAGCATGGCGGCTCACGCGCTCCGGGCTTACGATCGACCTCTGGGAGCTCGACGGGACGTCCCTCGACGCTGACCTATGGCGTCGCGACCTGACCGTCAACGCGCTCGCTCTCGACCTCCGGTCCGGAGAGGTCCGGGATCCGACCGGAGGTCTTGCGGATCTCGAACGTCGCCGGCTCCGCGCCACGCGCCCGGCCGTGTTCACCGAGGATCCCGTGCGCTGTCTGCGCCTTCCGCGGCTGGCTCTCGAGCTCACCGGATTCACCGTCGACCAGGTGACCCTGGCCGCGGCCCGGTCGGCGGCCGACCGCTTGCCGGGCTGTCCGTCCGAGCGCCTGCGCGGCGAGCTCGAGCAGATCCTCGGCTCCCCGTCCTGGAGTGCGGCCGTCGCCTGGATCCTGCGGCTCGACTTGCTGCCGATCCTGCTGTCCCCGGCGGGAGTGGGCGTCGCGCGGCGCCTCGCCGCTGCCTCCGAAGCCGTGACGGCTCTGGACGAGCCGCTCGACCGTGTGGGCGAAGAGACCCGAGGGACCGAGCCCGCGGAGCTCGCCCTCCGCTGGGCGTTCCTCGCTGCGCTCGGAGGCAACCCTCCCGCTGTGGAGGCAAGCCTGCTCTCCGCAGCGCTCGAGAAGGGGCTCCTCACCCGGGCGGATTTCCGCGACGTGGAACGGATCCTCGCGCCGGGCCTCTCGGCTCCGGACGGTCCGGTCGCTCTCCGCAGTTGGCTCCACGCAGCAGGAAGTCTCTGGACAGAGGGCCTGCGCCTCGGACGGGCCCTCGATGTCGAGGCGGGCGCGCCGCGTCGCTGGGATGCCGTCAGCGCGGCGATCTCGGAACTGTCCCCCGCGGAGCTCGAGGCGATTCTCAGGCCGCCGTTGCTGCTCGACGGGAACGAAGTCCGGGAGCTGCTGGGGATTCGGCCCGGACCGGAGGTCGGCGCTGCCCTGGCCCGGATCCGGACGAGGCAGATCGAGGGCGCGATCCGTTCGCCGGAAGAGGCGCGGGAGTTCCTGCTGGCGATGCGGGACGGGTGATCCGGGTCAGCGGAAGACGCCGGACTTCTTGTCCGGCTCGCCGTTTCCCATGAGGCGCTGATTGAGCTCCTTGATGCGATCCATCAGCTTGTCGATCTTTTCCTGCGCCTCGGTACGGAGGCGGTTGTAGTCGCCCTTCATCCGCTCCATCTCCTGCTGGACGTCCTGTACCCGCTTCTCCATGTCACGCAGCGAGTTGTCCCGCATGCCGATCGCCGTCTCGAGGTCGCCGATCCGCTCGTCCTTCTCGGCGATGCGGATCTTCGTCTTCTCTTCCTGCTCCTCGTAGAGCTTCCGGTACTGCTGCAGCATCAGGATTTCGGAAAAATCGGCTGTCGACGGATTCATTTCGCCTCCCCGCTCCTCGATCCGCGGAAACATCTTGCGCAACTTGAGCGAAAGATCTTCGGGGTCGGTGCTCTGCTTCATCGCTTCCTGGTAGGTGATGACACTGTGAACCAGCAGCGCCAGCAGCGACTGGTTCATCGACTGCATCCGGTAGTAGCCGACCGACGACTCGACCTCTTCGAGGAGCGCGGCCGTCTCCCCCTTCTCGATCAGCTGCGAGACCCGGGGCGACGACTTGAGCACCTCAAGGGCAGCCACCAGTCCGGAGCCGTCCGCCCGCTCCACCAGCTTCATCGAGACCACGCCTTTCAGGACCTGTGCCACCTGCGCCCGGACCTGGTTCTGCTGGTCGGCCGGGAAGGCATCGAGGATCCGGTCGACCGTCTGCGTGGAGCTGTTCGTGTGCAGGGTCGAGAAGACGAGGTGACCGGTTTCCGCCGCCGTGATGACCGTGGAAATGGTCTCCGGGTCGCGCATTTCGCCGACCATGATGACGTCGGGATCCTGACGCATCACGTTGCGGAGCGCCTCCGGGAACGAAGGCGTGTCGGTGCCGACTTCGCGCTGCGAGATCGAAGCGATCCCGTCGGTGAACAGGAACTCGACCGGGTCTTCGATCGTCACGATGTGGACCGGCCGACGGCTGGTGATGTACTTCACCAGAGCTGCCAGCGAGGTCGACTTGCCGCTGCCCGTCGGGCCCGTGATCAGCACCATACCCATCGGCAGATCGCAGAAATCCAGCAGCACCGACGGCAGGTTGAGGGTTTCGACGTCGCGGATCTCGTACGGAATCCGCCGGAAGGCAGCCGCGATCGTGCCACGCTGGATATAGATGTTGCTGCGGAATCGCGCCAGTCCGTGGACGCCGTAGCCGAGGTCCACCGACATCCGCTCTTCCAGCCGCTTCTTCTGGTGCGGAGCCAGGATCGAATCGATCATGGCCTGGATCTCTTCCGGCTTGAGGATCTCGTCCTCCAGCGGCGTGAGTTTTCCGTGCACCCGGATGAGGGGCGCCCGGGTCGGCTTGAGATGCAGATCCGAGGCCCCGCGCTCCGTCATCTTGCGAAGCAGATTGTCCAACTGACGCATGGAGCCGCCATTCTAGCCTCAACTCCGCTCGAACCGCCGTGAGGCAGGAAATCGGCCAGGGCCGGTCAGTAGCGGCGCATCAGCCCGACGACGACACCCTGGATCCGCAGGTCGGCGGCGGGCGCGTAGATCGGTTCCATCGTCGGATTCGCGGGCTGGAGGCGGACCATCGCCCCTTCGGGATAGAACCGCTTGAGCGTGGCTTCGTCCTCGAGCAGGGCGACGACCATCTCCCCGGGATCGGCGCGGTCGCGACGCTCCACGATGACCCAGTCGCCGTCGTGGATCCCCTCCCCGATCATCGACTCACCCGCCACCCGCAGGACGAAATGATCGTCGACCCGGGGGCCGAAGAGCGACGCGGGAACCGCCAGCGTTTCGTCGCCTGCGACCGCCTCGATCGGCCGACCGGCGGCGATCCTCCCAAGGAACGGGAGTTCCCGGCCCGACACCGACTCTTTCTCGACCTCGTTGACGACCTCGAGTCCCCGGCGCTGGTGCCGGTCCCGCTTGAGGAACCCCTTCTGCTGCAGCAGTTTCAGGTGCTTGTAGGCCGTGCCGTAGGAGGAGAAGCCGAAGTGCTCGCAGATCTCGCGATGCGTCGGAGCGAGGCCGCGACGACGGCGGAACGAATCGATGTACTCCAGGATCTCTTTCTGTCGCCCGGTCAGATAGGAGGCCATGCGTGAAGAGTAGGCGGTAACGCGGCGTAAGTCAAGCGTGATCTTCGGATCGCCCGAGGCGCTCTGATCTACTTGGCGGATGTCGCTCCTCGACAACGGCAGGCGCACGATCTCGCGCCATCAGCTGGAGAACGGATTGCGCCTCGTTCTGCACCGCGACGACACGCTCCCGCTGGTCTCCGTCAATCTCTGGTACCGCGTCGGTTCGAAGAACGAGTCGCCCGGCCGCACCGGATTCGCGCACCTCTTCGAACACATGCTGTTCCAGGGCAGCGCCCACGTCGGCACCAACGACCACTTCGGTCACCTGCAATCGGTCGGCGGCGTCGCGAACGGCTCGACCTGGTACGACCGGACGAACTACTACGAAACCCTTCCGGCGCACGAACTCGATCTCGGACTCTGGCTGGAATCCGATCGCATGGGCTTCCTGCTCGAAGGTCTGAGCTCGGAGAAGCTCGAGATGCAGCGACAGGTGGTCATGAACGAGCGCCGGCAACGGGTCGACAACCAGCCGTACGGGCGCGCCTCCGAGCTGCTCTTCGAAGCGCTCTTCCCGGAAGGTCACCCGTACCGCTGGCCGGTCATCGGCACGATGGCCGACATCGAAGCCGCTTCACTCGAGGACGTACGGAGCTTCTTCCGCCGCTACTACGGGCCGGAGAACGCCGTGCTCTCGATCGCCGGAGACTTCGATCCCGCCGCAACGATCGCCGCAGTCGAACGCTGGTTCGGCGAGATTCCCCGCGGTCCGGCACCGCCTCCGGTCCGGGCCCCGCTGCCGGCCCTGGCCCAGTCCTCCCGGCTCGAGCTCACCGATCGCGTCCAGCTGACGCGGATCTATCTCGCCTTCCGCGTCGAGCGCTTCGGACTGCCGGACTGGTGGACCGCCTTCCAGGCAGCGGGCCTGCTCGCCGACGGCAAGTCGAGCCCGCTGGTCGACGACCTGGTCGTCCGGGAGGAGCTCGCCCAGGACGTCTCCGCGTACGTCTACCCCACCGAGGAGGTCGGAGTCATGGTCCTGGTGGCAACAGCGCGGCCGGGGATCGAAGCGGAGCGTCTCGAGGAACGGATCCGCCTGCACCTGGATCGGCTCGCCGGCGGAAACGGTGACGCACTCCGCTGGACGATCGAGGAAGAGCTCGAGCGGGCCCGGCGGCGCGCGCTGGTCTCGGTCCACTCCGAGCTGCAGTCGCTCGAACATCGGGCCGACCTGCTCTCGCAGTACACGACCTACTTCGACGAACCGGAGCGAGCGTTCACCGAGTCCGCCGCGCTCTCCGCGATCGAGCCGTCCGGCGTCGCGTCGTTCGCCGTCGAACGCCTGGGTGTGGACCGCGCCGTCACGCTCGTGGTGCGTCCGGAGTCGCGATGAAGAGCACCGTCGATCGCAGCCGCCGTCCAGCCGGCGGAATTCCGGGGATCACACCGCAGCCCGAATTCCGCCGGGAGCGACATCCGCAGGGACTCGAGGTCTTCCTCGCCCCGCGCGCCGACGTTCCGCTGGTCGAACTCGAGCTGCTGCTCACCGACGGGGGGAGCGACCGCAATCCGGCCGACCGCGCCGGGCTCGCGCGGCTGACCGCCTCCCTCCTCGATGAAGGGACCGCACGGCACAGCGGTCCCGAACTGGTGGCCGATCTCGAACGCCGGGGTGGTGCCCTGTCGACCTCGGCGGGCTGGAATGCCGCCACCATCCGCCTGTCGCTGCCATCCTCCGAGCTCGTCTTCGGCCTCGATCTGCTGGGCGAGCTCGCTCTCGAGCCGACCTTTCCCGAGCGCGAGCTCGAGCGACTCCGGCGTCGGGCTCTCGCCGAGCTGTCGCGCCGGTTCGACTCCCCCGCGAGCCTGGCAGAGGAGCTCTTCGCGCGGACGATCTACGCCGGTACGGTCCTGGCAGAGCTGCCGATCGGCAGCTCCGCCTCCCTCGCCGCGATCTCCCGCGACGACGTCGTCGGCTTCCACGAGCGGCGTCTGCGACAGGTCGCTGCCCGTCTGGTGGTCGCCGGAGATCTGGGCGGACGGCCCGATCTCCTCGTCACCGGATCTCTTCCTCCGGGACTCGCTCGGTCGGTGGCTCGCGACTCTCCCCCGGTCACTGCACCGGATCGGGACGGTGTCGTCGTCCGGATCGTCGATCGCCCGGACGCCGCGCAGACGGAGGTCCGGGTCGGCCACCTAGGAGTGTCCCGCCGGGACCCGGACCGCACGGCTCTCGGCTTCCTGAATGCGATTCTCGGGGGGAAGTTCACCAGCCGCCTCAACCTCAACCTGCGTGAGCGACGTGGAATCACGTACGGAGTCCACAGCCGCCTCGTCGACCGCAAGGGGAGAGGGCCCTTCCTGGTGTCCGGCGCGATCGCCAACGAGGCCGTCGGCGTGGCCGTGCGCGAGACCCTCGACGAAATCCGGCGCCTGCGCGAGGAACCGATCCGAGCGGTCGAGATCGACGAGACGCGGAACTATCTCCTGGGGGTCTTCCCGTACGGTCTGCAGACCGTGGAGGCGCTGGCGGCACGCCTGCGCGACATCGCGCTGCACGAGCTCCCGCTCGACCACGCCTCCCGTGTCCTGGAGGAATACCGGACGATCGATGCGGACCGACTCCGGCAGGTGGCCGCTGCGCATCTCCATCCGGAGCGCAGCGTCGTGGTCGCCGCCGGCCCGGCGGCGACGATCGCCGGTCAGCTCGAGGAGATCGGCGAGATCGAGATCCGGACTCCGGACCCGGCCAGCGACCGGCTCTGAAGGGACGGCGCTGCTTCAGCGGAGGGCCGCGCTGGCGCGGCCGTCACCGTCGACGCGGACTTCGAGGGTCTGATTCGAGCCGCCGAGGAGATTTCCCTCGACGACGATCGAGCGCGTCGGCTTGCCGGGAACCGAGACGTAGACACGCAGGGAGATCGCACCTGCCGGAACCGTACGCTCGAAGGCGAGCGTGCCGGAGATCTTCTCGCTGCGCAGGAAGCCGGTCTTGCGCACGAACTTGAACGGCTCGCGCAGGATCTGCCGCTCGCCCGAATAGATCGTCAGCACCCCTTCGGAACTGTCGGACGCGAAGTCGACGGACAGAGTGGCGTCCTTCTCCACCGGCGCCGGTGGAGGGGCGACGCGTGGCGGCGCGGTTGCCGGTGGCGGCGTCCGATCGACCGGAGCGGCAGCGGCCGCCGCGGCCGCCGTCGCCTTGGCGGAGCGTTCGCGCTCCTTCTGCCGCGCGAGACCGGTCTCGGAATCCGCCAGGAGCTTGGCCGCCTCGGGATGCTCGGGAACCGCCTCGAGAACGACCCGGGCAGCCGTGATCGCCTCCTCGTAGTGCCGCTTCGAGTACTCCTCCCGCGCCAGGATCAGGCCCTCCGAGACCCGCTGCTCGCGCTCCGCGGCGATCGCGAGATCGCGGGACACCCGATCGATCTCCTCTCGCAAGGCCCGGGCGGAAGGCTCGCCGGGCCGGATCTGCTCCGCCGCTGCGACGCGCTGCAGCGCGATCTGGAGGTCCCCCTGGTCCATCGCCTGGCGAGCCTCGAGCATCGCGCGGTCGAAACCCTGCACTTCGCTGCCGGAGGGCGGTGCCACGACGGCGGAGCCCGCGTCGCCGGGATCGGTCCGCCCGGTGAGCCAGAGAACCGCGATCAACAGGACGGCGAGTGCCGCCACTCCCATCAACCCGTACTGCACCAGGCGCTGATTGCGCAGACGCTTGAGCGCCGCCGAAACCTGCATCGGACCGCTCAGCGGTGCGGCGGGCGGCACCGAGGTCACGGTCGACGGACCCGGCGAGGGCGCGGCGACCGGCGGCGTGGCCGCAGGAGCGGGCGAACTGGCAGCCAGGGGAGCGGTGGGCGCCGGCTTGGGTGGCTCGGGAACCCGAACCGCCGGGGGCTCGACGTAGGCCGGCGCCGACGGCTGCACCGTCTTCTCGACCGTCTCCTCGGCGACCTCCTGCGTCGCGGACGTGTCGTCCTCGGGCGATTCGGAACGTGCGGGTTCGATCGCGCGTCGCAGCTCGGCGGCGATCTCCGCTGCCCGCGGGTAGCGGCGGTTGGCGTCCTTCTCGAGACAGCGCCGGAGGACGGCCGCGAGGGCGGGAGGAAGATCCGCGACGAGCTCCTCCGGCGGGGTGAACGGTTCGTAGACGATCTTGTGGGTCACCGCTGTCAGGTTCTCGCCCTGGAACGGCTTCTTCCGGGTAAGCATCTCGTAGAAGACGACGCCGAGCGAGAAGATGTCGGCCCGGTGGTCGACGTCTTTCCCCTGGATCTGCTCGGGAGCCATGTAGTTCGGCGTCCCGAGGAGCTGTCCCTCCATCGTCAGGTTCGAAGTATCGAGCCGGGCGATGCCGAAGTCGGTGATCTTGACCTTGCTGTCCTGGGTGATGAGGATGTTGGCCGGCTTGATGTCGCGGTGAACGACCCCGCGCGAATGGGCGTAGTCGAGAGCCTCGGCGATCTGCGAGACGACGTCGACGACGAACTCGCGCGAGATCGCCTCGGGCCGCTGCATCAACTGCTTGAGATTCGTTCCCTTGACGAACTCCATGGCGATGAAGCAGACGCCGTCCTCGCCCTCGTCGACCACGTCGTGGATCGTGACGATGTTCGGGTGGGAGAGGATCCCGGCGCTCTGTGCCTCGCGCACGAACCGGCTCCGGAACTGCTGCAACTCCTGGTCTTTGGCCGAGAATCCGACCCGGAACGTCTTGAGCGCCACCTGACGCCCGATCAGTGGATCGCGCGCCAGATAGACGACTCCCATGGCGCCTTTGCCGATCTCCTCTAGGACCTCGTAGCGTCCAAGCTTCTGTGGCGAGGTCATAGACATTCCATCGGTATCCGAAGCTGTGATTCTAGGCGCGGCGGTGGGGTGGGTCAAACCGACCGCTTTCCCCCGTCGGCCGCCTTCCTCCCGAATCTCACGCCGATCACTGCGAATCGGACAAGCCCAGTGGTTTGATATATTTCCAGAGCCGTCCGAACGCCCACGAGAGGAGAGGTCGCACGATGCAGGTGGACAGTCCTTCCCGTCTCCGGAACCTCGCAGTCGTCGGTCACAACGATACCGGCAAGACGACCCTGGTGAGCTCCCTGCTCTTCACCTCGGGTGCGACGCCCCGCTTCCTCCGCGTCGAGGATCACAACACGGTGACCGACTTCGACCCGGAGGAGAGCGAACGCGGAATCTCGATCGGGCTCGGTGTCTGTTGGGCGCCCTGGAACCAGCACAAGATCAATTTGATCGACTGTCCGGGCTACGGCATCTTCTTCTCCGAGACCCGCTCGGCCCTCCGCGTCGCCGATGCCGCGCTCGTCGCCGTCAACGCCGTCGCCGGTGTCGAGGTGAATACGGAAAAGGTCTGGGAGGCCGCCGCCGAGCTCGAGCTGCCCGTTGTCTTCCACCTTCACAAGATGGACCGGGAGCGGGCCGACTTCGAGCGCGCCCTGGACAGCCTGCAGTCGACCTTCGGTCGCCAGGTGATGCCGGTACAGCTGCCGATCGGCGCAGAGAAGGCGTTCTCCGGCGTGATCGATCTCATCGACGAGAAGGCGCACACGTTCGAGCGCGACGGCAGCGGCAAGGCGAAGGTCGAGGAGGTCCCGCAGGAGCTGCGCGAGGCTGCCGCGAAGGCGCGCGTCCGCCTCATCGAGGCGATCGCCGAGGCGGACGAGGAGCTGCTCGAGAAGTTCTTCGAGGAAGGAAGTCTCACCGCGGACGAACTGAAGCCCGGCCTGAGGAAGGCGATCCTCGAGCGCAAGGTCTTCCCCGTGACGCTCGGCTCGGCGGCCCATCTCGTCGGAACTTCCGCCCTGCTCGACTTCGTCGTCGACTTCGCGCCGGCGCCGGACGACAGGACCTTCCCCGCTCGGCGCGTCGATGGCACCGAAGTGGCCCTCGAAGCGGCGGTCGATCAGCCGATCGTCGGTCTCGTCTTCAAGACTCTCAACGATCCGTTCACCGGCAGGCTCTCGGTGATCCGGGTCATCTCCGGAACGCTGGCGAACGACTCGCAGCTCTGGAACGTCCGGGCGGAGGAATCCGAGAAGGCCCACGGCCTGGTCCACCTGCAGGGGAAGCAGGGCAGCGCGACGCCGAAGCTCATCGCCGGTGACATCGGCGGCGTTCCCAAGTTCCGCCTCGCCCAGACCGGAGATACCCTGACTGCGAAGGAGCAGATCCTGTCCGCAGCCTGGCCGATGCCGCCGGAGCCGGCGATGTCGTTCGCGATCGAACCCAAGTCGAAGGGCGACGACGAGAAGATCGGCGAGGCGCTCCAGCGCCTGATCGAAGAGGACCCCAGCCTGCGAGCAGGGAGGGATTCCCAGACTCACGAGTTCCTGCTCTCCGGAAGCGGCCAGCTCCACGTCGAGATCACGCTCGCCCGGATGAAGCGGCGCTCGAACGTCGAGGTGATCCTCCATCCGCCGAAGGTCCCCTACCGCGAGACGATCACCAAGGCGGCGGACGGACACGGCCGCCACAAGAAGCAGAGCGGCGGTCGTGGTCAGTTCGCCGACTGCCGCATCAAGATCGAACCGATGAACCGGGGCGAGGAGTTCGAATTCGTCGACGAGATCTTCGGCGGCTCGATTCCCCAGAACTACCGGCCCGCGGTCGAGAAGGGGATCCAGGAGGCGCGCATGCGCGGGTTCCTCGCCGGCTGTCCGATGGTCGACTTCCGCGTCCGTCTCCTCGACGGCCAGTTCCACGACGTCGACTCTTCCGAGCTGGCGTTCAAGATCGCCGGCTCGCTCGCCTACAAGGACGCGATGGCGCGCGCCAACCCCACGCTCCTCGAGCCGGTGATGAAGGTCGAGATCCACACCAGCGAGGAGTTCATGGGCGACATCATGAGCGACCTGTCGCACCGCCGCGGCCGTCCCCAGGGAATGGACTCGAAGAACGGCGTCCAGATCGTCGAGGCGACCGCGCCGATGGCGGAGATGCTCAACTACGCGCCGGCGCTCCGCGCCATGACCCAGGGAAGGTCCAGTTTCCACATGGAGTTCTCGCACTACGAAGAAGTTCCCCGCCAGGTGCAGGAGAAGATCGTCGCCGAAGCGAGGAAGCGCATGAAGGAAGAGCACGAAGAGTGAAACCAGACAAGGAGTTCGACTGATGCAGGCCAACGCCCTCCGCTCCGGGATGTGCATTCTGCACAACGGAGACGTTTGCAGGATCATGTCCGTGACCCACCGCACCCCCGGGAACCTCCGGGCCTTCGTCCAGGTCCGCATGCGGAACCTGAAGTCCGGGAACAGCTTCGAACATCGCTTCGCCTCGACCGAGGGCGTCGAGCGGGCGATCCTGGACACGGTACCGATGGAGTATCTCTACTCGGACGCCTCGGGCCACCACTTCATGAGCCAGGAGACCTACGAACAGGTCGCCCTCGCCGACGAGGTCCTCGGTGACGCTCTCCTCTACCTCCTGCCGAACAGTGTCATCAAGGTGGACTTCTACGAGGCCAACGCGGTCGGTATCGAGCTTCCGAACACCGTCGTTCTCGAAGTCACCGAGACCGAGCCGGGGATGAAGGGAGCGACGGCGTCCTCGTCCTACAAGCCGGCCAAGACCGAGACCGGACTCACCGTGCAGATCCCGCCCTTCATCGAAGCCGGGACCAAGGTCGAGATCGACACCCGCGAGAACAAGTACCTGCGACGGGTCTGATCGGGCGACGCCGAAAACGCGTCGGTGCGGCGGGTCTTCCGCCCGGAAAACAGAAAGGCCGGCGATCGCTCGCCGGCCTTTCGATCTTCGATCCTGAGATCCGACTTCAGCCGCCGCCGACCTTCTTCGGAGCGGAGGTCCGTTTGGCCGCCGCCGGAGCCTTCGTGGTCTTGGCCTTCGGAGCCGCCTTGGCCGAAGCCTTCTTCTCCGAGGCCTTCCTGGCCGCCGGCGCCTTGGCCGCCTTCTCCTTCTTGGGCTTGGCGGCCTTCTCTTCCGCTGGCTCCGAGGCTTCCCCGGCCGACTTGGCCTTCTTGCCCTTGCCCTCGGCCGGAGGCCCCGCCGTCGCCTTCTTCTTCACCTCGAAGTCGACGAACTCCAGGATCGCCATCTCGGCTCCGTCGCCCTGACGGGCGCCGAGCTTGACGATCCGGAGGTAGCCACCGTTGCGGGTCGAGAACCGGGGTGCGATCTCGTCGAACAGCTTCTGGATCAAGTCACGATCCTGGATCCAGCGTCCCACGAGCCGGCGGGCGTGAACGGTGCCCCGCTTGCCCTGGGTGATCACCTTCTCGGCGAGCGGCCGGAGCTCCTTCGCCTTCGAGATCGTCGTGACGATCCGCTCCGACGTCACCAGCGAAGCGAGCTGGTTCCGGAACATCGCCAGGCGATGGGGAGTGGTACGACCGAGTTTCCTACCTGCTGCATTGTGCCGCATCTCTTGTTCCCCTTATGCGCCGAGGCTCGCGCCGCCGGACTCGTCCATGCCGAACGACAACCCGAGGCGCGCCAGCAGCTCCTGGAGCTCTTCGAGAGACTTCTTGCCGAAGTTCTTGATCTCAAGGATCTCCTTCTCCGACTTGGTCACGAGGTCGCGCACCGTCTGGATGCTGGCGTTCTTGAGGCAGTTCGCGGTGCGAACCGAGAGATCGAACTCCTCGAGATTCCGGCCCAGGACGGCATCCGCTCCGCTCGCCTCCAGACCTGCACCCGCACCCTCGCCACGCAGAGTCTCCTCGGCGGTGATGAAGATGTCGAGATGCTCGTTGAGGAGAGTCGACGCGAGCGACAGAGACTCCTCGGGAGTGACCGTCGCGTTCGTCCAGACCTCGATCGTAAGCTTCTCGTAGTCGGTCATGCGCCCCAGACGGGCGGCCTCGACCTTGTACGTGACCCGCTTCACCGGGCTGTGGGTTGAGTCGAGCGGAATCCACCCGAGACCCAGCGACTCGTCGGCGTTCTTCTCGGCGACGACGTAGCCACGGCCCTTGCGGATCTGGACCTTCATCCGCAGCCGGCCCTCCCCGTTGACGGTGGCGATGTGGACGTCGGGATCGCAGATCTCGACCTGCGGGTCGCCCATCAGATCGGAAGACTTCACGTCCCGGGGACCCTTGACGTCGATCTCGATGATCCGCGGCTCGTCCGTGTGCAGCCGGACCGGAATCTGCTTCAGGTTGAGGACGACGTTCGTCACGTCCTCCTTGACGCCGGGGATCGACGAGAACTCGTGCAGCACGCCCTCGATCTGGACCGAGGTGATCGCGGCTCCCTCGATCGACGAGAGGAGGCAGCGACGCAGGGCGTTTCCGACCGTCGTGGCGAAGCCACGCTCGAACGGCTGAGCCGAGAAGAGGCCGTAGGTACCGGTGAGAGTTTCACTGTCGACATCAACGCGCTTGGGGCGCTGGAATCCCTTCCAAAGCATAGGTTCGCTCCTTGAGAGTCAATCACGCCGCGTTAGCGGCTATAGAGCTCGACGATCAGCTGCTCCTGGATCGGAAGCTTGATGTCCTCGCGGCTCGGCAGCGACTGGACCTTGCCGGAGAAGTTCTCCGAGTCGAGAGAGAGCCACTCAGGAACACCGCGGCCGGTCGCCGATTCCACGCTCGCCCGGATCAGCTCGTTCTTCCGGCTCGCCTCCTTGACGACGATGTTCTGTCCGGCCCGTACCTGGTAGGACGGGATCGTCGTCTTGCGACCGTCGACGAGAATGTGACCGTGCCGCACGAGCTGGCGCGCCTGCGATCGCGAAGAGGCGAATCCGAGGCTGTAGACGACGTTGTCGAGGCGACGCTCGAGCATCACGAGGAGGTTCTCGCCCGTGATCCCCTTGCGGCGATCCGCTTCCGCGAAGTAGAGGCGGAACTGGCGCTCGAGAACACCGTAGATGCGCTTGACCTTCTGCTTCTCGCGAAGCTGGAGACCGTAACCGACCATGCGACGCCCGCGGCGCTGGCCGTGCTGGCCCGGCGGGTAGGCGCGCTTCTCGATCGCGCACTTCTCCTTGAAGCAGCGATCACCCTTCAGAAAGAGCTTGATCTTTTCCCGTCGGCAGAGCCGACAGACTGGACCCGTGTAGCGAGCCATCCGATTCTCCCTGTACCCGTCTTCTCCCCGACGCTACGGGGACTCCTGTTCAAGGAAGACGCCCAGCGGCCGTGACAGCACACCCATCCAGCCGAGGCTTTCCTTCACTGCTGTTCCGCGATCCGGCTCCGTTGCTCAGACGCGGCGACGCTTGCGCGGCCGGCACCCGTTGTGCGGGATCGGCGTCACGTCGCGGATCGACTTGATGTCGATGCCGCTCGCCTGCAGGGCGCGAATCGCGGATTCGCGTCCCGACCCGGGGCCGCGGACTTCGACGTCCACCGACCGCATCCCCATGTCCTTGGCCTGATTGCCTGCGCTCTGGGCAGCGACCTGGGCCGCGAACGGCGTGCCCTTGCGCGAGCCCTTGAAACCGATCCTGCCCGCGGACGACCAGGTCAGCACGTTGCCTTCCGGATCGGAGATCGCGACGATCGTGTTGTTGAAAGAGGCCTGAACGTGCGCGACGCCGTGCGGCACGAGACGCTTCTCTTTCCGCTTGGAGCCCTTCTTTTCCTTGCCACCCGCCGCGGCGGAGCCAGCTGATTCCTTGGCCATCTCGAGTCCTCGTTACTTCTTGGTGAGCTTCTTCTTGCCGGCGACGGTCGCCTTGCGCGGTCCCTTGCGGGTACGTGCATTCGTGTTGGAACGCTGTCCCCGGACGGGCAGGCCACGGCGGTGACGAATGCCGCGATAGCTGCCGATCTCCATGAGGCGCTTGATGTTCTGGGAGACCTCCTTGCGCAGGTCGCCCTCCACCCGGCCTTCGTCCTGGATGATCTTCCGGATCCTCTGCGCTTCGTCCTCGGAGAGATCCCGGACCTTGGTCAGCTCGGGAACGTCTGCGGCGGCGAGAATCTTCTTCGCGCGCGTCGTACCGATCCCGTGGATGTAGGTCAGCCCCACCCACACCTGCTTGTTCTGCGGAAGATCGACTCCTGCGATACGTGCCATCGCGCGCCCCTCAGCCTTGCCGCTGCTTGTGTTTCGGATTGGAGCAGATCACGCGCACGACTCCTTCACGGCGCACGATCTTGCACTTGGGACAGATTCGACGGACTGACGAGCGAACTTTCATGTCAACACCTCACGCTACTTCAGACGGTAGACGATGCGACCGCGAGAAAGGTCGTACGGCGACAACTCGACGAGAACCTTGTCGCCCGGGAGGATCCGGATGAAGTGCTTCCGCATCTTTCCCGAAATGTGCGCCAGGACCTGATGTTTGTTCTCCAGCTCCACTTTGAACATGGCGTTCGGCAACGGCTCGATCACCGTCGCTTCGACCTCGATCGCTTCTTCCTTCGACAAGCTCTGTCTCTCCTCGCCGCTCGGATCCGAAAATCCGGCGTGTCAGCCGGGCACCACGCCCAGGATGCGCGCCCCGTCCTCCGTGACGGCCACCGAGTACTCGAAGTGCGCCGACAGCGAACCGTCCGCGGTGCGGGCGGTCCATCCGTCACTGTCCACCTCCACGTCGGGCGTACCGGCGTTCACCATCGGTTCGATCGCCAGGACCAGCCCGGGCTTCAGCTTCGGCCCTCGACCCGGCTCGCCGTAGTTCGGAACCTGTGGATCCTCGTGCAGCGAGGTTCCGATCCCGTGTCCGACGAAATCCCGAACCACCGAGAACCCCTCGGATTCCACGTACTCCTGAACCGCATGTCCGATGTCGGATAGCCGTCCATTCGGGCGAACTCGTTCGACCGCCAGTTCGAGCGCCCGATTCGTAACCCGAATCAGCCGCTCGGCGGCCGGGGAGATCTGCCCCACGGCGTAGGTCCGGGCAGCATCGCCATAGTATCCCTTAAACACCACCCCACAATCAATCCCGACGATGTCGCCCTCCCGGAGGGCCGTTTCGCCCGGGATGCCGTGGACGATGACCTCGTTGATCGACGTGCACAGGGTGGCCGGGTAGCCCTTGTAGTGCAGGAAGGCCGGCACCGCCCCGGCGCCACGGATCAGATCCTCGGCGAACCGGTCGAGCTCCCGGGTGGTGATTCCGGGCTTCATCATGCCGGCCAGGCCGTCCAGCACCCGGTGGACGATCCTGTTGGCCTCGTCCATGAGCTCCAGCTCACCGCTCGTCTTGAGGACCATGGTCCGGCTCAGCCCCTCAGCGCGACCAGGATACCGGCCGTGACATCGCCGATCTCGCGATTGCCGTCGACCCGTCGCAGCAGCCCGCGACGCTCGTAGTGCTCCACCAGGGGCTCGGTCTTCTCGTGATAGACCCGGAGACGCTCGCGCACCACCTCTTCGCGGTCGTCGGCACGCCGCCTCGCCACAGCCCGCCGCACGAGGACTCCCTCGGGAACCTCGAGGAGGACGACCGCATTCAGCGCTCCGCCATCCCGCTCGAGCAGCGAATCCAGGGTCGCAGCCTGCTGGATCGTTCGTGGATAGCCGTCGAGGAGGAATCCACCACGGGCATCGTCGAGCGTGAGGCGCTCGCGCACGACCTCGGACATGAGTCCGTCGTCCACGAGGCCGCCCGAGGCCATCGTGCCCTTGACCCGGTCGCCGAGCTCGGTCCCCTGGCTGACCGCCAGGCGAAGCATCTCGCCGGTCGAGATCGCGGGGATCTCGAGGGAACGGGCGAGGAGCTCCGCCTGCGTTCCCTTGCCGCTACCGGGAGCCCCCAGCAGGACGGCCCGAACAGTCGACCTAGCCACGGCGACCCTTGACCCTTCCCCGCTTCAGGAAGCCGTCGTAGTTGCGCATCACCAGCTGGCTCTCGATCTGCTGCAGCAGGTCCATCGCCACTCCGACAACGATCAGGAGGGAGGTCCCGCCGAAGTAGAAGTTGATCCCCAGGCCCTGGGTCAACCAGCCCGGGAGGTAGGGATCGATCGCCGGGCCGATGAACGGCAGATTCTGCACCTTGATTCCGTTGAGCAGGAAGTCCGGCAGGATGGCGACCAGAGCGAGGTAGGCGGCGCCCACCAGCGAGATTCTCGTCAGGATCCGGTCGATGTACTCGGCCGTCCGCTTGCCGGAGCGGATCCCGGGGATGAAGCTGCCGTACTTCCGCATGTTCTCCGCGAGATCGGTCGGATTGAAGATGATGGAGATGTAGAAGTAGCAGAAGAAGATGATCCCCACCACGTAGAGCAGATAGTGCAGCGGCTGTCCCCAGGCGAGCTGGTCGGCGACCTTCTGCAGCCACGGCGCCTGGAACATCTGCGCCGCCGTCGCCGGGAGTGCCATCAGGGAGCTGGCGAAAATCACAGGAATCACGCCGGCGGTGTTCACCCGCAGCGGGAGATAGGTGCTCTGACCACCGTACACCTTGCGGCCGACCATCCGCTTCGCATACTGGACGGGAATTCGCCTCTGCGCCCGTTCCATGTAGACGATGAACCCGACGACGAGCACCATGAAGGCGATCAGTACGAGGATTCCGATGATCGAGATCTCGTTCGTACGGATCTTGCCGATGGTGTCCGCGGCAGCGCGGGGCAGGCCGACGACGATGCCGGCGAAGATGATGAGCGAAATTCCGTTGCCGATCCCGCGCTCACTGATCTGCTCGCCGAGCCACATGATGAAGGCGCAGCCGGTCGTCAGCGTGAGAATCGTCAGCAGGCGGAAGGGCCAGCCCGGATTCGGCACCAGCGCCGCTCCCGCCGGGGTCGTCGTCTTCTCCAGGAAGAGCGAGATTCCGGTCGACTGGATGATCGAGACGAGAACCGTTCCGTAGCGGGTGTACTGGGTGATCTTCTTCCGCCCGAGCTCACCCTCCTTCGAGAGCTTCTCGAGATAGGGCCAGACCACGGTCAGGAGCTGAAGGACGATCGACGCGGTGATGTACGGCATGATGCCGAGCGCGAAGACCGCTACCCGGGCGAGGCTGCCGCCGGTGAAGGTGTTCACGAAGCCGAGAAACGTGTTCTCGACGGACGTCATGAAGTCGATCAGCGCGACCGGGTCGACGCCGGGTGTCGGAATGTGACACCCGATGCGGTAGACCGCGAGCAACCCGAACGTGAAGTAGAGGCGCTTCCGGAGATCGGGAATCGCGAAGATATTGCGCAGGCTTTCGATCACGAAGCGAGCTCCTCGCAGCGACCTCCGGCCGCTTCGATCTTCTCCCGCGCCGTCTTGCTGAACTTGTGCGCCGACACCGTCACGGCGGAGCCGATCTCGCCGTTGCCGAGGATCTTGACCGGCATCCCCCGATGGACCAGCCCGTGCTCGAGAAGGACGTCCGGATTCACGACCTTTCCGATCGCCGCCAGACTCGAGACGTTGACCACGGCGTACTCGACCCGGAACTCGTTGGTGAAACCGCGCTTCGGCACCCGCCGGATCAGCGGCATCTGACCGCCTTCGAAGCCGGGCCGGACGCTGTAGCCCCGTCGCGACTGTCCACCCTTGTGTCCACGTCCGGAGGTCTTGCCGAGGCCGGAACCGGGGCCTCGACCGACACGCTTCCGGGAATGCTTGCTGCCCGGTGCAGGGGAAAGATCGTGCAGCTTCATCGCGTCTCCTCGACGACTTCGACTAGATAAGGAATCTTGGCGATCATCCCCCGCACGGCCGGCGAATCCTCCCGCTCGACCTCATGCCGGATACGACGCAATCCGAGTCCACGGAGCACCTCGCGATGAGTCTCTTTGGCTCCGATCGTTCCCATGACCTGACGGATACGAATCATCTTCTTTTTCATGCCCAGCTACCTCTCTGACGACGCCGAATTCCCGAACTCAGGATGCTGCTTCTGCCACCGCACCGGGCACCTGCCGCTCTCCCTTGCGGAGCAGCAGCAGGGCCGCGAACGTCGCCTTCACCACGTTGTGCGGGTTCGCAGACCCGAGACTCTTGGTGAGGATGTCCTGGATTCCCGCGGCTTCGATCACCGCGCGAACCGGGCCGCCGGCGATCACACCGGTACCGGCCGAAGCCGGCTTGATGAGCACACGTCCGGCGCCGAACTCTCCGAGCGCCTCGTGCGGGATCGTACCGCCGCGCATCGGGACCTGGATCAGCTTCTTCTTCGCGACCTCGATCCCCTTGCGGATGGCCGTCGGAACTTCCTTCGCCTTCCCGGCACCGTATCCGACTCGTCCGCTGCCGTCGCCGATCACGACGAGCGCGGAGAACGAGAAGTTCTTGCCGCCCTTGACTACCTTCGTCACGCGGTTGATGTGCACGACCTGCTCGACAAACTCGCTTTCCTGCTCGAAGTCCCTGGCCAACGCTCGTCTCCTTGGAAGCTGGCGGCTTAAAACTGCAGGCCCTTGGCGCGCGCCGCCTCGGCGAGCTCCTTCACCCGTCCGTGGTACACGTATCCGCCACGGTCAAACACGACCTTCTGGATCCCCTTCGCGAGCGCACGCTCGGCGACCGCTTCGCCCACCGCCTTCGCCGCGGCCTTCGTCGCCGCTCCGGCTCCGATCCGGCCCTTCAGGGTCGGCTCGAGCGATGCGGCGGCGACCAGGGTCTGCCCGGTCTGGTCGTTGATGACCTGCGCGTAGACATAGCGCGAGCTCTTGAACACCGAGAGCCGCGGACGCTCGGGCGTCCCGGCCAAATGCTGCCGCGAGCGCTGATGCGCCCGCTTCCGGCGGGTGCGCTTCTGATTGACTTTCTTGCCGACTAGATCCGACATGTTCTCGCCTTTCCCTGCGCAGCCTTACTTGGCGCCAGCCTTGCCGACCTTGCGCCGGATCACTTCGTTCGCGAACTTGATTCCCTTGCCCTTGTACGGGTCCGGTGGCCGCAGCCGCCGGATCTCGGCACAGACCTGACCCAGAACCTGGCGATCGGCACCGGTCACCGTCATCTTGTTGTTCTTGTCGATCTCCACCTTGATCCCGGCCGGAATCTTGTACACCACGGGATGCGAGTACCCGAGCGCGAAGTGAATCTCGTCACCCCGCACCTCTGCCTTGTAACCGACGCCGATGATCTCGAGACCCTGGCTGAACCCCTCGTGTACGCCGCGGACGGCATTCGCGAGGAGAGCCCGCATCAGGCCGTGCTTGGCCCGCTCGGGTCCGGTGTCGCCGGAGCGCTCGACGGTGATCACCCCGCCGTCGATCTTGACCGGAAAACCGTCGAGCAGCGCCTGAGAGACCTTTCCCTTCGGGCCTTCGGCGGTGAAGTTGCCGTTGGCGACGGCGACCTTCACTCCGCTCGGAACTTCGATGGGACTTCTTCCGACTCGCGACATGACTTCCGACCTTTCTTACCAGACCTCGCAGAGGACTTCTCCACCGAGCCGGCGCTCACGCGCCTGCTTGTCGGAGAGCAACCCCTGGTTGGTGGAGATGACACCGAGACCGCGTCCGTTCAGTACCGGACGGATGTCGTCGGCACCGCGGTAGACGCGACGCCCAGGCTTGCTGATGCGCTGCAGGTGACTGATCGCGGGCGAACCCGCGTCATCGTACTCGAGGAAGATCCGGAGGACCGACACCGGCTGCCCGTCGAGCAGCCTGTAGTTCCGGATGAAGCCTTCTTCCTTCAAGATCCGGCAGATCTCGGCCTTGAGGCGCGAAGTCGGAGTATCGACCCGATCGTGCTTGGCCAGATGGGCGTTTCGAATTCTCGCGAGGAGATCCGAAACCGGATCCATGTTGCTCATATGTCTCTCCTTACCAACTAGCCTTGATCACACCCGGGAGATAGCCCTGACGAGCGAGATCCCGGAAACAGATTCGACAAAGCCCGAACTTGCGCATGAAGCTGCGCGGCCGGCCACACCGCTTGCAACGATTCCTCTGCCGGAGCTTGTTGAACTTCAGCTCCATCCTCGTCTTGGCCATTCTCGCGTCGGTCGCCACGTTTCCTCCGGTCCTAGTTTCGGGCGAACGGAACGCCGAGGCCGCGCAGAAGATGCAGCGCCTGCTCGTCGTTCTCCGCCGTCGTCACGAAGGTGATGTTCATCCCCTTCGGCCGCTCGACTTTGTTGTGATCGATCTCCTGAAAGATCAGGTGATCGCGAATGCCGATCGTGTAGTTGCCGCGGCCGTCGAAGCTCTTCGTCGGAATCCCGCGGAAGTCGCGCACCCGGGGCAGCGCGATCGACACGAACCGATCCATGAAGTCCCACATCCGGTCGCCGCGCAGCGTCACGCTGCAGCCGATCGGCATACCCTCGCGCAGCTTGAAGGTAGCGATCGACTTGCGGGAACGGCGGACGGAGGGCTTCTGACCGGCGATGGCCGCCAGCTCGGCAACGCCGTCGTCCAGGATCTTGATGTTCTGGATCGCCTCTCCCAGTCCCATGTTGACGACGATCTTCTCGAGACGCGGTACGGCCATGAGGTTCTCGATCCCGAACTCCTTGCGGAGCTTCGGAACGACCTCGTCGCGGTACTGCGCGCGCAGTCGCGGCACGTAGGCCGTCGACTTCGCTCCAGTCTTTTCGGTACTCGTGGCCATGTTCGCCTGACTCCTAGCTGAGCGTGGCGCCGCTCTTCTTGGCGACGCGAACCGCTGATCCATCCGCAAGGCGCTTGCGTCCGACACGGGTCGGCTTGCCGCTGTTGGGATCGACAAGCATGAGATTCGAGATCCGGATCGGCGCCTCCTTCTCGAGAACACCGCCCTGAATCCCCTTCTGCGGGTTCTGCTTGGTGTGACGCTTCACCATGTTGACGCGCTCGACGACTGCGAGGTCGCGACCCGGCAGCACCCGCAGGACCTTGCCCTTCGCTCCGCGGCTCTTGCCCGCGATCACGATGACCTGGTCGTTCCTCTTGATCTTCGGCTTCTTCATCGTTCGTCTCCGCTCGCGCGGCCCCTCAGATCACTTCCGGGGCAAGCGAGATGATCTTCATGAACCGCTTCTCACGCAGCTCGCGGGCGACGGGCCCGAAGACTCGCGTTCCCACGGGGTCCTTCTGGTCGTTGATCAGGACAGCGGCGTTGGTGTCGAAGCGGATGTAGCTGCCGTCCTTGCGCTTCGCGGCACGGACCGTCCGGACGATCACCGCCTTCACGACCGCACCCTTCTTCACGGTTCCGTCCGGAGTCGCCTCCTTGACGGATGCCGTGATGATGTCCCCGAGGTGCCCGTACTGTCCGAGCGCACCCTTCAGGTGGATGCAGGCGATCTTCTTGGCACCCGAGTTGTCCGCAACTTCGAGGATCGATCCCATCTGGATCATGACTAGATCTCCCCGGCCTTCTCGAGAACTTCACGGACCGACCAGCGCTTCAGCTTGGACAGCGGCCGCGTCGCGACGAGCAGGACACGGTCGCCGACGCCGCAGACGTTCGCCTCGTCGTGGGCATAGAAACGAGAGGTCTTCTTCTGGTAGCGATGGTAGAGACGGTGCGTGATGGTCTTCTCGACCTCGACGATCACCGTCTTGTTCATCTTGTTGCTCACGACGACACCGACCTTCTCCTGCCGTCTGCTGCGAGCCTTCTCCGTAGCTTCGGTCATGTTCTCCACCTTCAGCTCGCCTTCTGCTTCTGGCCGAGCAGGGTCAGCACCTGCGCGAGCTCGCGCTTGGCCGCTCGGATCTTGGCCGGCTTCTCGAGCTGGCCGACCACCCTCTGGAGTCTCAGCGCGAAGAGCTGCTCGGCGAGCTCCTTCTCACGCTCCCGGAGGTCCGCTTCGCTCTTCTCACGCAATTCCTGGATCTTCATCGTCCGCCTCCGCCTACCTGAGCTCGCTGTGTCGCGAGACGAATCTCGTCCGGATGCCGAACTTGTGGGCCGCGAGCTTCATGGCCTGCTGCGCGATGTCGCTCGGGACACCCTCGAGCTCGAACATGATCCGTCCCGGCTTGACCACGGCCACCCAACCCTCCGGATTGCCCTTTCCCTTGCCCATTCGGGTCTCGAGCGGCTTCTTGGTGTAGGGCTTGTCCGGAAAGATCCGGATCCACATCTTTCCGCCACGCTTGATGTGACGGCTGATGGCGATACGCCCCGACTCGATCTGCCGAGCCGTGACCCAGCCCGTTTCCAGGGCCTGGAGTGCGAAATCACCGAATGCGATCGAGTCGCCGCCCTTGGCGTTGCCAGCACGGCGTCCGCGATGCTGCTTCCGGAACTTGACCTTCTTTGGCATCAACATGATTCGATTCCTCTATCGACCCGCGACGGCTCAGGCTGTCGCCCGGCGTCCCTTTTCCTTCAGGAGATCGCCCTTGTAGACCCACACCTTGCAGCCGATCACGCCGTACGTCGTCCTCGCCTCGGCGAAGCCGAAGTCGATGTCCGCCTTGAGCGTATGAAGCGGCAGCCGCCCCTCCTGGTACCACTCGGTGCGCGCGATCTCCGATCCGCCGAGCCGACCGGCGACCATGATCTTCACGCCCTTGGCACCGAACCGGAAGGCCGACTCCATCGCCTTCTTCATCGCGCGCCGGAAGGAGACGCGGCGCTCGAGCTGACCTGCGATCGACTCGGCGACCAGCTGCGCGTCGAGCTCGGGGCGCTGGATCTCCTGGATGTTGATGTGGACCTCGCGGCCCGTCATCTTCGCGAGATCGTCGCGCAGCTTGTCGACCTCGGCGCCCTTTCGTCCGATGATGATTCCCGGACGCGACGTGTAAATGGTCACCCGGAGCTTGTCCGCCGCGCGCTCGATGTCGATCTCGGACACCCCCGCGTGGCCGAGCCGCACCTTGAGGTCGCGGCGGAGCTTGAGATCCGAGTGAAGCAGCGTCGAATAGTCGCTCTCCGCGTACCAGCGGGAGTGCCACGTCTTGTTGTAGACGAGCCGAAATCCGTAAGGATGCGTTTTCTGACCCACGACTACTTTCCTCCCTTGCCGGCTGCCTTCGCACCCCGCGCAGTTTTGCGAGTGTCGAGCTTGATGGTCACGTGGCTCTGGCGCTTCAGGATCCGGAATGCCCGCCCCATCGTGTTGGCCTGGATGCGCTTCAACGACGGCCCGCCATCGACGAAGATCTCCTTGACGTAGAGCTTGCCGACGTCGACGTTCTGGTCGCGATTCTCCGCATTGGCGATGGCCGACCGCAGCAGCTTCTCGACCGGCTTGGCGGCGGACTTCTTCGTCGTGCGGAGCACGACCGCCGCCTCTTCGACGTCCATGCCACGGATGAGATCCACGACCAGCCGGACCTTCTGGGCCGACGCCTGGAGGTGCCGCAGATGTGCAGTGACTTCCATCTCTCGCCCCCCTCTCAGGCCTTCGGCTTCGGCGAAGCGGACCGTTCGGCCGCCTTCTTGCCGCTGTGTCCACGGAACGTACGCGTCATGGCGAACTCACCGAGCTTGTGACCGACCATGTTCTCGCTGACGTACACCGGAATGAACTTGGCCCCGTTGTGTACCGCCAGCGTGTGCCCCACCATGTCCGGCGTGACCGTCGACCGGCGGGACCAGGTCTTGATGACCCGCTTCTCGCCGCTCGAGTTCATCGCCACGATCTTGTCGCTCAGGTGCTGATCGACGAAGAAGCCCTTCTTTAGCGAACGTGACATTGCAGTTCTCCGTTCCTACTTCTTGTTCCGACGGCGAACGATCATGCCGTCCGTCCGCTTGTTGTTTCTCGTCTTGTAGCCCTTCGTCGGAACGCCCCAGGGAGTGCAGGGATGGCGACCGCCGGAAGTCTTTCCTTCGCCGCCGCCCATCGGATGATCGACGGGGTTCATCGTCACGCCCCGGTTGTGCGGCTTCCGGCCCAGCCAGCGCTTGCGCCCCGCCTTGCCGTACGACACGTTCTCGTGGTCGCCGTTGCCGACCTGTCCCACCGTCGCGTAGCAACCGATCGCGATCTTCCGCACTTCGCCGGAAGGCAGCTTGACCTGGGCGTAGTCGCCCTCCTTGGCCATCAGCTGCGCGCCGCCGCCGGCGGACCGGACCATCTGGCCGCCCTTGCCCTTCTTGAGCTCGATGTTGTGAATCACGGTACCGAGCGGGATGAGCCGCAGCGGCAGGGCGTTTCCGACGTTCACCTCCGCCGTCTCGCCCGCGACGATCGTCGAGCCGATCTTCAGGCCCTCCGGCGCCAGAATGTAGCGCTTCTCGCCGTCGGAATAGTGGATCAGCGCGATCCGGGCGGAGCGATTGGGATCGTACTCGATCGTCGCGACGACGCCCGGAACCCCGTGCTTGTCGCGACGGAAGTCGATCACCCGGTAACGGCGCTTGTGGCCACCGCCCCGGAACCAGCTCGTGAGGTGGCCCTTGTTGTTGCGACCACCACTGGCCGACTTGCCCTTGGTAAGCGCCTTCAGCGGACGATCGACCGTGACCTCCGAGAACTCCGGAAAGGTCTGGAAACGGCTCGATGCGTTCGTGGGTCGTAGCTGTCGAATACCCATCTTCAGCGATCCTTTTTCTTATGCGCCTTCGAAGAAATCGATCATCTTCTCGCCGGGAGCCAGCCGAACAAAAGCCTTTCTCCAGTCCGGACGGCGACCCTCGAAGCGACCCTGGCGACGGAGCTTTCCGTGCATGTTGGCGACGCGGACTTCCGCGACCTTCACTTTGAACTGAGTCTCCACCGCACGGCGGATCTCGATCTTGTTCGCCCGGCTGTCGACCTCGAACGCGACGATGTTCATCGCCTCGCGAAGCTGCCCGGACTTCTCGGTGATCAGTGGGCGACGAATGATGTCCTGGATTCTCATGCTCCCAGCACCTCCATGAGACGACCGAGCGCCTGCTCGCTCAGAACGACGAACGGCCGGTCGACGACGTCGTAGACGTTCACTCCGAGCGCATCGACTGCCTTCAGCCGCGGATTGTTGCGCGACGCGAGCGTGAGGTTTTCGTTGTCCCGGACGTCGACGAGCAGGGCCTTCCCTTCGACCCCGACCTTGGCGAGGATCGCCGCGAGCTCCCGCGTCTTGACGCTGGGAACAGCGAGATTCTCGAGGACGATCAGCTTCTCCTCCTTCGCCTTCTGCGACAGGGCGGACTTGAGCGCGTTCTTCTTCTCGCCCACCGACAGATCCTGCGAGTAGTCGCGCGGCACCGGCCCGTGCACCGTTCCACCCTTGCGCCACAGCGGGCTGCGGATGCTGCCCACGCGGGCGCGTCCGGTGCCCTTCTGCTTCCACAGCTTCTTCCCCGCACCGGAGACCTCGCTCCGGGTCTTGGTCTTGTGGGTGCCCGATCGCAGACCGGCGAGGAAGGCCTGCACCGCGAGGTGGATCAGGTGCTGCTTGTACGGGTAGGAGAAGATCTCCTCGGGGAGATCGAGCTCCCGCACTTTCTTGTTCTCAAGATTCCTGACTGTGATCTTCATCTCTGAAAAACCTCTCGCCTAACCGCGCTTGGCGCGCTTCAGCGCCACGTACCCGTTCTCCGCACCCGGCACCGAGCCGCGGAGATAGATCAGGTTCTTCTCCTCGTCGACCTTGACGACGAGCAGGTTCTTCATCGTGATGCGCTTGCCGCCGAGGCGCCCCGTACCCTTCATGCCGGGATAGACGCGCGACGGAAACGACGAGCCGCCGATCGATCCCGGGGCACGGTGGAACATCGAGCCGTGGCTCGCCCGGCCGCCACGGAAGTTGTGGCGCTTCATCACACCCTGGAAACCCTTGCCCTTGCCCGTGCCGACGACGTCGACGTATTCCTGCTCCTGGAACATGGAGACCTTGACCTGGTCACCGGCGGCCCAGGATTCACCCTCTTCGATCTCGAACTCGGCAAGCTTCCGCACGGGAGTCGCCCCGGCCTTCTTGAAGTGCCCCTGCTGAGCCTTCGTCACCGTGCGCGGCGGCTTCGCCTCGATCAGGCCGAGCTGGACCGCGTCGTAGCCGTCGTTCTCCGCGGTCCGGCGGGCCATGACGACGCACGGCCCCGCCTGGACGACGGTGACCTGAACGGTGGCGCCGTCTTCCGTGAAGATCTGGGTCATTCCCAGCTTCTTTCCAAGAATCCCTACCATGTCGTGACCCTTTCGCTCTCGCTGTCCCGCTCTACTTACCGAAAGCCTTGATTTCGACGTCGACTCCTGCCGGGAGCTCGAGCTTCATCAGCGCATCGACCGTCCCGCTCGTCGGCTCGTAGATGTCGAGCAGCCGCTTGTGGGTACGGATCTCGAACTGCTCGCGCGACTTCTTGTCGACGTGCGGCGAGCGGTTCACCGTGTAACGGGAGATGTGAGTCGGCAACGGAATCGGCCCCACCACCCTCGCACCGGTCCGGCGCGCGGTGTCGACGATCTCGTAAGTCGACGTATCCAGTATGCGGTAGTCGAACGCCTTGAGGCGGATTCTGATCTTTTCATTCAACATGGCCGGCTCCTGACCCGATCTCTCTTGAATCCCTGATCTTCCGAACCTTCTCTACTTCACGACTTCGGTGACGGTACCGGCGCCGATGGTGCGTCCACCTTCGCGGATCGCGAAGCGCACGCCCTTCTCCAGCGCGATCGGCGCGATGAGCTCGATCGACAGGTTCACGTTGTCGCCCGGCATCACCATCTCCGTGCCTTCCGGCAGCGTTCCCACGCCCGTCACGTCCGTCGTGCGGAAGTAGAACTGCGGACGGTAACCGTTGAAGAACGGCGTGTGACGACCGCCCTCGTCCTTCGTCAGCACGTACACCTCACCCTTGAACACCGTGTGCGGAGTGATCGAGCCCGGCTTCGCCAGCACCTGACCGCGCTCCACCTCTTCCTTCTTCGTGCCGCGCAGCAGAACGCCCACGTTGTCGCCCGCCTCGCCACGGTCCAGCAGCTTGCGGAACATCTCGACACCCGTCACCGTCGTCTTCTGCGTCGGACGGATACCCACGATCTCGATCTCGTCGCCCACCTTCACGACGCCGCGCTCGATACGGCCCGTCACCACCGTGCCGCGACCCGAAATCGAGAAGATGTCCTCGATCGGCATCAGGAACGCCTTGTCCACGTCGCGCTCCGGAAGCGGAATGTACGAGTCCAGAGCCTTGTAAAGCTCCAGAATCGCCGCCTCGCCCAGAGGAGAATCCTCGCCCGTCAGCGCCTTGATCGCCGCCCCGCGCACCACCGGCGTCTCGTCGCCCGGGAACTGGTACTGCGTCAGCAGGTCACGCACCTCGAGCTCGACCAGATCCAGAAGCTCCGGATCGTCGACCACGTCGCACTTGTTCAGGAACACCACGATGTACGGAACGCCCACCTGGCGAGCCAGAAGAATGTGCTCGCGAGTCTGCGGCATCGGACCGTCCACCGCCGAAACCACCAGGATCGCGCCGTCCATCTGCGCCGCGCCGGTGATCATGTTCTTCACGTAGTCCGCGTGACCAGGGCAGTCGACGTGAGCGTAGTGACGGTTCTCCGTCGCGTACTCCACGTGCGACGTCGCGATCGTCAGAATCTTCGTGGGGTCGCGGCGGCCCTGGCTCTCCGACGCCTTCGCCACTTCGTCGTAAGGCACGAACTTCGCCCAACCCTTGTCCGCGGCAACCTTCGTCAACGCCGCCGTCAGCGTCGTCTTCCCATGGTCCACGTGACCGATCGTCCCAACGTTCACGTGCGGCTTCGTACGATCAAACTTTTCCTTCGCCATGGCTTCCTCTCCGTTCCGTCGCTATCTCACCGGCCTCAGCCGGCAGCCTTGGCGACGATCTCTTCGCTGACGTTCTTGGGAGCCTGCTCGTAGGAGGCGAACTGCATCGTGTAGCTCGCGCGTCCCTGCGACATCGATCGCACGTCCGTCGCGTAGCCGAACATCTCGGAAAGCGGCACACGACAGGCGATCACCTGGACGTGTCCGCGCGGTTCCATGTGCTGCACGCGTCCGCGCCGCGAGGTGAGGTCGCCGATGATCTCGCCCATGTACTCCTCGGGTGTGACCACCTCGACCGCCATGATCGGCTCGAGCAGCACCGGCTTCGCCTTCTTCGACGCATCCTGGAATGCCATCGAGCCGGCGATCTTGAACGCGATCTCGGACGAGTCGACGTCGTGGAAGCTGCCGTCGTAGAGGTCGACTTCGACACCGGAGATCGGATAGCCAGCGAGCGGCCCGCTCTCGAGCTGCTCCCGGATCCCCTGCTCGATCGGCTTGATGAACTCGCGAGGGATGACGCCACCGACGATCTCGTTGTTGAAGACGAAATCCGCCTCGGCCGTGGGACGGAGCTTGATCTTGGCGTGACCGTACTGACCGCGGCCGCCGGTCTGCCGCACGAACTTGCCCTCGCCCATCGCCTCTTCGGTGATGGTCTCCTTGTAGGCGACCTGCGGCTTGCCGACGTTGGCTCCGACGTTGAACTCGCGGATCAGGCGGTCGACGATGATCTCGAGGTGGAGCTCGCCCATTCCCGAGATCAGCGTCTGCGCGGTGTCGGGATCCGTGTGGACCTTGAACGTCGGGTCCTCCTGCATCAGCTTGCCGAGCGCCAGGCCCAGCTTCTCCTGGTCCACCTTGGTCTTTGGCTCGATCGAGACCGAGATCACGGGCTCCGGGAAGTTCATCGCCTCGAGGATCACGGCATGCGCCGGATCGCAGATCGTGTCGCCGGTGGTGACGTTCTTCAGGCCGACCGCGGCCGCGATGTCTCCGGCCCAGACCTCGGAGATCTCTTCCCGCTTGTTGGCGTGCATCTTGAGCAGCCGGCCGATGCGCTCCTTGGAATCCTTGGTCGCATTCAGGATGCTCGACCCGGAATCGACGTGTCCGGAGTAGACGCGGAAGAAGGCCAGCTGACCCACGAACGGGTCGGTCATGATCTTGAACACCAGACCCGCGAACGGCCCCTTGTCATCCGCCGTGCGTTCCATCGCGTTCTCCGTCCCGGGTTCGAGACCCTGGACCGGCGGGACGTCCTCCGGCGACGGAAGGTAGTCGACCACGGCGTCGAGCAGCGGCTGGACACCCTTGTTCTTGAAGGCGCTGCCGCAGATCACCGGCTGCAGCCGGTTGGCGATCGTCGCCCGGCGCAGGGCGTCCTTGAGCTCGTCGTTCGAGATCTCCTCGCCGGAAAGATACTTCTCGAGCAGCTTGTCGTCGGTCTCCGCGATCGCCTCGACCATCTTCTCGCGCATCTCGAGAGCCCGCTCGCGGTACTCCTCGGGGATGTCGACCAGCTGGTAGTCGGCACCCATCGTTTCGTCCTTGTAGGCGATTCCCTGCATGCGGACGAGGTCGATGATTCCCTTCAGATTCTCTTCACGCCCCCAGGGGAACTGGATCACGACCGGCGACGCATTGAGTCGCGAGCGCATCATGGAGACGCAGCGATCGAAGTCGGCCCCCGTGCGATCCATCTTGTTGACGAATGCGATGCGCGGGACCCGGTAGCGGTCCGCCTGCCGCCAGACGGTCTCCGACTGCGGCTCGACACCTGCGACGGCGTCGAACACGGCCACGGCACCGTCGAGCACGCGAAGCGAGCGCTCGACCTCGGCAGTGAAGTCCACGTGGCCCGGGGTGTCGATGATGTTGATCCGGAATTTGTTCCAGAAGCAGGTGGTCGCTGCGGCGGTGATCGTGATGCCGCGCTCCTGCTCCTGGACCATCCAGTCCATCGTAGCCGTGCCTTCGTGCACTTCACCGATCTTGTAGTTGACCCCGGTGTAGAAAAGGATCCGCTCGGTGGTCGTCGTCTTACCGGCATCAATGTGAGCCATGATCCCGATATTGCGAGTCATCGACAGAGGTACTTGTCTCGCCATAGTCCTTGCGCCCCGAAGGTACGCTCGAGTTCTCGTCCATCGAAAGCGGCATACGTGGCGCCTGAGAGGACGCCGCGCCGCTCTAGCTTCGTTCGCCTACCAGCGATAGTGCGCGAAGGCCTTGTTGGCCTCCGCCATGCGGTGGGTGTCTTCCTTCTTCTTGATCGCACCACCGCGACTGTCGGCGGCTTCGAGGAGCTCGCCGGCCAGCTTCGCCTTCATCGTCTTCTCGCCACGCTTCTCGGCACTCTGGATGAGCCACCGGATCGAAAGCGCGAGCTTCCTGCTCGGATTCACCTCGACGGGGACCTGGTAGGTCGAGCCGCCGACGCGCCGCGATTTCACTTCCACCGCGGGTTTGACGTTCTCGATGGCGCGCTTGAACACCTTGATCGGATCGTCCGACGTGCGCTCCTTCACCGTCTCGAGCGCATCGTAGAGGATCCGTTCCGCCACCGTCTTCTTGCCTTCGCGCATGACGACGTTCACGAACTTCGTCACCAGCTGCGAACCGTAAATCGGATCGGGAAGCACGTCCCGCTTGGGAATCTCTCTTCGTCTCGGCATACCCTGGCTCCGTTAGGCCTTCGGCCGCTTCGCGCCGTACTTCGACCGGCTCTGGCGACGGTTCTGCACTCCGACCGAATCCAGCGTGCCTCGAACCACGTGGTAGCGGACACCGGGGAGATCCTTGACGCGACCGCCGCGAATGAGGACGATCGAATGTTCCTGAAGATTGTGCCCGACGCCGGGGATGTAGGTCGTCACTTCGATCCCGTTGGTCAGCCGGACGCGCGCGACCTTGCGCAGCGCCGAGTTCGGCTTCTTGGGGGTCTGTGTGTAGACGCGCACACAGACACCGCGCCGCTGCGGCGCGCTCTGCAGGGCGGGACTCTTCGTCTTGCTCAGCTGTCGCTGACGCCCCTGACGTACGAGTTGGTGAATCGTCGGCATTCCGGAAAACTCCTGAACGGCTACGTTCTTCGTCCCACGCAGACCCCGGACCGCGCACATCGCGGCCGATGATCATGCTGCGTACTGCCCGACTGGTCCTGGGGACTACAGCGGGGGGACGCGAAAGGTACCACTCCGCCCGGCCGGGGTCAAGCTGTCCCCCGCTCGGGCGGAAACTCTGCCTTTTTTACGCCTACTCGGCTTCGACCGCTTCCTGCGGCAGCGTCCGGATCTCGTCGTCTCCGAAGTCGAAGTACATCTCCTCCTCGACCTCCGGGGGCGCCGCCGGCAGATCCTCCGCGATGTGGAAGTCGTGGTACGGCTGCATTCCCGTGCCGGCGGGGATCAGGCGCCCCACGATCACGTTCTCCTTGAGACCACGCAGGTAGTCGACCCGACCCGAGATCGCAGCCTCGGTCAGCACGCGGGTCGTCTCCTGGAAGCTGGCGGCCGAGATGAAGCTGTCGGTCGAAAGGCTCGCCTTGGTGATTCCCAGGAGCAGCGGCCGGCCGATCGCGGGCCGCCCTCCGGCGGCCAGGACGCGGTCGTTCTCCTCCTGGAAGCGCCACCGGTCCACCTGCTCGTCGACCAGGAACTCGGTGTCACCGACCTCCTCGATCTTCACCGACCGCATCATCTGACGGACGATGACCTCGATGTGCTTGTCGTTGATCTGCACGCTCTGGGACCGGTAGACCTCCTGGATCTTGTCGGTCATGTAGCGCTGCAGCTCCTTTTCACCCAGCACCTGGAGGACGTCGTGCGGGTTGATCGGACCGTCGATCAGCGGGTCTCCGGCGTGGATGCGCTCGCCGTCCTGAACGTTGACGTGGACCGACCGCGGCACGAGGTACTCCCGGCTCTCCGCACCGTCCGCTTCGACGGTGACGCGGCGCATCCCCTTGTGGATCTCGCCGAGCCGCACGACGCCGTCCACTTCGGTGATGATCGCCGGCTCCTTCGGATTGCGGGCCTCGAAGAGCTCGACGACGCGGGGAAGACCGCCGGTGATGTCCTTGGTCTTCGCCGCTTCGGCGCGCGGGATCTTGACCAGCACGTCTCCCGGCGCCACTTTTGCTCCGTCACTCACCATCAGGTGTGATCCGGAAGGCAGGATGTAGCGCCGCTCGACCGACTTGCCCCGCACCACGATCGCGGGAATCCGCTTCTCGGTGGCCGAGGCCTCGACGATGATCCTCTGCGAGAGACCCGTGACCTTGTCCGTCTCTTCGCGGACGTTCTCGCCCTCGACGATGTCGCGGAACTCGATCGAGCCGCCGATCTCCGAGAGGATCGACGAGGTGAACGGGTCCCACTCGACGAGCGCGGCACCGGGCTCCACCTCCTGGCCCTCGTGCACGTGCATCCGCGAGCCGTAGGCCAGCGCGTAGCGCTCTTTTTCGCGACCCATCGAGTCGACGATCAGGAGCTTGCCGTTGCGATTGACAACGACCAGGTCGCCGCCCTTCGACTCGACCGTGACCACGTTCAGGAACCGGACGACGCCCGGGTTCTTGGCCTCGTGCTTCGACTGCTCCGAGACGCGCGAAGCCGTACCGCCGTAGTGGAACGTACGCATCGTGAGCTGGGTACCCGGCTCGCCGATCGACTGCGCCGCGATCACACCCACGGCCTCGCCGATCTCGACGCTCCGTCCGGTCGCCAGGTTCCGGCCGTAGCAGGCGATGCAGACTCCGCGACGCGTCTCGCAGGTGAGCACCGAGCGGATCTTCACCCGCTCGATACCGGCACCCTGAATCGCGTTGGCGAGCGGCTCCGAGATCTCTTGGCCGACGGAGATCAGGACGTCGCCGGTCATCGGATCGTAGATGTCCTCCTGGCTGACGCGCCCCACGATACGGTCGCGCAGCGCTTCGAGGATCTCTCCACCCTCCATGATCGCCGAGACGTGGATTCCGTCGATCGTTCCGCAGTCCTCCTCGTTGATGATCACGTCCTGGGCGACGTCGACGAGACGGCGCGTCAGGTATCCCGAGTCGGCCGTCTTGAGCGCCGTATCCGCCAGGCCCTTGCGGGCGCCGTGGGTCGAGATGAAGTACTGGAGGACCGACAGACCCTCGCGGAAGTTCGCCGTGATCGGCGTCTCGATCACCTCGCCCGAGGGCTTGGACATCAGTCCGCGCATTCCGGCGAGCTGCCGCACCTGCTCACGCGAGCCTCGGGCTCCCGAGTCCGCCATCATGTTGATCGGGTTGAACTCGTTCCGGGCCTTTTCGACCTGCTTCATCTCGCGGAACATCTCTTCCGACACCTTCTCGGTCACGCGGTGCCAGATGTCGATGATCTTGTTGTGGCGCTCGCCCTGGGTGATGACGCCGGCGGAACGCTGGTTCTCGATCTCGAGAACCTCCTTGCGCGCCTGATCGAGCAGGTCTTCCTTGTTCTTCGGGATGACCATGTCCTCGACGCCGATCGAGATCCCCGCGCGGGTCGCGTAGGCGAAGGTGATCTTCTTCAGGTCGTCGAGCATCCGGACCGTCAGGTCGTTGCCGTGCTTCACGAAGCAGAAGCCGACCAGATCTTGGAGGCCGCGCTTCTTCAGCAGACCGTTGACGAACGGAATCTCGGCCGGAAGATGCATGTTCAGGATGACGCGTCCGACCGTGGTGTCGATCAGCTGGCCGTCGAGCACCTCCACCTCGGAGTGCAGCACGTCCTGATTGTCGTACTGTGTGTCGAGGTTGATGTACTCACCCGAGTAGCGCACGCGGACCGCACTGTGGGTCTCGACGATTCCCTCGTGGTAGGCGAGCAGAACGGCATCGAAGTCCGGGAACGTCTTGCCTTCCCCGAGCGCGTCCTTCTTGACCATCGTGAGGTAGTAGCCCCCGAGCACCAGATCCTGCGACGGCACCGCGAGCGGCCGTCCGTGGGCCGGAGACAGGATGTTGTTCGCCGCCAGCATCAGGACGTGGCTCTCGATCTGCGCCTTCGGCGAGAGCGGAACGTGCACCGCCATCTGGTCGCCGTCGAAGTCGGCGTTGAACGCCGCGCAGACGAGCGGATGGATCTGGATCGCCTTGCCCTCGATCAGCTTCGGCTGGAACGCCTGGATGCCGAGGCGGTGGAGCGTGGGCGCACGATTGAGCAGCACCGGGTGATCGCGGATGACCTCTTCGAGGGCATCCCACACCACGTCCTCCTCGCGCTCGACCATCTCCTTCGCGGCCTTGATGGTCCCGACGAAGCCCTTGAGCTCGAGCTTGTTGTAGATGAACGGCTTGAAGAGCTCCAGAGCCATCTTCTTCGGCAGACCGCACTCCCGCAGACTGAGGTCCGGCCCGACGACGATGACCGAGCGGCCCGAGTAGTCGACGCGCTTGCCGAGGAGGTTCTGCCGGAAACGACCCTGCTTGCCCTTGAGCGTGTCCGAGAGCGACTTCAGCGGACGGTTGTTCGAGCCCTTCAGGACCCGACCCCGTCGACCGTTGTCGAACAGCGCGTCGACCGCCTCCTGCAGCATCCGCTTCTCGTTGCGCACGATCACGTCCGGAGCGCGCAGCTCGAGCAGCTTCTTCAGCCGGTTGTTGCGGTTGATGACGCGACGGTAGAGGTCGTTGAGATCCGAGGTCGCGAAGCGGCCGCCGTCGAGCGGCACCAGGGGGCGGAGCTCCGGAGGAATGACCGGCAGGACGTCGAGGATCATCCACTCGGGGCGGTGCCCGGAGCGACGGAAAGCGTCGACCACCTTGAGACGCTTGGCCGCCTTCAGGCGCCGGATCTGGCTGGTCTCCGTGCGCATGACGACGCGCAGCTCCTCGCCCAGCTCTTCGACTTCGATCCTGCGCAGGAGCTCCTTGATCGCCTCGGCGCCCATCTTGGCGACGAAGGCGCCGTCACCGTACTGCGTGCGCAGCTCGCGGAAGCGGTCCTCGGAGACGAGCTCCTTCTCCTTGAGCTCCGTGTCACCCGGATCGATGACGACGTAGCTCTCGAAATAGAGGATCCGCTCGAGATCGCGGAGCGAGATGTCGAGGAGGTGTCCGATCCGGCTCGGCAGGCCCTTGAAGAACCAGACGTGCGAAACCGGACTGGCGAGCTCGATGTGACCCATGCGCTCGCGGCGGACACGCGAGCGGGTGACCTCGACGCCGCACTTGTCGCAGACGACGCCCCGGTGCTTCATGCGCTTGTACTTGCCGCAGAGGCACTCCCAGTCGGTGATCGGCCCGAAGATCTTGGCGCAGAACAGTCCGTCGCGCTCCGGCTTGAAGGTCCGGTAGTTGATCGTCTCGGCCTTGGTCACTTCGCCGCGGCTCCACGCCCGGATCTTCTCCGGCGAGGCGATCGAGATCTTGATGGCGTTGAAGTCCCTCAACGCTCGCGGCTTGTCGAAACTTCGCAAAGGTTGCAAGTTCGTTCCTCCTTGTTCTCAGGAGTTGAACTGATTCAAATCTTCAACAATTCGACGTCGAGGCACAGGCTCTGGAGTTCGCGCACCAGCACGTTGAACGACTCCGGCAATCCCGGATCCTCCGGGACCTCGCCCTTGACGATCGCCTCGTACACCCGGCTCCGGCCCTCGACGTCGTCCGACTTCACGGTCAGGAGCTCCTGCAGGGTGTAGGCCGCGCCGTAGGCTTCCAGCGCCCAGACTTCCATCTCTCCGAATCGCTGGCCTCCGAACTGCGCCTTTCCGCCCAGCGGCTGCTGGGTGATGAGCGAGTACGGTCCGATCGACCGAGCGTGGATCTTGTCGTCGACCAGGTGGGAGAGCTTGAGCATGTAGATGTAGCCCACCGTGACGTGCTGTTCGAAACTCTCTCCGGTCATGCCGTCGAACAGGACGGTCTTGCCCGACTCGTGGAGGCCGGCCTGCTCGAAGAGCCTCCGCATGTCGTCCTCGGTGCAGCCGTCGAAGACCGGCGTCGCGAAATCGAGTCCGAGCGCCCGCCCGACCCATCCGAGGTGGGTCTCGAGGATCTGCCCGACGTTCATGCGGCTCGGAACGCCGAGCGGATTCAGGACGATCTCTACCGGCCTGCCGTCTGGGAGGTACGGCATGTCCTCCTCCGGCAGGATCCGCGAGATCACGCCCTTGTTGCCGTGGCGGCCGGCCATCTTGTCGCCCACCTGCAGCTTGCGCTTCATGGCGACGTAGACCTTGACCAGCTTGATCACTCCCGGCGGCAGCTCGTCTCCCTTCTGCAGGAGCTCGATCCGCTGCTTGTTCACGCGGTGGAGGATCTCGATGTGCGAATCCGTCTTGCGGTAGACCTGATCGACCTTCTCGATCAGCTTCTTGTCCGAGAGCTGGATCCGGAGAACTTCCTGGCGGGAGAGCGACTGCAGCGTCGTCCGCTGGATCTTCTGTCCCTTCTCGAGGATCACTTCGCCCGAGCGCGACTTGATCGCCGCGAGCGCCGTCTGACCGAGGAGCAGCTCGTTGATCTTCTTGTTGCGCTCCTCGGAGAGAATCCGCACCTCGTCGCGGGCGTTCTTCTCGAGCCGGTCGATCTCCTGGTTCTCGATCTCCTGGGCGCGAAGGTCCTTCTCGACCCCCTTGCGGGAGAACGTCTTGACGTCGACGATCGTCCCCTCGATCCCCGGAGGGACCTTGAGCGAAGCGTCGCGAACGTCACCCGCCTTCTCGCCGAAGATCGCGCGCAGGAGCTTCTCCTCCGGCGTCAGCTGGGTCTCGCCCTTGGGCGTCACCTTGCCGACCAGGATGTCTCCCGCCTTCACGGTCGCGCCGATCCGGATGATGCCGGCTTCGTCCAGATCCTTCAGCGCGGCCTCCGAGACGTTCGGGATGTCGCGCGTGATCTCTTCCGGTCCGAGCTTCGTGTCACGCGACTCGATCTCGAACTCCTCGATGTGGATGGAGGTGAAGTAGTCCTCCTTCACCATCTTCTCGGAGATCAGGATCGCGTCCTCGAAGTTGTAGCCGCGCCACGGCATGAAGGCCACCATGACGTTGCGGCCGAGAGCGAGCTCGCCGTTGTCCGTCGACGGCCCGTCCGCGAGGACGTCGCCCTTCTTGACCCGCATGCCCTGCTGTACGACCGGACGCTGGTTGATGCACGTGTTCTGGTTGGAGCGCCGGAATTTGGTGAGCTGGTAGATGTCCGCACCGAACTCCTTCTGCTCGCCGGTCTCGATGTCCTCACCTTCCACTCGCACGATGATGCGTTCGCCGTCGACCACGTCGACGATGCCGCCGCGCTTGCAGAGAACCACCGCGCCGGAGTCCCGCGCCACGGTGCCTTCGAGGCCGGTACCGACGATCGGAGCCTCCGAACGGAGCAGCGGTACGGCCTGGCGCTGCATGTTGGAGCCCATCAGCGCGCGGTTCGCGTCGTCGTGCTCGAGGAAGGGAATCAGCGCCGCGGCGACCGACACCAGCTGCTTCGGGCTGATGTCCATGTAGTCGACACGATCCCGCTCGACGGTGACGAAGTCGCCGCCGGCGCGCGCGATCACCCGGTCGTCGCGGAACAGCCCGCGCTCGTCGGTACGCTGGTTGGCCTGGGCGATGATGTACTTCTCCTCTTCCCAGGCGGTCAGGTAGAAGGCCTGCGGTTCGACTTCGACCAGCCGCTTGCCGGACTTCTTGAGCCGGCCGTTCTCGTCGTTGAGCTCGTCCTCGGTGATCAGCTGACCGAGCTTGAACCGGCCGTCGGCCACCTTGACGACCTTGAAGTGATTGAGAACGCGACCGTTCTCGACCCGCTTGTAGGGGCTCTCGATGAAGCCGTACTCGTTGATGCGCGCGTAGGTGGCGAGCGACGAGATCAGGCCGATGTTCGGACCTTCCGGCGTTTCGATCGGACAGATGCGTCCGTAGTGCGAGGCGTGGACGTCGCGCACCTCGAAACCGGCACGCTCGCGCGAGAGACCGCCCGGTCCGAGCGCCGAGAGCCGCCGCTTGTGAGTGACTTCGGAGAGCGGATTCGTCTGGTCCATGAACTGCGACAACTGGGACGAACCGAAGAACTCCTTGATCGCCGCGATGACCGGCTTCGAGTTGATCAGGTCGTGCGGCATCGCGGAGTCGATGTCCTGATGAACCGACATCTTCTCCTTGATGGCGCGCTCCATCCGGACCAGTCCGATCCGGAACTGGTTCTCGAGCAGCTCGCCCACCGCGCGGACACGGCGGTTGCCGAGGTTGTCGATGTCGTCCACGCGGCCGATGTCGCGATGGAGACGCAGGAGGTACTCGATGACCCGGATGAAGTCCGATTCCGAAAGAGTCTTCTGGTCGACCGGAACTTCGGTGTCGAGCTTGATGTTGAACTTGAAGCGCCCGACGCGCGAGAAGTCGTAGCGCTTGGCGTCGAAGAACATGCCGTAGAAGAGCGACCGCGCCGAATCCAGGGTCGGCGGATCGCCGGGACGCATGCGGCGGTAGATCTCGAGCAGCGCCTCCTTGGCGTTGCTGGTGCTGTCCTTGGCGAGCGTGTTCGAGAGAACCGCGCCGCAGAGATCCCAGTCGGGGAAGAAGACCTCCACCGGCGTGTGGTTCTTGCCCTTCAGGCGTTCCGCGAAGTCCGCCGGCGCCAAGTCGTTCGCCTCGAGCAGGACCTCCCCGGTCTCGAGATCGACGACGTCGGCGATCAGCATCGCGTTCTCGAGATCGGCGAGCTTGGCACCGACTTCGATCGCCCGGCCCTTCTCGAGCTCGGCGATCATCTCCGCGGTCAGGGTGATGCCGGCGAAGATCGGATAGGTGTCGCGGCGTCCGCGGCTCTGGCGGTCACGGACACGCTCGCGATCGAGAACGGTCGGCGGGATGGTCAGCTTGACGTCGGAAGTTCCGTCCTGGGCGACTCCGACACCGGCGTAGAACTGCCGCAGGATCGCCTCGTTCGACTCCAGGCCCAGCGCGCGGAGGAAGACGGTACCGTGGAACTTCCGCTTGCGGTCGATCCGGACCGACAGGACTTCCTTCTGGTCGTACTCGAATTCGACCCACGAGCCGCGGTACGGGATGATCTTCGCGAGATAGGTGCGCGCTCCGTCTTTGGTGAAGAAGACGCCGGGCGACCGGTGCAGCTGACTCACGATCACCCGCTCCGTCCCGTTGACGATGAACGTTCCGTGGTCGCTCATCAACGGGATCTCGCCGAAGTAGACCTCCTCCTCCTTGGCATCGCGCATCATCCGCGCGCCGGTCTCGGGGTCTTTGTCGTAGACGAAGAGCCGGAAGGTGACCTTGAGCGGTACGGCGAACGTCATGCCGCGCTCCTGGCAGTCCGCGATCGAGTAGTCGAGATGGAGATCGACCGGATTGCCGCAGGTGTCGCACTTCGTGACGCGATTCTTGTTCACGAATCCGCACTGGTTGCAGGTGACCGTCTCCTCGTGAGGATGGTCGGTCATGATGCGCGCACCGCAGTTCGTGCACGTCGTACGCAGGTACTCCAACCCCTTCAGATCACCGCACTTGCACTGCCATTCGCCGATCGAGTACTTGACGAAGTCGAGCGAGCACGTTTCACGGAAGTCGGAGAACGGGAAGATGCTGGTGAAGACCGACTGCAGGCCCTGGTTCGCCCGCTCCTCGGGGAGCAGGTTCATCTGGAGAAAGCGGTCGTAGGACCGCTTCTGCACGTCGATCAGGTTGGGAATCGCCAGCGTGCTCTCGATTCGCGAGAAGTTCCGGCGAGTGCGCATTTCGGTCTTGGCGTTTTTTTCCATGTGTCCCGTCTTGTCCACCCCGTAAGCCGAGGACGAGCGTCAGATTGGTTTCAATCCAATATCGAGGCGACACCACCCCCCTGCCGCGGTTTCACGCGGACAGGAGGAATGGTGTGCACTGGGATACCCGCCGGACGCGTCCGGCAGGTATCCACACGAAGGAGGGAGCGCAGTGGGCCGCCCTCCTACTTGATCTGGACCTGAGCCCCTTGCTCTTCGAACTTGGCTTTGATGCTCTCCGCCTCGGCCTTCGAGACGCCTTCCTTGATCTTCTGCGGGGCGCCCTCCACGAGGTCCTTGGCCTCCTTCAGGCCGAGGCTCGTGACTTCGCGGACGACCTTGATGACGTTGATCTTCTTGTCACCGGCCGCGGTCAGCACCACTTCGAACTCCGTCTGCTCCTCGGCGGGGGCCGCAGCCGCGGCACCGCCGGCCGCCGCCACCGGCATCGCGGCCGCGGCAGCGGAGACGCCGTAGTGATCCTCGAGCGCCTTCACCAGATTGTTGAGCTCGAGCACCGACATCCCGTCGATCTTCTCAATGAACTCTTCGACTCCGATCGCCATCTCTTCCTCCTTCGGTCCGGACCATGTCCGGGGACTGATTGATCTTGCGGTTCGAGGAACCCTCCCCGGCCCGGATTAACCCTTTTTCTTCGCCACCTGATCCAGCACGATCGCCAGGCGCTGCGGCCCGGAAGCCGCGAGCACGCGGACGAACCGCGTGATCGGCGACTGCAGGAGGAACAGCAGCTTCGCGATCAACTCCTGGCGGCCGGGCAGCGCCGCGATCTCCTGCACCTGCTCCGCCGCGATCGGACGTCCCTCGACGAGTCCGCCCTTGAACTCGAGCGCCGGAGTCTCCTTGGCGAACTCGGTGAGCACCTTCGCCAGGCCGACCGGGTCGGAGGCGCCGAAGACGATCGCCGTCGGGCCCGTGAAGTGCTCCTTGACCTGCTCCAGAGCCTTCCCGGAGACGGCCTTTCGCGCCAGCGTGTTCTTGATCACGACGTACTGTCCGCCGCTCTTGCGCACGCGACTGCGAAGCTCGGTCGCCTGGTTCACGGTGATGCCCTTGAAACCGATGACGAAGGCATGCTGCGCGGAGGAGAGCTCCCCCTCGTAGTTGCCGAGAATTTCCACTTTGGTTGCGCGACTCAATGGCATGACTGTCCCCTTACGCCTCGGCCCCGACGAGCGCGTTCTCATCGACCCGGATGCCGGGCCCCATCGTCGAGGACACCGTGGCCGACTTGACGTACTTGCCCTTGGCCGCCGACGGCTTCGCCTTCAGGATCGCGGCGACGAGCGCGTGCGCGTTCTCCGAGAGCTTCTCCGCTCCGAAGGAGCGCTTGCCGAACGGCGCGTGAATGATCCCCGTCTTGTCGACCCGGAACTCCACCTTGCCGGCCTTGATCTCCTCGACCGCCTTGGCGACGTCCGGAGTCACGGTGCCGGTCTTCGGATTGGGCATCAGGCCGCGCGGGCCGAGCACCTTGCCGAGACGACCGACGACCCGCATCATGTCCGGTGTCGCGACCACCGACTCGAAGTCGAGCCAGCCGCCCTCGATCTTCTTCGCCAGCTCGTCGCCACCCACGTAATCCGCGCCGGCGTCCTCCGCTTCCTTGATCTTCTCTCCCTGCGCGAAGACGAGGACACGCGCGGTGCGCCCGAGGCCGTGAGGCAACAGGACCGTCCCGCGAACCATCTGATCAGCGTGTTTCGGATCGACCCCGAGACGCATCGCCAGCTCCACCGTCTCGTCGAACTTGGCGTACGCGGTTTCCGTCGCCAGCCGGATGGCGTCCGGAAGGGGGTAGAGCCTGGGCTCCACTCTCTCGATCGCCTTGCGGTACTTCTTGCCGTGCCGACTCATTCACTTCCTCCTCTGGTTCGAACGGCCGTGTCAGCGGCCTCCCAGATCCACCCTCCGGCGCCCGGATCGGGCCGGAGGCTCAAGCCTGGACTTCGATGCCCATCGAGCGTGCGGTGCCTTCGATGATCTTCATCGCGGCATCGAGGCTCCCGGCATTGAGGTCGGGCAGCTTGGTGGTCGCGATCTCCTCGACCTGCTTCCGCGTCACCTTGCCGACCTTGTTGCGATTCGGGACTCCCGACCCCTTCGGGATACCGGCCGCCTTCATCAGCAGCACCGCCGCCGGCGGCGTCTTGGTGATGAAGGTGTAGCTGCGATCCGAATAGACCGTGATGACCACCGGAATGATCAGTCCGTCCTGCGCCTGCGTGCGCGCGTTGAACGTCTTGCAGAAATCCATGATGTTGACGCCGGCCTGACCGAGCGCCGGGCCCACCGGGGGCGCCGGCGTGGCCTTGCCCGCAGGAATCTGCAGCTTGACGTAACCCGTGATTTTCTTCGCCATGACTCCGACCTCTCGCGACTACAGCTTCTGAACCTGCAGGAAATCGAGCTCGACCGGCGTGTGCCGGCCGAAGATGGTGACCATCACCTTGAGGGTGTTGCGATCCAGGTTCACGTCGTCGACGACGCCCGTGAAGTTGTTGAACGGTCCGTCGATGATCTTGACCGGCTCGCCCTTCTCGAAGACGTGCTTCGGCTTCGGCTTCTCCTTCGCCGTCACCACCTGCTCGAGGATCTGACTGACCTCTTCCGCCGAGAGCGGGGTCGGCGTCTTGCCCATGCCGACGAATCCCGTGACCTTGGGCGTGTTCTTCACCACGTGCCAGGTGTCCTCGTTCATCTCCATCTCGACGAGGATGTAGCCGGGGAAGAACTTCCGCTGCGTCTCGCGCTTCTTTCCGCCCTTCAGTTCGACGATGGTCTCCATCGGAATCCGTACTTCGCCGATCGCGTCGCCATAGCCGAGCGCATCGGCCCGCTGACGAAGGTGCTGGCGCACCCGCTCCTCGAACCCGGAGTAGGTGTGGACGATGTACCAGTTGCGCCCGGAGGCCTTCGCGGCCTCGCCCGTCGACGTCATGAGCCCACCATCTTGAACAGCTGCACGATGACCATGTCGGCGATCCACAGGTAGAGGGCGAAGATCACGCTCGTGATGAGCACGACCACCGTCGTTCCCACGACTTCGTCGCGGGACGGGAACGAGACCTTCTTCATCTCCGCCTTGACTTCACCGAAGAAGCGGGGAATCGAAACGAAGGAGTTCTTGATCTTTTCCAACCAGTTCATACCGCTCCCACGATCGTTGGCAGGGCAGGAGGGATTCGAACCCCCAACATCCGGTTTTGGAGACCGGCGCTCTACCAGTTCGAGCTACTGCCCTGTGAACTTCCCTCACGGGCCCGGAAACCCGGGCCCGAATCGAACCTTCTCTACTTCACGACTTCGGTGACGGTACCGGCGCCGATGGTGCGTCCACCTTCGCGGATCGCGAAGCGCACGCCCTTCTCCAGCGCGATCGGCGCGATGAGCTCGATCGACAGGTTCACGTTGTCGCCCGGCATCACCATCTCCGTGCCTTCCGGCAGCGTTCCCACGCCCGTCACGTCCGTCGTGCGGAAGTAGAACTGCGGACGGTAACCGTTGAAGAACGGCGTGTGACGACCGCCCTCGTCCTTCGTCAGCACGTACACCTCACCCTTGAACACCGTGTGCGGAGTGATCGAGCCCGGCTTCGCCAGCACCTGACCGCGCTCCACCTCTTCCTTCTTCGTGCCGCGCAGCAGAACGCCCACGTTGTCGCCCGCCTCGCCACGGTCCAGCAGCTTGCGGAACATCTCGACACCCGTCACCGTCGTCTTCTGCGTCGGACGGATACCCACGATCTCGATCTCGTCGCCCACCTTCACGACGCCGCGCTCGATACGGCCCGTCACCACCGTGCCGCGACCCGAAATCGAGAAGATGTCCTCGATCGGCATCAGGAACGCCTTGTCCACGTCGCGCTCCGGAAGCGGAATGTACGAGTCCAGAGCCTTGTAAAGCTCCAGAATCGCCGCCTCGCCCAGAGGAGAATCCTCGCCCGTCAGCGCCTTGATCGCCGCCCCGCGCACCACCGGCGTCTCGTCGCCCGGGAACTGGTACTGCGTCAGCAGGTCACGCACCTCGAGCTCGACCAGATCCAGAAGCTCCGGATCGTCGACCACGTCGCACTTGTTCAGGAACACCACGATGTACGGAACGCCCACCTGGCGAGCCAGAAGAATGTGCTCGCGAGTCTGCGGCATCGGACCGTCCACCGCCGAAACCACCAGGATCGCGCCGTCCATCTGCGCCGCGCCGGTGATCATGTTCTTCACGTAGTCCGCGTGACCAGGGCAGTCGACGTGAGCGTAGTGACGGTTCTCCGTCGCGTACTCCACGTGCGACGTCGCGATCGTCAGAATCTTCGTGGGGTCGCGGCGGCCCTGGCTCTCCGACGCCTTCGCCACTTCGTCGTAAGGCACGAACTTCGCCCAACCCTTGTCCGCGGCAACCTTCGTCAACGCCGCCGTCAGCGTCGTCTTCCCATGGTCCACGTGACCGATCGTCCCAACGTTCACGTGCGGCTTCGTACGATCAAACTTTTCCTTCGCCATGGCGCTCCGCTTGCCTCCTCAGTGGACCGTGCCCGCCGCGTTCCGGGGCTGGGCTGTTCTGTTGTCGTTCGAATCCTCGTTCCGATGGAGCCCACGACCGGGCTTGAACCGGTGACCTCTTCCTTACCAAGGAAGTGCTCTACCGCTGAGCTACGTGGGCGCAGATGGATACCGGGCCCGCGTCTCCCGCCGGGGGCCGGTCGTCGGCGAAACCCTGCGAGCTTATTTTCTATCTCGGATTCTGTAAAGCCCTTTCGCGCCCGCGACTTCCCTAACTCCGACCCGGCGGATCATCCGGGGCCGGCTGGGGCGGATCGCGAATTTTGACACTGACGTGCCATTTTGTCTAGCCCTCCGCCGGGGGGGCAGGCTAAGCTGGGGGCCAACGACGAGATCGGGAGGGATCCTTGGGGGAAGAACGACTCGATTCGGATGAGATCCGACTCTACCGGGAGGCGGCGGCCAACGTCATTCTGTGGCGCTTCCGGCTCCACCCACGGCCGATGAGCGCCGGCGCGGAGCAGCTTCCGGATGCTTCCCGGGGCGAGATCGCCTTCGGCGCCATGGTGTCGTACGGCCCGGTCTCGCTCCCGCCGGGCACCTCCCCGGACGTCGCCGACCGGTTCTGGTCCGCCAATCTCTACAAAGCGAAGGCCGCCGCCCTGCTGGCGATCGCGCCGCGCGAGGCCGAGCGCCGAGCCCGCGCCCGCTCCGAGGGTCCGGATGCCCGCCCGAAAGACCTCGCGACGACCGCCCGCGGAACTCTCAACCGTGCCGCCGACACCCTGGGCGTCGCGGACAAGCAGCAGTGGTATCAGGGGTTACGCGAGGAACTCGAACGGCTCTACGAAGACCCGACGACCTGGAACGGGATCGAAGTCCTGGTCACGGCGACGCGGGAGAAGGGACTCCTCGCCGAGCACGAGGTCGAGGATCTCCTCGAACGCGCCGGGGCGCCAAGGGCTCCCTGGCCGGACTGGATGCCGGGCACCGAAGCACGCGACGACTACTATTTCGACTGACGGACCGGCGTCGTGCCGGTGGGTGGGGAATGGAGCGGGAGACGGGATTCGAACCCGCGACCAACAGCTTGGAAGGCTGTGACTCTACCCCTGAGTTACTCCCGCGTTCGGTTGCCGCACGAGCGGATCGAACAGATGGTGGAGGCGGGAGGATTTGAACCTCCGTAGGGCTTAGCCCGGCAGATTTACAGTCTGCTGCCATTGACCACTCGGCCACACCTCCGGAACTGTCAAAGAGACGTACTGGAGCCGGCACTCGGGCTTGAACCGAGGACCTTCCGCTTACAAGGCGGGTGCTCTACCACTGAGCTATGCCGGCAAGGCCTGGACCTTCCCGGCACTCGCTCCGAATCCAGGCCTTTCGGAGACCCGAAAGCGGGTGGAGTCTACGTTTTCGAGGGGCCTCCTGACAAGCCGCTTTTCCCTGCGGAGCGCTGTCGGACGGCTTCGTAGAGCACGGCAGCCGCGGCGGTCGCGAGGTTGAGCGAGCTCACCTGTCCGTGCATCGGCAGGCCGATGAGCGCATCGCAGCGCTCGCGGGTGAGCTGCCGGAGCCCGTTCTCCTCGCCACCGACGCAGATGACGATCGGGCCCGTCAGATCGAGCGACCACGGGGCTCGACCACCCGCGGCGAGACCGTAGATCCAGAAGCCCTCCTTGCGCAGGCGCTCCAGCTCCTGGGCCGAGCTGCCGATCCGCTCGACCGGCAGCCACTCCGACGCCCCCGCCGAGCTCTTCGCCGCGACATCGGAGAGCGGTGCCGAGCCGCGGTCGCGAACCAGCACCCTTCCGACCCCCGCCCCCTCGCAGACGCGGAGGAGTGCGCCCAGATTCCGCGGATCTTGAACGTCCTCGGCGAGCAGGAGAAAGGTTCCATCGCGGCGGCTTTCGCCATCGACAGCGCCGCGTTCGTCGATCTCGGCGGCGAATCCGTTGTGGACCGCGCCGCCGAGCCATACCGGATCCGACTCCGCCGCCACGGTGACGACGACGCCGGACTCGGCGCACAGCGCCTCGATCTCGGACCGGCGTCCGCCCCGCCGCTGCGCCAGGATCCAGACGCGCCGCACGGATCCGGGCCGCCCGCGGAGAGCCTCGTGCACCGGGTGGAAGCCGAAGAGGCGCTGCGTCCCGCGTCCCAACCGTCAGCTCCCGCGCTCGACGAGAACGACGGCGAGCGCGGCGATCCCCTCGCCGCGCCCGATCGCCCCGAGCCGCTCGTTCGTCGTCGCCTTCAGGCCGACGGCATCCACTTCGATTCCCAGCAGGCCGGCCAGTCGGGCGCGGATCCGCTCACGGTACGGTGCGAGACGCGGCGCCTCGGCGATCAATGTGAGATCGCAGTTGACGGCGCGGAAACCGGCACCCTCCGCGAGCTTCACGATGCGCTGCAGGAGGTCGACACTCGAGGCGTCGCGCCAGCGCTCGTCCGCCGGGGGAAAGTGCTCGCCGAGGTCTCCCAGACCCGCCGCTCCGAGGAGCGCGTCGCCCAGGGCATGCAGCAGGACGTCGGCGTCGCTGTGGCCCTCGAGACCGCGGTCGAACGGGATCTCCTCACCGCCGAGCATCAGCTTCCGTCCCGGCACGAGCCGGTGCACGTCGTAGCCTTGCCCGATCCTCAGCTGCTGGCCCACGGGTTCTCCTCCCTCACCGCGGAACGCCGCGGAACAGCGCTTCGACCTCCAGCAGATCGGCGGGAGTCGTCACCTTCGGATTCGGATGTCGCGCCTCGACCGCGGCGATCCGGACGCCGGAGATCCGCTCGACAACCGACGCCTCGTCGGTTCCGACGAAACGGTCCGCCGCGGCGAGCTCGAAAGCCCTCTCGAGGGTGCGGCGGCGAAAGACCTGCGGCGTTTCGGCGCGGAACAGTCGTTCGCGCGCCACGGTCCCGAGAACCCACCCGTCCTCGACCCGCTTCAGCGTGTCCGCCAGGCTGCGACCGAGGATCGCGCCGTCGCATCCGCCGGCCGCCGCAGCCCCCACGACCGCGAGGAGGTCGTCGCGATGGAGCGTCGGACGGGCGCCGTCGTGGACCAGGACGAGATCGTCCGCCGCGGCCGGCGACACGGCGAGCGCGAGGGCGACCGAAGCCTGCCGGGTGCCGCCGCCGGCGACGCAGGAAACGCCCGGAGCATCGCGCAGCCAGCCGGGCAGGGACCCCAGGACCTCCTCCGAGAGAGCGACCGTCACCGACGTCACACCGCCGGCGAGCAGCCGTTCGACAGCCCACCGCAGGACCGGCTGACCGGCGAGATCGCGGAACTGTTTCGGAACTTCGCCGCCGAAACGGAGGCCGGTCCCGGCCGCCGGGACGACGGCGTGGACCGGGATTTCGAGGCTGTCGACCGGTCCGGAGCTCTCGCCGTCGCTCATGCTTCCCGACCCCGATCGGGGCTCAAACCGTGAGGATCTCTTTTTCTTTGTGCTCGAGCGTCTTGCCGACCTCTTCGATCTCGCGATCGTGGAGTTTCTGGACCTCGTCCAGCGCGCGGCGCTCGTCGTCTTCGGAAAGCTCGTGATCCTTGAGCATCTTCTTGAACTTGTCGTTGGCCTCGCGGCGGGCGAGACGGATGCTCGTGCGGGCGTGTTCCGCGAACTCGTGCGCCTTGCGCACCAGTTCCTTGCGACGGTCCTCGGTCGGCTGCGGCACCGGAATACGGACAGCCTTGCCGTCGCTCATCGGATTGAGACCCAGCTCGGCCATGTGGATCGCACGCTCGATCGCCGGAATCTGCTTGGCGTCCCAGGGCTGGGCCATGAGCATGGTCGCGTCGACGACGGTCAGCGTCGCCACCTGCTTGAGCGGAGTCGGCGTGCCGAAATAGTCGACCATCACGCTGTCGAGGAGACTCAGGCTCGCGCGACCGGTGCGCAGGCGCTTGAGCTCGGAGTGCAGGTGCTCCACCGCATGCTTCATCTTTCCTTCGGCTTCCGCGAAGATTTCCTTCATCGACTCCTCCAGCGGCGCCGCCCGGTTCGCCTGCTTTCGCGGCGCATCGCGTCCATCATCGTCGCCAGCGCGACGGCTGTCAATTCGGCGAGACCCCGCGGGCCTCCTCGACCGAGCGGTGAACGATCGAACCGACCTTCTCGCCGCAGAGCACTCGCTTGATGTTGCCCTCCCGCGTGAGATTGAAGATGCCGATCGGCAGACCGTTGTCGCGGCAAAGCGAGATCGCGGCGGCGTCCATGATGCGGAGGTCCCACTCGAGCACCTGCTGATACGTCACCTCCGAGAGCAGACGCGCCTCGGGGTCCTTGCGCGGATCTGCCGTGTAGACACCGTCGACGCGGGTCGCCTTGAGCAGGATCTCGGCGTGGATCTCGTTCGCCCGCAGGGCCGCAGCGGAGTCGGTGGTGAAGAACGGGTTGCCGGTTCCGCCGGCGAAGATCACCGCGCGACCCTTCTCGAGGTGGCGGATGGCGCGGCGCCGGATGAACGGCTCGGCGACCGAGCGGATGTCGATCGCCGTCTGGACGCGCGTCGGCACCTGCCGCTTCTCCAGGGCGTCCTGGAGCGCCAGGGCGTTGATCACCGTCGCCAACATCCCCATGTTGTCGCCGGTGACCCGGTCGATTCCCTGATTGCTCGCAGCGACACCGCGGATGATGTTGCCACCGCCGATGACGATCGCGAGCTCGACGCCGAGGCGGTGCACCTCGGCGATCTCGTTGGCGATCCCCGCCACGATCGCGGCGTCGATGCCGAAGGACTGGGAGCCCATCAAGGCCTCCCCCGAGAGCTTCAGCATGACGCGCTTGTAGGCCAGGCGATCGCTCATCCGCGGCTCGTCCGGCTCAGCCGCGGGTGACCGCGGCGACTTCCGCCGCGAAGTCCTTCTCTTCCTTCTCGATCCCCTCGCCGAGCTTGAAGCGGACGAAGCGCCGGACCTTGATGTTCTCTCCGATCTTGGCGACCTTCGCGGTGATCAGCTGTCCGACCGTCGTGTCGCCGTCCTTCACGAACGGCTGCTCGAGGAGCACCGCCTCGGCGTAGAACTTCTCCATCTTGCCGTCGACGATCTTGTCGACCACGTTCGCCGGCTTGCCGGACTCGAGCGCCTGGTCCTTGTAGATCGCCCGCTCCCGCTCGAGGATCTCGGGAGTGATCTCGCCGCGCTCGACGTAGCGCGGCTCGGCCGCCGCGATGTGCATGGCGATGTCCTTGACGAGCTCCTCGAACTCCTCGGTCCGCGCCACGAAGTCGGTCTCGCAGTTGACCTCGACCAGGACGCCGAGCTTGCCGCCGGCGTGGATGTACGAGAGAACGGCACCCTCGGCCGCGACGCGACCGGAGCGCTTGGCGGCCGCCGCCAGGCCCTTCTTGCGCAGGGCGTCGACCGCCTGCTCGAAGTCCCCGTTCGTCTCGGCGAGCGCCGTCTTGCAATCCATCATCCCCGCGCCGGTCCGCTCGCGGAGCTCCTTGACCATCTGTGCCGTGATCTGCATCGCTCTATCTCCTGACCTGTGTCATGAACCCGCCGGGCGAGGAAAGGGGCCAGGCGATCGGCGTTCGGGCTGCCATCGACTGACCCCTTGTCCCGGCCGCCCTCGGGCGGCCGTCGAGCCGTGGGTAAGAATCGCTTCTCAGGCCACTGGGGCGGCCGAATCTCCGTCCTTCTCGAACTCCGCCGGAACGGCCGGAGCGTCCTTCTCCTCGACCATCATCTCCTGCCGCAGCGCGTTGGCACCCGCCGCGTAGGCGTCGGCGATCCGCGAGAGGAAGAGCCGGATCGTGCGGATGGCGTCGTCGTTCCCCGGAATCACGTAGTCGACGAGCTCCGGGTCGCAGTTCGTGTCGACGATCGCGACCACCGGAATGCCGAGTTTGTTGGCTTCGGCCACCGCGATCGACTCCTTCTTCGGATCGACGACGAAGATGGCATCCGGCAGCGCTTCGAGATCGCGGACACCCTCGAGGTTGCGGTTCATCCGCTCGCGCTCGCGGTCGAGCCGCAGGCGCTCCTTCTTCGTCGCGCCGCCACTCTCGTCGGCGAGACGCGCCTCGATCTCGAGCAGACGATCGACCGACTGCCGGATCGTCACGAAGTTGGTCAGCGTGCCGCCGAGCCAGCGATGCGTGACGAAGAACTGACCGCAGCGCCGGGCCTCTTCGGCCACCGCGTCCTGCGCCTGTCGCTTGGTACCGACGAACAGCAGCCGCCGTCCCTCCTGACCCAGCTTGTAGACGAAATCCGCCGCTTCGCGAAACTGCTTGAGCGTTTTCGACAGATCGATGATGTAGATCCCGTTGCGCTTGCCGAAGATGTAAGGCTTCATCTTCGGATTCCAGCGCCGGGTCTGATGTCCGAAGTGGACACCCGCTTCGAGCAGCTCCTGCATCGTGATTTCGACCACCAAAATCTCCTGTTCCTGAACTCTCGGCTCAGCGCTTGCTGAACTGGAAGCGCGCCCGGGCGCCCGTCTGTCCGTACTTCTTGCGGTCCTTCTTGCGCGGAGCGCGGGTCAGCAGGCCGGCCGACTTCAACCGGTCACGCAACTCGCCGTCGAACTCGAGCAGGGCGCGGCTGATGCCGTGCCGGATGGCGCCCGCCTGGCCGGCGTTGCCACCACCTTCGACCGTCGCGAAGATGTCGAACTTCTCGGTCGTCTCGGTGAGCTGCAGCGGCTGCCGCACCACCATGCGCAGCACTTCGTTGGCGAAGTAGCCGTCGAGGGTCCGCCCGTTGATCTGCATCGCGCCCGCGCCGGCCTTCAGGAACACACGCGCCGTCGAGGTCTTCCGCCGGCCGGTGCCGTAGTACTGAGCTTCGTTCACTTGGGAATCTCCTGGGTCACATCTTGACGGTGCCGAGATCCAGCACCGTCGGCTTCTGGGCCTGATGAGGGTGGGCGGAGCCGGCGTAGACCTTGAGCTTCTTGCGGATCTTCCGACCCAGCTTGGTCTTCGGCAGCATCCCGAACACGGCGCTCTCGACGAGGCGGGTCGGGTGCTTGGCCCGCACTTCCCAGGCCTTGGGCGACTTCAGGCTGCCCGGTTGAGTCGTCGTGTGCCGGTAGTAGATCTTGCCCTGCTCCTTGTTGCCGGAGAGGTGCACCTTCTCGGCGTTCACCACGATGACGAAATCGCCGCAGTCGACGTGCGGCGCGTAGATCGGTTTGCCCTTGCCCATCAAGAGCTTGGCGATCGTCGAAGAAAGACGGCCGACCGGGACGTCGGCACCATCCACGACGTACCAGGCGCGTTCGATCTCCGCCGGCTTGGGGCTTACAGTGCTCTTCATCTTCCTCTCCAGACGGGTACTGCGAATGACGGTCAGGCTGGGCAGGATGGTATCCGGCGCTACAGCGCAGAGAGCCCTGAATCTTAAGGACAGAGGGCGGTCCTGTCAAGAGAACCCCGTCTCCGGGGCCCCGGCTCGGGTAGACTCGCGACCCGATGCCGGAGGCTGTCACAGTTCCCGATCTCCCGTCCAAGGATTCCGCCCGGATCCGGGCGATGTTCGGCCGCGTCGCCCGGCGCTACGACCTGCTGAACCACCTCCTTTCGGCCTCCCTGGACCGGATCTGGCGGCGCGACCTCGTCTCGGCGCTGGACCTTCCCCCGGGGGCCGACGTTCTCGACCTCTGCTGCGGCACCGGCGACCAGGCCGAGGCGCTGCGCCGTTCGCGGGTCCACGTGGTCGCCGCCGACTTCTGCCTGCCGATGCTCGCCCTGGCGCGCCCCAAGTTCGCCCGCGGGCCGGCCCCGGCACCCCGTCCGCTGCAGGCGGACGCCCTCGCCCTGCCCCTTCCGGACGCCCGTTTCGACGCCGTGACGGTCTCCTTCGGGCTGCGCAACGTCGCCGATCTCGACGCCGCCCTGGCGGAGATCGCCCGGGTCCTGCGCCCGGGCGGCGAGCTCGGCGTCCTCGAATTCGCCATCCCGGTCTGGCAGCCGCTGCGCTGGATCTACCTGTTCTATTTCCGCCGCCTTCTCCCCTGGATCGGACGCCGGGTCTCGGCCGACAAGGGGGCCTACGACTATCTGCCCGAGTCGGTGCTCGGTTTTCCGCAGCGCGACGGTTTTCTCGCGCGGCTCGAGGCCAACGGGTTCACACGGACGAGCTTCCGCAGTCTGTCGGGCGGGATCCTCTGTCTCTACCGCGGGAGGAATCGCGCATGACGAAGCGTCTGGAAGCCAAGGGAGTCGCCGACGAGATCCGCTCCGAAGTCGCGCAGGGCGCGGCCGAGGTGGCCGCCGCCGCCGGCAGACCTCCGGGTCTCGCCGCCGTCCTGGTGGGCGACGATGCCGCCTCGCGGGTCTATGTCGGCTCGAAGACGCGCGCCTGCGAGTCGGCGGGGCTCGCGAGCTTCACCCATCTCTTGCCCGCGACCACGACGAGCGAGGAGCTCGCCCGGCTGATCGACGACCTCAACGCGGACGAACGGGTCGACGGCATCCTCGTGCAGCTCCCGCTGCCGGGCCACCTCCCGACCCGCGAGCTGCTCGAACGGATGAGTCCGGAGAAGGACGTCGACGGTTTCCATCCGGTCAACGTCGGACGGCTCTGGAACGACGAGGCCGGCTTCGTTCCCTGCACCCCGGCCGGCATCGTCGAATCGCTGCGCCGCCACGGCATCGCCCTCTCCGGCAAACGCGCCGTGGTCGTCGGCCGCAGCACGATCGTCGGCAAGCCGATGGCGGGCCTGCTCCTGCGCGAGAACTGCACCGTGACGATCGCCCACTCCCGCACCCGCGACCTCCCCGCCGTCTGCCGCGAGGCCGATCTCCTCGTCGCGGCGGTCGGACGGCCCGGAATGATCACCGCCGAGCACGTCCGCGAGGGAGCGGTCGTCGTCGACGTCGGAATCAACCGGGTCGAGGATCCGGAGCTGGCCCGGCGGCTGGTGGGCGGCGACGAGAAGCGGATGGCGGCGTTCGGCGACAAGGGCTACGTTCTCGTCGGCGACGTCGACTATCCCGCGGTCGCACCGCGGACCGAGGCGATCACGCCGGTTCCGGGAGGCGTCGGCCCGCTCACCGTCGCCATGCTGCTCGCCAACACGCTGACCTCCGCCCGGCGCCGCTTCGGACTCGAGCCGGCGCGCGCCTGAACATGCCGCAGGCGCTTCGGGTCGGCCTGACGGGAGGGCTCGCGAGCGGCAAGTCGACCGTCGCCGCCTGGCTCGGCGAGGCCGGTTTCCGGGTCGTCGACGCCGACGCGCTGGTCGCCGATTCGTACCGACCGGGCGGCGCCGGCGCGCGGCGGGTCGCCGACCTCTTCGGCCCCGGATTCCTGAGGCCCGACGGCGGCGTCGACAAGGTCGCCGTGGCGCGGCTCGTCTTCCGCGATGCCGCCGCCCGCGAACGCCTCGAGGAGGCGATCCACCCGCTCGTCCGGCAGGCCTTCGCGGAGATCGCCGGAGCGGCGGACGGCGTCGTCGTGCTCGAAGCCACCCGTCTCGTCGAAGCCGGATTCGGCCCCGACTTCGACCTCGTCGTCACCGTGGAATCGCCGAAGGAGATGCGCCTCGAACGGGCGGTCGCGCGCGGGATGTCGCGTCCGGAGGCGATCGCCCGACTCGAAGCCCAGGGCGACGGCGAGGAACGCCGGCGGCGGGCGGACTACCTGCTTTCCAATGACGGCGATCTCGCCCGGCTGCGCGACGAGACCGCCGAGCTCGTCGCTCTCGTCCGGCGCCGGGCCGCGGCGCGGAGCGAACCGGACAGCGAAACGCGCTAGGCGATCGTCCCGTCCCCGGCATCGTCCCGCCGATCCATCCGGAGCAGGAGCTCGCGCCAGGCCTTGCCGCGATGACTGAACCGGTCCTTGTCGACCCCTTCGAGCTCGCCGAAGGTGCGCTCCGAGCCGTCCGGCAGGAACACCGGATCGAAGCCGAATCCGTGGTCGCCGCGCGGCGGGAGCGTCAACGTGCCGGTGACCGCACCGTGCGCCAGGATCGTTTTCTGGCCGTCGGTCCAGGCGAGGATCGCCACGGCGCGGGCCCGCGGATCGCCGAGCGCGATGGCGGTCCGGGCGATTCCCTCGGCGCCCACGGCATCGAGCATCCAGCGCACCAGCGGTCCCGGGAATCCGTTCAGCGCGGCGAGCTCGAGGCCCGCCTCCTCCACGACGAGCGGACGGCCGACCGCGGACCAGGCGCTGCGGGCCTTTTCGTGCAGGACCTCTTCGAAATCGAGCGACTGGATCTCCGGCAGGTCGACGGCGATCGATTCGATCGCCGCGCCGGCGAGCCGCCGGGCCTCGGCGAGCTTGCCGGGGTTGCCCGTGACGAAGAGCAGCGCCGGTCGGTCCGGCGGCGTCATGTCGAGCGGCGGACGCGGTAGGCGCGGATCCGCTGCTCGAGTCCCTTGAGCTGGAACTCCCCGAGCGGTTCGGTCGGGTACGCCTCGCCCAGGAGTCGCCGCGTCTCCTCGCCGATCGTCACTTCACCCGGCTCGGCGACACCCGATTCGAGCCGCGCAGCGACGTTCACCGTGTTGCCGAGGACCGTGTAGTCGACACGCCGCTTGCTCCCCACGTCACCCACCATCACGGGACCGCTCTGCATGGCGATCCGCACCCGGAGCGCCGGCAGGCCGCGGCGCGCCTGCTCCAGATTGAGCTTCGCCTGCTCCTCCTGGATCCGCAGCGCCGCCTCGACCGCCCGTCGCGCATGGTCCTCCTGAGCCACCGGCGCTCCGAAGAACGCCATCACGCAGTCGCCGATGAACTTGTCGAGCGTGCCTCCGGCTTCGAAGATCGACTCCACCGCGTGCGTGAAATACGCCTCGAGGAGCTCGGCGACCTGCTGCGGGCTCGCCTTCTCGGAGACCGGCGTGAACCCCGCCAGGTCCGCGAACAGGACGGTCGCCTCAGCTAGCTTCATCCGTCCCACCGCCGCGCTGTCGACACTGGCGTCGGTCCGCACGATGCTCTCGATGACCGCCGGCGAGTGGTAGCGCTCGAGCCGGCTGCGCACCAGGCGCTCGAACTCGACCGTCTTGGCGTAGCGCAGTCGTTCCACCGCGACCGCGGCGTAGTTCGCCAGGGCGGTCAGGAGGTCGAGATCCTTCTCGTTGAAGGTGCCGGCGTGGAACGGCGTGTCGACCTGCAGAACACCGATGATCCGCTCCCCCGACCACAGCGGCACACACATCGCCGCGCGGATCTGGTGGATCCGGATCGACTCTCCGCCGGCGAGTCGCCGGTCGGACTGGGCGTCGTAGGTGAGCAGAGCCACCCTCTCGCGCATCACCTGGTCGACCATCGTCCGCGAGACCGGAACTTCGCTCTTCGGCCGGAACTCGATGCGGTCCTTGTTCCGCGCCAGCTCGCAGACGATCTCCCCGGTGGCCTCGTCCCGCAGGAGAATGAAACCGCGATCGACGGGAAGCGCTTCGAAGGCGATCTCCATCACACGGGCGAGGACCTCGTCGACCGAATCGGACCGGATCAGGAGCCGGGCGAGGCGGGTCATGAAGCCGAAGATCTTGCTCGCGTAGGCCTGGTCCAGGTCGCGTCGCTTCTCGGTGGGCGGCGCTCCCTCGGCGGGAGCCGGCGCCGCGGCCGGCTCGTCGAGTCCGTAGTCGGCGTTGAAATCGGCGATCGAGCGCACGATCGTCGCGGTTCCGAGAGAGGGCGAGGCTACCGGCTCGCCGCGCGACACGCCGAGGTCGATGGCGGGCTCGGTGATGTCGTCGAGCTCGAGATCGAAGATTCCCACCTTGATCCGGTCGCCGGCGCGGAGCACCGCCCGCTTGGTCGCGACGCCGTTGATCAGGATCCCGTTCGTCGACATCAGATCGACGATGTACCAGGTGCCGGACTCGCGGCGGATCGCACCGTGCCGCCGGGAGACGGAGAAGTCGGGCAGGACGATCTCGTTCTCGGTGCCGCGTCCGATGCGCAGCTCGTCGGCGCCGAGAAGGCGGTTCTCGTCTCTTCCGTTGGCTGTCCAGCGGATTCGGAACACGCGGCACGACCTCCGGCGCGATCCTAGCTCAGGCCGAAACAGGCTCTCCGAGCCGCCGGTGGACGGGCGCTCCTTTGCTATCGTCCCGCTCGATGTCCGGACAAACCCAGAATCCCCTGCACGAGCGCTACGCCTCCCGCGCCATGGCGGCGATCTTCTCGAGCGAGCACCGCTACTCCACCTGGCGTCGCATCTGGATCGAGCTCGCCGAAGCCCAGGCCGGGCTCGGGCTGCCCATCGACCGGGCGCAGATCGAGGCCCTGAAGGAGGCCGCCCCCCGGCTCGACCTCGACCGGGTCTCCGAGATCGAACGGCAGACCCGCCACGACGTCGTCGCGCACCTCCGTCACTTCGCCGAGCAGGCTTCGGCGATCCATCCCGGCGCCGGCGGCATCCTCCACCTCGGCGCCACGAGCGCCTTCATCACCGACAACACCGATCAGATCCTGACGCGCGAGGCGCTCGACCTCCTTTCGCAGCGGCTCGCCGCCGCGATCCGGGCGCTGGCGGAGTTCGCCACGCGCCATCGCGCCATGCCGTGTCTCGCCTACACGCACTTCCAGCCGGCGCAGCTCACCACGGTCGGCAAGCGCGCCTGCCTCTGGGCGCAGGACCTGGTCCTCGACCTCGACGAGATCCGCCACCGTCGCGCGATGCTGCGCTGCCGCGGCGTGAAGGGAACCACCGGCACCCAGGCCAGCTTTCTCACGCTGTTCGACGGCGATTCGGCGAAGGTGCGCGAGCTCGACCGCCAGATCGCGATGCGACTCGGCTTCTCCGGGTCGATCCCGGTCTCCGGTCAGACCTACACCAGGAAGCTCGACAGCCAGGTCCTGGCGCTCCTCGCCGGTGTCGCCGAGAGCTGCCACAAGTTCGGCACCGACCTCCGGCTCCTCCAGGGGGTCGGCGAGCTCGCCGAGCCGTTCGACGACCAGCAGGTAGGTTCTTCCGCCATGGCGTACAAACGCAATCCGGTGCGCGCCGAGCGGATGTGCGGGCTCGCGCGGCGGATCCTCACCGACTCGCTCAACGGTCCGATCAACGCCGCCACGCAGTGGCTCGAGCGCAGTCACGACGATTCGGCGAATCGCCGGCAGGTCCTGCCCGATTCGTTCCTGGCGACCGACGCGGTCGTCGGTCTCGCCGGCCACATCGCCGCGGGACTGCGCGCCAACGACGCGGCGATCGCCGCGCGCGTCGCGCGCGAGCTGCCGTTCATGGCGACCGAAACCCTCCTGATGCAGGCCGTCCTCCGGGGCGGCGACCGCCAGGAGCTGCACGAGACGATCCGCAACCTGAGCTTCGCCGCCCAGAGCGCCGTGGCCGAAGGGCGACCCAACCCGCTGCTTGGTACAATTGCCGCCGATGCGAGCTTCCGGATGACCGCCGAGGAGATCGACTCGTGGGTCGATCCCGCCGCCTTCACCGGGCGCTCCGCCGAGCAGGTGGATGAGTTTCTCCTCGAGGTCGTCGAACCGGCACTGGCCGGACTCGACGCCGTCGAGCACGAAGCGCCGCGCGTCTGACCGGTTCCCGGAGCCGCTCCGGGCAGGCGCGCTCGAGATGGCCGCTCGAACCGCCATGCCGCGCCGACCACCAGCCCTCTCCGCCCGGATCCTCCCCGGACTCGTCGCGTCTCTCGCCCTCCTGGCAGCCGGTTGCTCGAGCTCCGGACCGCATCTCGCGGGTCCCGGCGTCGAGCGCGGGGTCGCCTCCTGGTACGGACCCGACTTCCACGGCCGCCAGACCGCCAACGGCGAGCGCTACGACATGCACCAGTTCACGGCCGCGCATCGCACGCTGCCGTTCGGGACGATCGTCCGCGTGCGCAACCTCTCGAACGGGCTCACGACCGAAGTCCGGATCAACGATCGCGGGCCGTTCAAGAAGAACCGGATCATCGACCTGTCGAACGCCGCCGCGGCGGCGATCGAGATGATCGGCCCGGGCACGGCGGAGGTCGAGCTGCGCGTCCTCCGGGTCGAGCAGGTCGAGCGGCACTACATCGTCCAGGTGGGGGCGTTCCAGGAGCTGGCGCTCGCCGAATCGCTGCGCGCGCGGGTGGCGAGTCAGTTCCCGCAGGCGGTCGTGAAGTCCGACGAGGTCTGGCACCGGGTCCAGGTCGGCGACTTCGGCGACCGTCGCTCCGCCGACGACCTGCGTCGTCGACTCCAGCGCTCCGGTTTCACCGCCCTCGTCGTCGTCACCGGTCCGGGTTGACCGCGCACTGCGGGCGGGATTCCGGTCGCGGACCGGCTAGGCGCGCGGCCAGCCTTCGGGCCGGTTGACGGCGGCCTCGGGGATCTTTCCGTCGAGCGCCGCCAGAACCATCGTGGCGGTCTCGACCGCGATGCGTTCCTGCGCTTCCCGGGTCTGGGCGCCGATGTGCGGCGTGGCGACGACGCGCCGATGCCCCGCGAGGTCGTGCCGCGGTGTCGGCTCCTCGGCGAAGACGTCGATTCCCGCACCGGCCAGATGGCCGGATTCGAGCGCCGCGAGCAGCGCCGACTCGTCCACGACACCGCCCCGTCCGCAGTTGACGAGGACCGCACCCGGCTTCATCAAAGCGAGCCTCCGGGCGTCGAGCAGATTCTTCGTCTCGCGGAGCGCCGGCGCGTGGATCGTCACCACATCGGAGACGCCGAGAAGCGCCTCGAGCTCCATCGTCTCGACACCGAGCTCCGCCGCTTCGGCAGCGTCGACGAACGGATCGGAGGCGACGACACGCATCTCGAACGCTTGTGCCCGCGAGGCGACGCGCCGGCCGATCCTGCCGAGACCGATGATGCCGAGGGTCTTTCCCTGCAGCTCCATGCCGACGAAGCTCTTGCGGTCCCACTCGCTGCGCTTCATGGAAGCGTCGGCCGCCGGAACGGATCGCGCGACGGCGAAGAGGAGCGCGAAGGTGTGCTCGGTCGCGGACATCAGGTTTCCGGTCGGCGCGTTCACGACCAGCACGCCACGCTCCGTCGCCGCGTCCACGTCGACGTTGTCGACGCCGACGCCGGCACGGCCCACGATGCGCAGCCGGCGTGCCGCCTCCAGGAGCGTGCGCGTCACCTTGGTCGCGCTCCGCACGACGAGGACGTCGGCGTCGGCGACGAGCTCGGCGAGGCGCGGCCGTTCGTCCGCCGCCATCACGTGAACCTCGGCGCCACTCGCGCGGAGGATGTCCAGGCCGGAGGCTTCGAGCGGGTCGGCGACGAGAATCCGAGTCATGCGGCAATCTCCTCTTCCATCGCGGCGAAGAGCGCCGCGAGATCGTTCGATTGAACTTCTCCCATGTGGCCGATGCGGAAGGTCGAATCCTTGAACCTGCCGTAGCCGCCACCGAGCGTGAACCCCCGCTCCTTCATCCCCCGCACGAACAAGGGTGCATCGATCCCCGCCGGCGGACGGAGGCACGAGACGGTCGGCGAGCGGACGCCTCCGGAGGAGGCCCACGAACAGCCGTTCGCCTCCACCCAGGAGGCCGTCTGGCCGTAGAGCGCGAGATGGCGAGCCCAGCGCGCTTCGAGCCCTTCGCGCTCGATCCGTTCGAGCTGCGCGTCGAGCGCGTAGGCGATCGACACCGCGGCGGTGGTGATCGGCCCTCCCTCGCGGTGCTTGTCACGGTAACGCAACAGGTCGCCGTAGTACCCGCGGTGCGGAATCGAACCGGCCCGGCGCTCCGCGCGCTCCGAGAAGGTGAAGAGAGCCAGGCCGGGCGGGGCGGCCAAACCCTTCTGGCTGCCGGCGAAGACGAAGTCCAGGTCCCAGGCGTCCGTCTCGAGCCGGGCGCCGGCGAGCGAGGAAACCGCATCGACCAGGACCAGCGCTTCGCTCTCTTCCCGCACCACCCGCGCGAGCGAGTCGACGGGCTGCAGCACGCCGGTGGAGGTCTCGTTGTGCGCCATCGTCACCGCGTCGTATCGCTTCCGCCGGAGAGCTGCGCGCAGCAGCTCCGGGTCCACGCCCTCGCCCCAGGGAACCGCGATCTCGTCGGCCTCGCGACCGAGCGAACGCGCGATGTCGCGCCAGCGCTCCGAGAAGGCGCCGTTCACCAGGTGGAGCACGGCTCCGCCGGTGAGCGACACCAGCGCCGCCTCCATCAGCAGGGTCGAGCTCGACGTCGCGAGGTACGCGTCCCGTTCGGTCCGGAAGACCGAGCGCAGGCGCTCGGTGATCCGCGCATAGACCGGCCGGAACTCCGGGGAGCGGTGGCCGACGACCGGACCGAGCATCGCCCGGCGCGTCGATTCCAGGACGTAGCAGGGTCCGGGAACGAAGTAGCGGATGGCCTCGCTCATGCCGTTCCGGGCCCGGGAGCCTTCCACCGCAGCGCCGGCCTGCGCAGTCGCGCCAGGAGCTGCCCGAGATCGAGCCGGCGTTTCGCCGAAGCAGACTCCGAGAGCTCCCAGCTCCCGGCGACCCACGCCAGCCGCGGGAAGAGATCGAGCCCCCGCACGAGCACAAGGTCGGCCCCGAGAAAATGCTCGCGCACGAGGTCGCGAAGGACCGCGGGTCCCTTGCGCGACTTGGTCGCGACCGTCGCACGCCCGGCGGCCGCGACCGACCGGTACGCGCCGAGCTCTGCCGCTGCCGCGAGCGGCGCCGGTACCGGACACTCCTCTTCGAGATCGAGCCAGCCCACCCGCAGATCGCGTCCTGCAGCGGCGCGGAAGAGCGCCTCGAACGTCGCGGCATCTCCCTGCACTCCGACGAGAACGGGATTCTTCATGTCGCTCGCGCACTTTCCGGATAGAGCAGGATGTCCGACCGCTCGCGGCGGAAATCGCCTTCGTCGGTCTGCCAGGAGTCGATCCACGCAGCGAGGTCGCCGCCACCCTCGAGCCCGCGGCGGAATTCGTTGCCGCCGGTGAGCAGGTCGATCGCCGGCCGATCGGCGACGAATTCGTACGGCGCCTCGCGCCAGCGGAAGGCCCGTGGTGCGACGCTCTTCAGCGCCACGAGGAGTTCGATCCCGAGGCGGTAAGCGGCGACTCGCAGCGGTTCGACGATCGCGAGCTCGACTCCCCCGCAGACCTCGCCGGCGTGCTTCTGGAACTGGGGACGGAAATAGGTCGGCACGGCGCGCAGCCCGAGCTCGCGGAGCGGCGCCAGCGCTTCGGCGAGCTCCGGCGGGCGCACGCCCGGCGCTCCGACGAGGAAGAAGGGACGGGTCGTCCCGCGACCCTCCGAGATCTCGGTCGCCTCCAGGAGGCAGAGACCCGGGTAGATCAGCGCCGTTTCGAAGGTGGGCATGTTGGGCGAGGGCGCGATCCAGGGCCGCTCGAGATCCGGCCAGAGCAGGGAGCGGTCCCAGCCGATCATCTCCACGACCCGTGGCGCTTCGCGCCAGTTGCGGCGCAGTGCCTCGAGCCGCAAGAGTTCGCCCAGCGTCAGGCCGTGGCGCACCGGGAGCCGGAAGGCGCCCACGAACGAAGCGAAACCGGGCTGCGGCAGATTCCCCTCGACGACGTCGCCGCCGAGCGGGTTCGGACGATCGAGGATCCAGACCTCGCAGCCCGCCGCACGCGCCGCCTCGGCCGCCCAGACCGCGGTGGCGGCGTAGGTGTAGTAGCGCGCTCCGATGTCCTGCAGGTCGACGATCAGGAGATCGAGACCTGCGAAGGCCGACGGTTTCGGCAGCAGCGAGCTCTCGTCCTCGCCGTAGAGCGAGACGATCTCGACGCCGGTCCACGGGTCGCGTTGGTCGGCGCTGGCCACCATGTCCTGCTCGACTCCGTAGTAGCCGTGTTCCGGACCGAACAGCCGCGCCGGCGCAACGCCCTTGAAGGTCAGCGCGAGATGCGCCGGCACGAGGTCGGCCGAAACCGAAGCGCCGTGCGCCAGGAGCCCGTAGCGTCGCCCGGCCAGCTGTCCGGGGTCGGCGAGCAGGCGATCGAGTCCGGTCGAGATCATGAGCCGGCGGACGCCGGTTCGTCCGTTTCGCGGAGGTAGTCACCGCTCGCGCCGCCGCTCTTCTCTTCGAGGCGCAGGTCGGAGACCACCGCCCCGCGATCGATCGCCTTCACCATGTCGTAGACCGCCAGCGCGGCAGCCGCGCAGGCCACGAGCGCCTCCATCTCCGCCCCGGTGCGCGCGGTCGCGACGACGCGGCTGCGGATCCCGAGCTCGCCCGCGCGACGCTCGAACTCGACCGCGATCTCCTCGACCGGCAAGGTGTGCGCGAGCGGAATCCACTCGTCGGTTCGCTTGGCCGCCTGGATTCCGGCGATCCGTGCGACGGCGAACGCGTCGCCCTTCGGCAGTTCCTCGAGCCGGTCGAGAGTCGCCGATTCACAGATCAGACGGCAGCTCGCGGACGCCGTCCGTCGCGTCACCGGCTTCGCCGACACGTCGACCATCGCGGCACGGCCGACGGCGTCGAGGTGACTGAGTGGGCGGCGATGCGGATCGGACATTCGGATTTCCGGGGTGACGGGTCGACGCGAAACGCAGCGATGCTAGCACTCGCTGAACGCACAAAAGCCCTGCGGCGATTCGAACTTCCGCAGGGCTTCCGGTCTGACGAGGATGCGAGAAACTTGCTTACTTGCTCTTGTTGAGGGCTTCCTTGAGCTCTTTTCCGGCCTTGAAACGAGCGTTCTTCGAAGCCTTGATGGTGATCGTCGCACCGGTCGCGGGGTTGCGACCCTTGCGCGCCGCGCGCTTGCTGACGCTGAAGCTGCCGAAGCCGGGGATCTGCACGCGATCACCCTTTTTCAGACCCTTGGTGATCGCCTCGATGACCGCCTCGAACGCCTCACCCGCCTGCTTCTTCGTGAGACCGTCGACCGCTCCCGCAACATGCTCCACGATGTCCGCTTTTCCAGCCATCTCTCCTCCTCGTTCGGAATGATTTTGTCGATCGAAATCGATGACTCGATGAAGATAAGGCAGTTCCCGAGGCCTGTCAATACAGGGGTTCGCGCAGGTCGCGACCGATTTTCCGGAATCGTCCGGTCAGTTCCCCTGTCGCTGACGGGCGAAGACCTGGAGACTGAATCCGTCGTGTTCGTCGGCGGGAAGGAAGCGCAGCGTCGCCTCGCCGTCCCGACGGCAACCGGCGAACGTTCCGAGGAACGGTTCGATCGGCAGGCGTTCGAAATCGTCGTGCCGCTCGAGAAAGCGCCGACCGAGCTCCTCGTTCTCTTCGGGTTCGATCGAACAGGAGATCGCGACGAGGATTCCGTCGGGCGCCACTGCCGCGGAGGCGCCGTCGAGGAGTGCCGACGCCTGCTCCGCGAGACGCTCGAGCTCGGAACGACTCCAGCGCCACTTGAGCTCGGGATGCTTGCGGAACGTCCCTGTCCCCGAGCAGGGGTAGTCGACGATCACCCGGTCGAAGTGCTCCGCGAACGGCGGCGCGGTCGCCGAAGCCGCGACGATGCGGGAGGCCGTTCCCAGGCGACGGTGGTTCGCGACCAGTCGCGCGATCCGGTCGAGCGCCACGTCGGCGGCCGCGAGCTCGATCGCCGGCTCTTCCGCGACGAGCGCCAGCCCCTTGCCGCCGGGGGCCGCAGCGATGTCGAGCACCCTCTCCCCCGGTCGCGGGCGCGGGACCAGCGCCACGAGCTGTGCGGCTTCGTCCTGGATGTAGAACTCACCGCGCCGGAACGCCTCGGTCCGCAGCGCCTGCCCTTCGCGCACGACGAGGCCGAGAGGGCTCAACCGGCTCGGGACGATCTCGATCCCCTCGTCGATGAGCCGCTCGGCGAGCAGCTCGCGCCCCCCCTTGCCGCGAAAGGCGAGGAGGTGCATCGGCTTCGGCCGGTTGTTCGCGGCCAGCAGACTCCGTGTCTCCGCTTCGCCGAAGCGGTCGAGCCAGCGTCGGACGAGCTCCTCGGGATGACTGGTCTCCACCGCCAGCCGCTCGACCAGGCCCGCCGCTTCGACCGGCCAGGCGGCGAGATTCGGTGCCCGTGCGATACGGCGCAGGACGGCGTTGACGAAGCTCGCCGCGCCGCGGTGACTCCGCCGCAGCGCCTGATCGACCGCTTCGCTGACGATCGCGTGCGGCGGCACCCGGTCGAGGAACAGCAGCTGGTAGGTCGCCACCCGCAGCACGGCGACGAGATCTTCCTGGATCTGGTCGAACCGGCGGCCGCTCGCCTGCACCAGGACATGGTCGAGGCGCTTGATCCAGCGCAGCGTCCCGAGCACGAGCTCCCGCATCAGTCCCTGATCGCGTTCGTCGAACCCTTCCGTCACCCCGGAGAGAAAGGTGTCGACCGGCGCACGGGAGGCCAGGGTGCGTTCCACGATCCAGACCGCCGCGGTACGGACGCTCTCCTGTCCGGTCCGCCCCTCCTGGGCGCGGGCGTTGCGGCTCGCGACGGGCTGGCGCTTCATCCGACACGCCCTCCGGGACGGAGTCCCAGGCTGCGCGCCAGCTCGCCCCCGGTGACCGGACCGCGGCCCGGCAGCTGCGCCCGGAGGATCGCGAGGCTCGTCCCCTCGCCGGCGTCCACCACGAGCTCGTCGCGGGTTACGGCGGCGACGGTCCCGGGTCCGGCCCAGGGAGCGCAGTGCCCCTCCGTGATGCGGACGTCGAGGACCTTGAAGGATCCTTCGGCGACCGTGCCCGCGCCGGAAGTCACCGCGATCGGCAGCTCGACTCCGGGCCAGGGGCGATACGCACGCACGGCGCGCTCGATCTCGACCGCCGCGAGGTCCCAGCGCAGCTGGCCGTCGCGCCGTGTCACCTTGGGCGCCAGAGTGACTCCTTCGTCCGGCTGCGCCTGCGGCACGATCGCACCGCGCTCGAGATCCCGGAGCGTCTCGAGCATCAGCTCGCCGCCGATCTCGGCCAGCCGGGCGGAGAGTTCGACGGACGACTCCGAGGCGCCGATCGTCGTGGCCCGCTCGAGCAGGACCGGTCCACTATCGAGGCCCGCTTCCATCACCATCGTGGTGACTCCGGTCTCGGAGTCGCCGGCACGGATCGCCGCCTGGATCGGCGCGGCTCCCCGCCATCGCGGCAGCAGCGAGGCGTGGACGTTGAGGCAGCCGAGCCGCGGGATCGCCAGGAGCTCGGCGGGAAAGATCTGCCCGAAGGCGACGACGACCGCGATCGCCGGCTCGAGGAGTCGGAGCCGCTCGAGGAACGATCCGTCGCGCACCTTCTCGACCTGCAAAAACTCGATTCCGAGCTCGCGGGCCGCGCGGACGACGGGCGGCTCGGTGAGCTGCCACCCCCGACCCGCCGGCCGCGACGGCTGAGAAACGACGAGCGCCGGACGGAACTCCGTCGCAGCCAGCGCAGCGAGCGTCGGCACCGCGAACTCCGGCGTACCAAAGAAAATCAGGGGCTGCATCGATGCGCTGCCAGCATATACCCGGCAACCGTCGACTCGTGCGATCGCTCTGGCGGAATCTCCGGATTTCGTCGCCTTGATAGATTGCAGCGACAGATTGGAACGAATGCCGGAAACTCAACGAACGGAAGGGGGCCTCATGAGAATCTCAGGCGTCGCGCTCGGGCTGTTCCTGCTGGCAGGATCGGCTATCGCCCAGAATTATGTTCCGGTCATCCCCGATCCCGACCGGCTCGCCGAAGGAATCCGCTTCGACGACATCTTCGTCGAGCAGATGCCGGACGGAACAATCCATGAGTTCAACCGCTGCGGCGCACCCCGAGTCGATCAGGGGATCGAGGTCCTCGGGCCGCTGAGCCCGCTCGGCGGCAGCACCGCCGACTGCGACGGCTCCAGCAACCCCGACCCGATGTACGACCCGTTCCCCGGCGGCAGCTATCTGATCGACGTCTGGGTGCACGTCATCCAGAACGACGCCGGAACGCAGGGCCAGGTCCCGCTCGCCGAGATCCACGAGCAGCTGGCGGTCCTGAACGAAGATTTCCGTGCCATCCCGGGCTCGAACGGCGCCCCGGGCTCGGACACCCGCTTCTTCTTCCGCCTCGTGGGAACGGAGATCACCAACAACACCACCTTCTTCAACGATGGCGGCTTCTACTACAACACCCTTGCGCAGTCTCCCGCGACGATTCTCAACATCTACACCAACCAGGCGGGCGGCAACCTCGGCTACGTTCCGTTCCTGCCCCACCAGTCTCCGGGCTCGATCGGTACGAACGCGGATCGCGCCGTGATCCTCTGGTCGACGTTCGGCCGCAACCGCGGCCTGTTCCCCGCCTACGATCTCGGGCGCACGACGACCCACGAGCTGGGTCATTTCTTCGGCCTCGAGCACACCTTCGCACAGGGCGGCTGCCCTTCGGCGGCGAACCCGGCCTGCCTGTCGAACGGCGACTGGGTGTGCGATACGCCGCCGGAGAACGCTCCCAACTTCAACGTCTGTCCGCCGGGCACGGTCGACTCGTGCACGGGGCAGCCGGGCAACGACCCGATCGAGAATTACATGGACTACTCGGACGACGTCTGCATGGACCGGTTCACGCAGCATCAGCAGCGCCGGATCCGCTGCACGATCGAGCACTACCGCAGCGGGCTCCTGCAGCCGATCCTGTTCTACGACGACTTCGAGACCGGCAACACCTTCGCCTGGGACTTCACCAACTAGGCGCGCGGCAGACTGCGCTTCGTGCGCTCGTTCACGACGTTGCCGGTGTTGAGGGTCGACGCCGGCTCGAAGAGGACGATCTCGGTTTCGACGTCGGCGCAGGGGCGGTGCTCCACCCCGCGCGGCACGACGATCATCTCGCCCGGACCGAGCTCGACCGAGCGGTCGCGGAACTCCATCCGGAGCCGTCCGCGGACGACGAGGAAGAGCTCGTCTTCGTGCTCGTGGTGGTGCCAGACGAACTCGCCCGCGACCTTCGCGAGCTTGACCTCCTGCCCGTTGAGCTCGGCTGCGACGCGCGGCGACCACGGCTCGGTGATCGCGGCGAACTTCTCCGCCAGGTTGACCACTTCCATCTCTCTCACTCCCCGGATGCGAGCGGCGATTCGCGAACTGTGCGATAATCCCCCCGTTCGCTGCCGATCGTAGGTTCCTACCGCACGAGGCAACGGATCATTCGGACCCGGGCGACTGCCGCCGGGGTCACAGGGCGACCAACGCCCGGGACGTGGAGAAACCGTTCTCTCGCGTTCCAAGAACGCGGCCTCTCCGGTAGTCCCCGTTCCTCAAGTCCATTGTCTTGCCGGACTCGTTGGCGCGATCTCTCGCGGTCCACCCACAGGGTCAAGGACCGTTTCGCGCAGAAAGCAGAGTCTCATCCATGTCGTTCGAACAGTTCCACCTCCACCCCGATCTCCTGCGCGGCATCCAGAAGCTCGGCTTCCAGAAGCCTACGCCGATCCAGACGGATGCCATTCCCCCGGCCCTGGAAGGCCGCGACGTCCTCGCCTGCGCGATGACCGGAAGCGGCAAGAGCGCCGCCTTTCTGCTGCCGATCCTGCATCAGCTCGCCGCGAAGCCGCGACGCACCACCCGCGCCCTCATCCTGACGCCGACGCGCGAGCTCGCGGCGCAGATCGAGGAGCACCTGCGTGAGCTCGCCGCCTTCTCGCCTGTCAAGGGTGCCGCCGTCTTCGGCGGCGTCGGCATGGTGCCGCAGGAGAAGGCGTTCCGCAACGGCGTCGACGTGATCGTCGCCACGCCGGGGCGCCTCCTCGACCACTTCCAGTATTCGTACGCCCGGCTCGACGGTCTCGAGATCCTCGTCCTCGACGAGGCCGACCGGATGCTCGACATGGGCTTCCTCCCCGACATCCGCCGCGTCCTCAAGCACATCCCGACGGTGAAGCAGACGCTGTTCTTCTCGGCGACGCTGCCGCAGCCGATCGTGCAGCTCTCGCGCGAGATGCTGAAGAATCCCGTGACGATCGCCGTCGAGCGCAAGTCCACTCCGGCCACCGGCATCACGCAGAACGTCTACCCGGTGGCGCAGGAGCTCAAGATGTCGCTCCTCGCGACCCTGCTCGAGCGCGGCGAGGTGAAGAACGCGATCGTCTTCACCCGCACAAAGCATCGCGCCAATCGCCTGTTCGAGCAGCTCGACCGCAAGAAGATCTCGGTCGCACGCATCCACGGCAACCGCAGCCAGGCGCAGCGGACCGAGGCGCTCGCCGGTTTCAAGAGCGGCCGCTACCGGATCCTCGTCGCGACCGACATCGCCGCCCGCGGCATCGACGTCGAGGCGCTGTCGCACGTGGTGAACTTCGACGTCCCCGGGATGCCGGAGGACTACATCCACCGCGTCGGCCGCACGGCGCGCGCCGAGATGACCGGAGACGCCATCACCTTCGTCTCGCGCGAGGAAGAGAACGATCTGCGCGCCATCGAGCGCTCGATCGCCAAGCGCCTGCCACGGATCACTGTCGAAGGCTTCGACTACAGCCAGAAGCCGACCGAGAAGCTCGAAATCCCGTTGCAGGAGCGGATCGCCGCGATCCGCGCCCGCAAGTCCGAGGAGCGCGCCCGCGCCAAGGCGAAGGCGGCGCGTCGCGGCGGCCCCGCCGTTCCGTCGCGCGCCAACGGCTACGCCAAACCGGCGAGCGCCGGCGGCAACGCCTCCAACGTGCGCCCTTTCGACGCCAAGCGGCACTCGAACGGGACGGCGACGGGTCGCCCGTCCGGCGCTCCGCGCGACGGCGCGGCGCCGAGCCCGAGCTCCCCGCGCACTGTCTTCGGACGCGGACCGGGCAGCGAGCGGCGGGGACCTTCTTCGGGGTTCGGCGGCCGGTCGAGCCGCCCGGGCGACCGTTCTAGCGGTCGTCCCGGGTCGAGTCGACCTCGCTGAAGTAGTCCCGGGGAACCAGGACCTCGCGGGGCTTCGAGCCCTGCGAGGGTCCCAGCAGCCCCTCTCTCTCCATGATGTCGATCAGGCGGGCGGCGCGCGAGAAGCCGATCCGCATGCGGCGCTGCAGGAACGACGCCGATCCCATGCGCTCCTGGACGACGAGGCGCGCCGCCTCGTCGAACAGGGCGTCGTCGACGTCGCCGGCTCCGCCGTCGCCCGCACTCTCCGGCGGTCCCTGCAGGACGGTCGGGTCGAGCTGCGGCTTGCCCTGCTTCTTCAGCCAGCGCACCAGCGCCGCCGTCTCCTGTTCGCTGATGTAGGGACCGTGCAGACGGATCGGCCGGCTCGAGCCGGGCGGCAGGTAGAGCATGTCGCCCTTGCCCAGGAGCTTCTCGGCACCGACGCCGTCGAGAATCGTCCGCGAATCGTGGCGTGAGGCCGTGGCGAACGACATGCGGCACGGGAAGTTGGCCTTGATCGTCCCGGTCAGGATGTCGACCGACGGCCGCTGCGTGGCGACGATCAGATGGATGCCGACGGCGCGCGCCATCTGCGCGAGCCGGGCGATCGACGTCTCGACGTCGGACGCCGCGACCATCATCAGGTCGGCGAGCTCGTCGATGACGATCACGTAGTACGGCAGCGGCTGCAGATCCGAAGCGGCGATCGGACTGTCACCTTCCGAAAGCGAGAGACGGTTCCTCGTTTCGGGATCCTGGATCGCGCGGTTGTAGAAGTCGATCGACCGGACGTGCACCTCGGCCAGCAGCCGGTAGCGCCGCTCCATCTCCGCCACCGCCCAGCGCAGCGCGTTCGCCGCCTTCTTCGGCTCGACCACCACCTCGGTCTTGAGATGCGGAATGTCGGCGTAGACCCCGAGCTCGATCCGCTTCGGGTCGATGAAGATGAACTGCACCTCGTCCCGGGTCGCCTTGTAGAGGATCGAGGTGATCAGGCTCTGCAGCCCGATCGACTTGCCGGAGCCGGTCGCTCCGGCGATCAGCAGATGCGGCATCGTGGCGAGATCCGAGTAGTACGGCTCGCCATGGATCGTCATGCCGATGGCCAGCGACAACTTCGAGCTCGATTTGCGGAACGCCTCGTTCGACAGCATCGCCCCGAGCCGGATGATGGCGCGCCGCTCGTTCGGCACCTCGACGCCGAGCGTCGAGCGTCCGGGGATCCGGTCGATGCGCACCGACTCGGCCTTGAGCGCCAGCGCCAGGTCGTCCTGGAGATTGACGATCTGGCTGACCTTCACCCCCGGCGCCGGCTGCAGCTCGTAGACCGTGATCACCGGCCCGGGACCGATCCCTTCGATCGTCCCCTGGACGCCGAACTCCTCGCAGCGCGTGCGGATCATCTCGCCGAGCCGGACGAGCTCGTCCTCGTCGATCGGCGCCTTCTCGGACTCGAGATGGAGCAGGTTGAGCGGCGGCAGCTCCTGCGAGCCGGACCCCTCCACGAACTCGAAGTCGTCCTGGCCGGCGGGGCGGGCCGGAGGCGTGGCGCGCGCGCGGACGCGCGACGGCGGCGTCTCCGACGCGGCGGGCGCGGCCACCCTTCGCACCGTCCCCGGGCGCTCGGCGGGGCTCGGTGTGCGGTCGGCCGGGCGCGGCGCCACCCGCATCGGAAGGTCGAGCCGCCCCCCGGGATCGACAACGAGATCGATCTCCCCCGACTCTTCGCGGGCGTTGCCACGGCCCGCATCGCGTTCGCGCGCAGTGTCGTTCGAAGCGACCCCGGCGAGCTGATCGAGCCGTTTCTGCTTCTCCTCGGCCACCCGCTGCAGATGCTTCACCACCACCCGCGTGCGCGCCTTCTCCTTCTCCTTGCGCTCCTTGCGCCGCGCGCTGCCGAGGCGCCAGCGGTCGAGCGCCGCGGCGAATCGACGTCGCCAGCGACCGAGGAAGTCGCCGAGGCTCGTCTGCACCAGCAGCGCTACCCCGACGACGAAGAGCGCGAGGAGCAACACGAGCGCTCCGGCAAAGTTGAGCCGCCGGCCGAGCGCCGAGGCGACGACGACACCGATCGCGCCGCCGGAGTCGATCTCCTCCCCACGCCAGGAGAAAATCGGCAGGACCAGCTGCAGGAGACCGGGCAGTCCGACGAGGACCAGCGCCGCGCCGACTCCGCGCCCGACGACGCGGGGACGGCTCTTGGGGATCAATCGGCGCCATGCCGCCACGGCGAGCATGACGGGGACCAGGAGCGAGGTGATTCCGAGCAGCCCGAAGCCGGCGGCGGCGACCTCCGAGCCGAAAGCGCCGATCCAGTTCCGGCGCACGATCTCGGCGCTGCTCGACCGCAGGAAGCTGGGGTCCGAGGGGTGGAAGCTCGCCAGGGCCGCGCCCGACAGGATCGCCAGGGCGGCGAAGAGAACGCCGACGATCTCGCGTCCCTTGTCGGGGGAGATCTCGACGCGGGGGCTTTCGCGGCGCAGTTCGCTCAATGGTTTGGTTCGTTTCCTCGGTCCGAGATGGTACCACTCGGAGGTCCGCCGGAGCGCGACGGAGGGCCGCCGCGAGGCGCTTCGAGGGCGACGAAGAGAGCGACGAGCTCGTCGAGCGAGAGGACCTCCGCGCGCGTCGCCGGCGGGCGACCGAGTCTCCGCAGCGCCTCCTCCACCGCCTCGCGCTCGAAGCTCGCGGCGAGACAGTTGACCAGCGTCTTGCGCCGCATCGCGAACGCCTCCTGGACGAACGATTCGAACCGCGGCTCGACTCCGTCGGCGAGCGGCGCCGGTGCCGGACGCGGCAGGAAGCCGACGAAGGCGCTGTCGACCTTCGGCGGTGGCACGAACGAGCCGCGCCGCACGGCGCCGAGCCGCCGGGCCTCGGCCCGCAACGCCACGCGCACCGAGAGGGCACCGTAGGCCGGGTCGCCGGGCGGCGCCACCAGCCGGTCGACCACCTCGCGCTGCAGGAGGAACCCGGCCCGCGCCACCGCGCGCGAGCGCAGCACCCGCTCGACGATCGCGGTGCCCACGTTGTACGGCAGGTTTCCGGTCACCAGGCTGTTCGCCGGGACGGCGTCCCAGTCGAATTCGAGCGCATCGGCGACGCGGATCTCGAGCTCGGCCGACAGCAACCGGACGCGAAGCTCGTCGGCCCAGGCCGGATCGAGCTCGAGCGCCAGCACCCGCGCGCCGGCCTCGAGGAGCTCCGTGGTCAGGACGCCGCCGCCGGGGCCGATCTCGACGGTCGTCCGGCCGGCCGGCTGCAGGAACTCCAGCAACGGCCTGCAGGTGGCGCCCGACCGCAGGTGATGCTGACCGAGCGCCTTGCGCAGGGGGGGACGGTCCTGATTCCGCCCCGAGCGGAGTCGGGGGCCGCGGCCTGCCTTGGGGGGGCGTCGCATGATCGAATCGAACCCGGTTCGGGGCCATCTTGGCACAGCTAAGATGGCATTCCACTTGCACTTAGCGCACCGACGAGAGCACCGCTCCTCGCGGTGCGCACGGGGGGATCCAATGGAAGCAGTGGCGCAGGCACCGGCGGGAGGATCGCCGGTCATTCCGGAAGTCGAACGCGAAGCCCATCTCCTGAAGCAGGTCGAGGCCGAGATCCGGCGGGTCATCGTCGGCCAGGACTACCTCATCGAGCGGCTGCTCGTCGGACTTCTGGCGCGCGGCCACGTGCTCATCGAGGGCGTCCCGGGCCTGGCCAAGACCCTGGCGGCGAAGACCCTGGCGCGAAGCCTGGCGATCGACTTCCAGCGCGTCCAGTTCACTCCCGACCTGCTGCCGGCGGACCTCGTCGGAACGCTCATCTACGACCCGAAGCGCGGCGAGTTCGACGCCCGGAAGGGCCCGATCTTCACCCACGCCCTGCTCGCCGACGAGATCAACCGCGCCCCCGCCAAGGTCCAGTCGGCGCTGCTCGAGGCGATGGAAGAGCGTCAGGTGACGCTCGGCGACACCACCTACCGGCTTCCCGAGCCGTTTCTCGTCCTCGCGACGCAGAACCCGATCGAGCAGGAGGGGACTTACCCGCTGGCCGAGGCCCAGGTCGACCGCTTCATGCTCAAGCTCCGGATCGGCTATCCGACGCGCGCCGAAGAGGAGCAGATCCTCGAGCGGATGGGCGTCGAGCAGGCGATCGAAACCCGGCCGATCCTCGACGGAGCGGCGATCGCGGGCCTCCAGCGCGCCGCCGACGGCGTCTATCTCGACGGCAAGCTGCGCGGCTATCTCCTCGACCTCGTCATCGCCTCGCGCCAACCGGCGGCCGCGGGGATGAAGGAGCTCGTCCCGCTCATCAGCTTCGGTGCCTCCCCGCGAGCCACCCTGTTCCTCGCCCGCGCGGCGCGGGCCATGGCGCTCCTGCGCGGCCGCGGCTACGTCATCCCCGAAGACGTCAAGGAGATCGCGCCCGACGTCCTGCGCCATCGCGTCGTCCCGACGTACGAGGCGGAGGCGCAGAACCTGACGAGCGACGACCTGGTCACCCGACTCCTCGACCGGGTCGAGGTCCCCTGAAGAGGGCGAGCCCGATGTTCGGCAAGCTGCGCCGGCGGTTCGGCAACGAGCCGGAAGAGAGCGCGACCCGGGAATCGAGGCGGGTCCGCCGTGTCCCGGCGGATCTTCTCGCGAAGGTCCGCCGGATCGAGATCTCCACCCGCCGGCTCGTCGACCGCGGCGTCGCCGGCACGTATCACTCGGTCTTCCGCGGTCGCGGGATGGAATTCGCCGAGGTGCGGCCCTACCAGCCCGGCGACGACGTGCGCACGATCGACTGGAACCGCACCGCCCGCATGTCGGTGCCGTTCGTCAAGCAGTACGTCGAAGAGCGCGACCTCACCGTCTTCCTCGCCATCGACGTCTCGGGCTCGCTCGGTTTCGGTTCGCACGCCATCCTGAAGCGCGAACTGGCGGCCGAGATCTCGGCGCTCCTGGCGTTCGCGGCGCTCGCCAACCACGACCGGGTCGGTGCGGCGCTGATCTCGGATCGCCTGGAGCTCTTCCTGCCGCCGCAGCGGCGACGCAACCAGGTCCTGCGCCTGGTGCACGACGTCCTCGATCATCCCGCCGCCGGAGGAACCGATCTCGAGCTCGGCCTGGCCTCGGTGCTGGCGAACCTGCGACAGCGGTCGGTCCTGTTCCTGGTCTCGGACTTCGTCGGGGCGCCGCCGATCAAAGCGCTGCAGCGCGCCGCCGCACGACACGACGTCGTCGTGGTCGAGCTCGCGGATCCCCGGGACCTCGAGCCGCCGGCGGTGGGGCCGCTCGTCCTGCGCGACGCCGAGAGCGGACGGATCGCGATCGTCGACGGCCGGCACGCCGCCGAGGAGGCGACGCGGGCGCGCCTCGAACGGGAGCAGCTCCGTCAGACGACGCAATCGCTCGGTATCGATCACCTGACGCTCGCCACCGATCGCCCGTACATGCCCGAGCTGGTCGCCTTCTTCGACCGGCGCCGGCGGAGACTCCGGCATTGAGTGCGCGCCGTACCGTCGCCCGTGCTGCGCTGTTCGCCATCGCGGTCCTCGCCGCCGCGACGGCGTTCGCCGCCGGTTCGACCCCGGTGACCGTCACCGTCGAGCCGCCCTTCCTCCTGGTCGGCGATCGCGTCACCGCGACCGTCCGGCTCCCGCTCGCCGGTCTGCCGGCCGACGCCGATCCCCGCTTCCCCGACTGGTCCGACGGCTGGGGCAAGGCGGAGGTCGTCGCGGCCTCCGAGGTTGCGATCGAGGGCGAAGGCAACGACCGCGCAGCCGTGCAACGGCTGACGCTCACCGCCTTCGAACCCGGGCGCATCGAGCTGCCGCCGAAGCGCCTGACCTGGGGCGACGCTGCGGCCGACTCCGCCGAGACCCCGGCGGACACGGCGCTCGAGGTGCGGACCGTCCTCGCCGCCGACGATCAGGAGCTCCGGCCGGCGCCGCCGGCACCGCCGCGGGCGCTCCCGACGCCGCGCGCGGTCGTCTGGGCGCTCGGGACGGCGCTCGTCCTGACCATCGCGGCGGGGATCCTCGCCTGGCGCCGCAAGTTCGCCGCCGATCCACTCGCGGCGCCCCGTCTCTCTCCGCTCGCGGAGCTCGAGCGGGCGCTCGGACTGCTCGCCGAACGCCAGCCCGACGAGATCTTCCGCGGCCTTTCGCTCGCCCTCCGCCGCTTCCTCGGTCGCAGCTTCTCCTTTCGTGCCGTCGAGAGCACCACCACCGAGATCCAGCGCCGCCTCCTCGACAAGGGGGTCGAGCGCAGTCTGGTGCAGCGCGCGGTCCAGATCCTCCGGCTCTCCGATCAGGTCAAGTTCGCGCGTCGACCGGCGACGATCGACGAAGCCCGCGAGCGGACCGCGGAGACGTCCACGATCGCGAACGCCGTCGAGACCTGGCTCCGCCCCGCCGAGGTCGCGTCGACGAGCCCGGCTCCCGAGGCGCTCGCACGATGAGCTGGCCGGAGTTCGCCGACCCGCTCTGGCTCTGGGCACTGCTGCTGGTGCCGGCGCTGCTCTATCTCCACCATCGCCGGGCCGGATCGGGGGCGCTGCTCGCGAGCCGCCTGCCGCGGCGGACCGGAGGCGCCTGGCGCCTCCACCTGCCGTTCTATCTCGGCGTGCTGGCTCTGTTCGCTCTCGTGCTGGCGCTCGCCCGGCCGCGCAGCGGCTACTCGTGGGAAGAGGCGACGACCGAGGGGATCGACATCCAGATCGTGCTCGACGTCTCGGGAAGCATGGCGGCGGAAGATTTCCAGCCCAAGAACCGCCTCGAAGTGGCCAAGCAGGTGGTGCGCGACTTCATCTCGCGCCGCCCCGGCGACCGGATCGGCATCACGGTCTTCGGCGGCAGCGCGCTGACGCGTTCGCCGCTCACCGTCGACCGGGCGATGCTCGACGAGCTCGTCTCCTCGGTGGAGCTCTCGGAGGTCGCCGACGGCACCGCGATCGGCGTCGCGCTCTCCAACGCCGCCAGCCGCCTCAAGGACTCGACCGCCAAATCGAAGGTGATCCTCCTGCTCACCGACGGTGTCAACAACGCCGGCGAGATCGATCCGAACTCCGCCGCGGCCGTCGCCAAGGGGCTCGGCCTCAAGATCTACACCATCGGCGTCGGAAGAGCGGGGCGCGCCCCGGTGCCGCTGCAGTCGCGCGATCCGCTGACCGGACGTCTGGTGACACGGCGCGTGATGATGGACGTCGACATCGACGAGAAGCTCCTGGCAGCGATCGCCGAGCGCACGGGCGGCAGCTTCTTCCGCGCCACCGATCCCGAGACGCTGCGCGCGATCTTCGACCGGATCGACCTGCTCGAGAAGACACCGATGCGGGTCAAGAAGTACACCCGCTACCGGGAGACGTTCCAGCCGTTCGCCTGGACCGCCCTCGGGCTCCTGCTGGCGCCGCTCGTGGCCGGCGGGCTGAAATGGACGGTCGAGCCGTGAACTTCGCCGAACCCGGTCTCCTCTGGCTGACCGCCGCCTCCCCACTGGGCGCGCTCGTCGCCTGGTGGCTCCTGCGCCGACGCGCCGCCGCCGAGTCGGCCTGGGCCTCGCGCGCCGTCGAGCCCCGCCTGCGCCCGGTCGAACGGCCCCGCCGGCGGGCGGCGATCTACCTCCTGGTCGGCCTCTCCCTCCTCGGCACGGCTCTCGCGCTGGCTCGGCCGCGATGGGGTGAGAGCGTCGAGACGGTCGAGCAGCGCGGTGTAGACATCGTCTTCGTCCTCGACAGCTCCGCTTCGATGGCCGCCTACGACGTGACACCGTCCCGCCTCTGGCTGGCGGCCTCGCTGATCCGCCGGATGGCCGAGGCGCTGCCCGGCAACCGGGTCGCCCTGGTGCAGGCCGAGGGGGTCGGCGTCGTGATCTCGCCGCTCACCGTCGATTCCGCCGTCCTCGATCTGCTGCTCGACGCGGTCGAGCCCGGATCGCTGCCGGTGCCGGGGAGTCATCTCGGTCCGGCGATCCAGCGGGCCGTGACGCTCTTCCCGGCTGGTGCAGAGAAGCAGCGCGTCATGATCGTGCTCTCGGACGGCGAGATCCACGGCGAGGAGCTCGCGCCGACGATCGAGCGCCTCAGGACCGCCGGCGTCGTCCTGCACGCCGTCGGCATCGGCACCGAGACCGGCGCCCCGGTTCCGGTCGCCGGCCGGCCGAACGAGTTCAAGCGCACCGCCGAGGGCCAGATCGTCGTCAGCCGACTCGACTCGGCACCTCTCGAGGCGCTGGCGGACGCGACCGGCGGCATCTACCTCTCCGCCACCAGCGCCACGGCGAACCCCTCCGCGATCGTCGGGCGGATCCTCGACATGGAGAAGCGCGGCCTCTCGAGCTCGACCCTGTCGACGCTCCAGGAGCGCTTCCAGTGGCCGCTCGCCGCTGCCCTCCTGGCACTCCTCCTGCGACTCGTCGCAACGCCGTTCCGCCGCCTCCGCCGGCCGAGCGAGGTGGCGGCGTGAAGATCGCGCTCCTGCTCCTCCTCGCCCTGACGTCGGCGACGCCGCAGTCGCCGCCACCGCCCGCCGCCGCGCGGCCCGCGGCGCCCGCACCGGCCGTGTCGCAGGAGACAGCGGCCCCGGAGCCCGCTCTGGAGTCCTGGCGCTTCAATGCGCGCGAACGGACGGCGCGCGGGCTCGCGGCATGGAACCAGGAAAAGCCCGAGGAGGCGGTCGCGCCGCTCGACAGCGCCCTCCGCCTGCGACCGGACGATCCGCTGACGAACTTCAACGCCGGTGCCGCCCATCTCGCAGCCGGGCGGCCGGACGCCGAACGGCTGCTGGAGCGGGCGACGGAGGAAGCCCCGCCCGGACTCGCCGCCGACAGCTTCTACAACCTCGGCAATGCCCGCCTCGCGCAGAAGAACGCCGCCGGTGCGATCGAGGCCTACAAGGAGAGCCTGCGGCGCGAGCCGTCGCTCGCGGGAGCGAAGCGCAATCTCGAGCTCGCCCTGCGTCTCCTCGAGGAACAGAAGCAGCAGCAACAGCAGCAGCAGAACCAGCCCCGGGACCAGAACGAACAGCAGGATCCGCAGCAGTCGCCGCAGGATCCGAAGTCGGGTGAACAGGGAGACGACTCGGAGAAGTCGGGTGAGCCGTCGCAGGGTGAGGACGATTCGTCGCAGGAGCAGCAGCAACAGCAACCGCAGCCGGGCGACCAGGGAGGACAGCCGAACCCGGGCAGCGGCGAGTCGAGCCAGCGACCCCTGCCGCAGTTCCAGGACCAGCAGGACATGACCGCCGAGCAGGCGGCCGCGATCCTCCAGGCGGTGGACAACCTCGAACGCGAACGCCGCCGGGAAGACGCCAAGGCGCGCGCCAAGCTCAAGGCGAAGGTGGAGAAAGACTGGTGACCGTCCGGAGCCGGGTGGCGGTCGCGACCTGCGGCGTCCTGGCGCTCGCCGTCCTCGCCACCTCCCCGGGTCGTCTCGTCGCAGCGGAGGACGAGAAGAACTATCGCGCGAGCGCCGTTCTCGAACCGGCGATCGCGGGTCTCGAGGAGAACCTCAGCTTCTCCATCACGGTCGAGGCCTCCGGATTCAGCGGGCTGCAGATCACGCCGCAGTTCGAGCTCGAGAATCTCGGCGTGGTCGCCGGACCTTTCCAGTCGCGCAGCCAGCGCTGGGTCAACGGCGAGACCTCGAGCAGCCTT
>JBFWYP010000012.1:0-100650 GCA_050186295.1 Thermoanaerobaculia bacterium | reverse complement strand
CCCCCGGAAGGCCGGCGGTTTCGCGGCGCCTCAGGTGGCGCGAAGAACGACCAGGGTACGGTCGTCGTCGGGCTCGGCAGCCTCGTGGTGGCGCGAGACGGCGGCGAAGATCTCGGCGACGATCTCCTCCTCGCTGCGCCGCCGGTGCGCGACCAGCGTCCGCTCGAGCCCGGCGGTGCCGAAGCGGTGACCGTCCGCGCTCGTCGCCTCCCAGATGCCGTCGGTGAACAGCACCAGGAGGTCCCCGGGCCGGAGCTCGAGCGGCTCCTCGAGCCCGAACCGGAGGCCGCGGCGGATCCCCAGCGGGATGTTCGAGCCCGCCGCCGGAAGGTTCTCGAACCGGCTGCCGCGCAGCAGGACCGGCATGTGGTGACCGGCGCTGGCGAAGGTGAAGCGCCGGCGGCGCGGATCGAGCGTTCCGAGCAGGAACGTCATGTACATCTCTTCCGTGGTGTCGGCCTGGAGGACGTCGTTCAGGTGCTCGAGGCAGGTCGCCACCGGCTCGCCGCGCAGCAGCGAATCGCGCAGCGCGCTGCGGGCGTCGGTGGCGAGGAGAGCCGACCCGATGCCGTGGCCGGCGACGTCGCCGATGGCGATCGCGAGCTCGCCGGACGGCAGCTCGAGGAAGTCGTAGTAGTCGCCGCCGACCTCGTGGCACATCGTCTGGCGGGCCGCGAAGCGGAAGCCGGGAACGCGCGGCGGTGCCTGCGGCAGGAGACGCTCCTGGATCGCGCGCGCGATCCGCAACTCCTGCTCGAGCGCCTGCTTGTCGAGGAAATGCCGGTGCAGCACCGCGCTGTAGAGCACGACCGACGCCTGATTCGCGATCAGCATGGCGAGCGCGAGATCGCCGTCGTCGAACGGCTTGCCCGAGGACTTCTGGTTGAACGTCATGACTCCGCTCACCGCGCCGTGCATCTCGAGCGGCACGCAGAGGGCCGAGAAGTCGGCGTAGCCGCCGTCGCCGCCGGGGTCGCTCCGGCTCTTCCACCCCGGGTGCCGCCGGACGTCGGCGAGCGCGATCGGCCGGCCGCTCTCGGCCACCTGCCCCGCGATCCCCTCGCCCAGCCGCACCCGGGTCGAGCGGATGATCTCGTCGGGCAGGCCGATCGACACCCGGATCGAGAGCGTGCGGCTCTCTTCGTCGAGGATGAGGATCGAACCGCGGTCGACGCCGAGCAGCTCGGTCGCCCCCTCGATCAGGGTCGCGAGCGCGTGATCGAAGTCGAGCGACCGCACCAGCCGGTCGGTCACCTTCTGGATCAGGCCGAGGAGCGCCGCCGACCCGCTCTCGGCGCGCACACGCGCCTTCGGGCGGCGGCGAGGCGTCGCGGATCCCGCGGCGGGGTGGTCCTTCGTCTTGCGGATGAACGGAGTATAGCCAGCCCGGCGGGGTGCGAAGCGCGCCCGCCCGGACGCCCTCCGGGACGGCCGGAGCCGGGCCTAGTCGCGGAGCCGGGCCGCGCGCGGCGCCTTCAGCGTGCGGGCGAGGAACTGCCCGGTCGGACTGGTCCGGACCCTGGCGACGCGCTCGGGGGTCCCGGTCGCCGTCAGCCGGCCGCCGCCGGAGCCGCCGTCGGGACCGAGATCGACCACCCAGTCGGCGGTCTTGATGACGTCCAGGTTGTGCTCGACGACGATCACCGTGTTGCCGAGGTCGACCAGGCGGTGCAGCAGCTGCAGGAGCTTGCGGACGTCGTCGAAGTGGAGGCCGGTCGTGGGCTCGTCGAGCAGGTAGAGGGTCTTTCCGGTCGAGCGTTTGCAGAGCTCGGTGGCGAGCTTGACGCGCTGCGCTTCGCCGCCCGAGAGGGTCGTCGCGGACTGGCCGAGATGCACGTAGCCGAGACCGACCTCGTCGAGGGTCGAGAGGATGCGTTCGATCGCCGGAATGTTGCGGAAGACGTCGCGCGCCTGCTCGACCGTCAGATCGAGGATCTCGGCGATGTTGAGCCCCTTGTAGCGCACGGCGAGTGTCTCGCGGTCGTAGCGCTTGCCGCCGCAGACCTCGCAGGTGACATAGATGTCGGGCAGGAAGTGCATTTCGATCTTGATCTGCCCGTCGCCGCCGCAGTTCTCGCAGCGACCGCCCGGTACGTTGAAGCTGAAGCGGCCGGGCTTGTAGCCCCTCGCGCGCGCCTCCTGCGTCATCGCCATCAGGTTGCGGATCTGCCCGAAGACGTTGGTGTAGGTCGCCGGGTTCGAGCGCGGCGTCCGGCCGATCGGGCTCTGGTCGATGGCGATCACCTTGTCGAGATGTTCGACGCCGGAGAGCCGGTCGTGCGCTCCGGGCCGCTCGAGCGCGCCGAAGAACTCGCGCGCCAGGGCGCGGTGGAGGATGTCGTTGACGAGGCTCGACTTGCCGGAGCCCGAGACACCGGTGACGACCGTGAAGAGACCGATCGGGAACTCGACGTCGATCCCCTGGAGGTTGTTGTGCCGCGCGCCGACGACGGCCAGGCTCCGGCCGTCGCTGCGCCGCCGTTCCGCCGGGACCGGGACCGCGAGCTCGCCCCGCAGATACTTGCCGGTGAGCGAATCCGGCGCGGCCGAGACCTCCTCCGGGGTGCCGGCGGCGACGAGCTCGCCGCCGTGCGTTCCGGCGCCCGGCCCGAGGTCGAGGACCCAGTCGGCGGCGAGGATCGTGTCCTCGTCGTGTTCGACGACGAGCACGGTGTTGCCGAGGTCGCGCATCCCCTTGAGCGTCGCGATGAGGCGCTCGTTGTCGCGCTGATGCAGGCCGATCGACGGTTCGTCGAGGACGTAGAGGACGCCCATCAGCTTCGAGCCGATCTGCGTCGCGAGCCGGATGCGCTGGCTCTCGCCGCCGGAGAGCGTCGCCGAGGAACGGTCGAGCGTCAGGTAGCCGACGCCGACGTCGTCGAGGAAGGTCAGGCGATCGCCGATCTCCTGCACCACCTTGGCGGCGATCGAGCGCTCGCGCTCGTCGAGCGTGAGCTCCGGCACGAGGCGGCGGAGGTCCGAGACCGGCAGCGTCAGCAGCTCGTCGATCGAACGCCCGGCCACCTTGACCGCCAGCGCCTCGGGGCGCAGCCGCCGGCCGTTGCAGTCCGGGCAGACGTGCACCGACATGTACTTCTCGATCTCGCCCCGCACCATCCCCGAGTCGGTGTCGCGGTAGCGCCGCTCGAGCATCGGCAGCACCCCTTCGTACTTCCCCTCCCAGCGGTAGCTCGACTTCTTGCCCTTGAACTCGAACTCGAGCTCGCGCTCGCCGCTGCCGCGGAGGATCACCTCGCGCACCCGCGCCGGCAGCTTCTTCCACGGCGTCCGGAGCGAGAAGTTCATCGCCTTCGCCAGCGTCTCGATCATCCGCAGGCGCCACGACTTCGAGCCCGGCTGGAAGAGCGCGATCGCCCCGGCGTCGATCGAACGGTCGGCGTCGATCACCACCTTCTCGGGATCGACCCCCATGAGCGAACCGAGACCCGAGCAGGTCGGGCAGGCGCCGTACGGACTGTTGAACGAGAAGAGCCGCGGCGTGATCTCGGAGAGGTTCGAGCCGCAGGCGGCGCAGGAGAAGTTCTGCGACAGCGTCTCCTCCGGCATCCCCTCCGCCGCGGCGAGCACCAGTCCGCCGCCGACCTTGAGCGCCGTCTCGAGCGAATCGGAGAGGCGCTTCTCGAGGCCCGGCTTCACCACCAGGCGGTCGATCAGCACGTCGATGTTGTGCTTCTTCTGCTTGTCGAGCGCCGGGATCGACTTCGACAGGTCCACCACCTCGCCGTCGACGCGCGCACGGACGAACCCCTGGCGCGCCATCTCGGAGAGCTGCTTGCGGTACTCCCCCTTCTTGCCGCGGACGAACGGCGCGTAGAGCAGGAGCTTGGTCCCCTCGGGCAGCGCCGCCAGCCGGTCGACCATCTGCTGCACCGTCTGCGGCCGGATCACCTCGCCGCACGAAGGGCAGTGCGGCACGCCGATCGACGAGTAGAGGAGGCGGAGATAGTCGTGGATCTCGGTGACCGTGCCGACCGTCGAGCGCGGATTCTTCGACACCGACTTCTGCTCGATCGAGATGGCCGGCGAGAGACCGTCGATGGCGTCGACGTCGGGCTTCTCGACCTGCGGCAGGAACTGGCGGGCGTAGGCCGAGAGCGACTCGACGTAGCGCCGCTGCCCCTCGGCGAAGAGCGTGTCGAAGGCGAGCGACGACTTCCCCGAGCCCGAGACACCGGTCACCACCACCAGCCGGTTGCGCGGGATCTCGAGCCGGAGATTCTTTAGATTGTGTTCCCTGGCCCCGCGGACGACGATCGAATCGGGTGTCGAGCTCATGCGGCCGAGGACTCTAGCACGGGCGGTAACAAGGCGGAAATCCGGTTCCGCCGCTCGGCCGGCTCGCGCCTCAGCCCCGCCTTCCCCGGTGCCCGCGCATCGCCGCATCCGCTTCGCGGTCGAGCTCGCGGATCTTCTTCGCCTCGCGCTTGTCGTAGAGCTTCTTGCCCTCGACGAGAGCGATCTCGACCTTGACCCGGCTCCCCCGCAGATAGATCTGCAGCGGCACCACCGAGAGCCCCTTGGCCACCACCCGCCCCGCGAGCTTGTCGATCTCGCGGCGCGAGAGGAGGAGCTTGCGCTCGCGGTCGGGCAGATGGTTCTCGCGGTTGCCGTGGCTGTACGGGCTGATGTGCGCTCCGACGAGGAACGCCTCGCCGCCGCGGAAGTCGACGTAGGCATCCTGGAGCTCGATCTTGCCGGTCCGGGCGGCCTTGACCTCGGTCCCGAGCAGGGCGATGCCGGCCTCGAGCTTGTCGAGGACGAAGTAGTCATGGAGGGCCCGGCGGTTTCCGGCGAGCGAGCGGACCGGCGGGGCGGAGTCGGTCATCGCCCGGGAGTCTAGCCCGGCGCCCGCCCGCACGGGCCGATGGTAGATTGCCCGCGAATGCCTTGGCTCAGCCGCTGGCTTCTCCTGGGGATCGTTCTGGCAACGCCGCAAGTCCCGGAGATTCAGGGACTTTCGATCATGGCTACCGGCGGTCAGGTGCTCGTCAGCTTCCGCTTCGAAGGCGGGATGACGGAGGAGATCCGCGAGCGGATCGACAGCGGGCTGCCCACCAGCTTCGTCTACGAGCTCGAGCTGATGAAAGACCGCAAGCACTGGTGGGACCGCCCCCTGAAGTCGAGTCGCGTCGAGGTGGTGGCGATGTACAACGCAGTGACGCACGAGTACCTGCTGAACACCAAGCACGACGGCCGCCTGATCGGCAGCCAGACAGTGCGCGAGGTCGACGAGCTCGAGCGCGCGATGACGCGCTTCGCCTCGTTCCCCGCCTTCGCCGTCGAGGCGGGCGCCGAACCCGGCCGCTACCTGGTGCGCGCCCGCGTCGAGCTCGGGCTGGGCGCGATGCTCGGCTTCATCCCCTATCAGCGCGACACCCCGTGGCGCGAGTCGAACAAGATCCGCTTCACTCCCGCGGCCCCGTGAAGCGTTCGATCGACCTCCGCGGGCGGCTCCTCCGCCATCGCAAGGACAGCCGCTTCGTCGCTGCCGGCCTGGCGATCCTCCTGCTGCTCCTGACCGTCGCCTACTACCTGATCCAGCGCGGTCACGACCTTCCGTCCGTGCTGGTGACGAACCGGGTACTGCTCTTCGCCCTGCGCTACGCCAACCTCGTCCTCATCCTGGTCATCGTCTTCGTCCTCACCCGCAACCTGCTGCGGCTCTGGCTCGACCGCCGCCAGCGCGGGCTCGGCGCTCGCTTCCGGACGAAACTGCTCGCCACCTACGTCGGACTGTCGCTGGTGCCGGTCCTGCTGCTCTTCTTCTACGCCAACGAGCTGCTCAAGGGGTCCATCGACCGCTGGTTCTCGGGCTCGCTGCGCACGGTGCTCGAACGTTCGAGCGCCGTCGCCCAGGAGCTCCAGTCCGAGATCACCGATCGCAACCACCGCGAGGCCGGGCGCATCATGCGCGAGGTCGCCTCGCTTCCCGGCGACCCGATCGCCGCCGACTCGAAGATCGCCACCCGGCTCGAACGCTGGCGCGCCGAATCGGGGGTCGACTTCCTCGGTCTCTACCTCGAGACGCAGTTCGTCCACGCCGTCGTCGATCCGCGCTCCGGACTGAACGACCTGCCCGAGGTCGGCCGGCAGCTGCTGCTCGATGCCCTCGACAAGGGACGCGCCGACCGCGTCATCCTGCCGGTCGGAACGCGGGGACGCCTGATCCTCGCCGCAGAGGCCGGACCGGCCGATCGCGGTCGCCGCTTCGTGGTGGTCTGCGGCCGGCTCCTGGACCCGGTCTCGAGCGGCCGCAGCGAGGAGCTCATCCAGGCGTACCAGAGCTATCGCCAGCTCGAGGTGCAGAAGCGTGAGTTCGCGATGAGCTACCGCCTGATGTTCATCCTGGTGACGCTCCTCATCCTCCTCGCCTCCTCCTGGGTCGGCCTCTTCCTGGTGCGGCGGCTGATGCAGCCGATCCAGGCGCTGGCGGAGGGGACCCGGCGCGTGTCGAGCGGCGATCTCGACCACCGGGTGGAGGTCGCGGCCGACGACGAAATGGCCGGCGTCGTCGAGTCGTTCAACCTGATGACCGGCGAGCTGCGCCGCAACCGCGAGGAGATCGAGCGCAGCCAGAACGAGCTCGTCGCCGCGAACCGCGGTCTTGCCGAAGAGCGCGCGCTGGTTGCCGCCATCCTCGAAAACCTCGCCGCCGGAGTGATCGCCATCGACCGCGGCGGAACGATCCTCTCCGCCAACCGCGCCGCCCTCCAGATCCTGCGGCAGAGGGAGAGCGATCTCGTCGGCCGCCCGGTCGACGACGCCTGGAGCGACGCCGAGCGGCAACGACTGGCGGAAGTCGTCGCCGATCCCGGCGCCCGGCCCGGCACCTCGACCGAGCTCTCGCTGGTGCTCGGGGGAACCCGCCGTACGCTCGGCGTCAAGCGCAGCGCCCTGCACGATCCGGGTGGAAACGAAGCCGGCCAGATCGTCGTGCTCGAAGACCTCTCGGACCTGGTGCGGGCCCAGAAGCTCGCCGCCTGGACCGAGGCGGCACGCCGGATCGCCCACGAGATCAAGAATCCCCTCACTCCGATCCGCCTGGCGGCCGAGCGCCTCCTGGCCCGGCACCGCGACGACCCGGCGGCGACGGGGGCGCTCATCGAGGAGAGCGTCGAAGTCATCGTGCGCGAGGTCGCGACGATGCAGTCCCTGGTCGACGAGTTCTCACGTTACGCGCGGATGCCCGGCGCGCAGCTGGTCGCCTGCGACCTGGCGACGCTGATCGAGCAGGTCGTGGCGCTCTATCGCGAGGTCAAGCCCGGCGTCTCCGTGGTTGCCGAAGTCGAAGCCGACATGGGGCCGACCTGGATCGATCCCGAGCAGATCCGCCGCGTCCTGATCAACCTCCTCGACAACGCGATCGAGGCCAGCGACGCGCCCGCCGAAGTCACCGTCCGCGCCGCACGGCAGGGAGAGCGCGTCCAGGTGACCATCGCCGATCAGGGACCCGGTGTCGCCGAAGACGACCGCGAGAAGCTGTTCCTGCCGTTCTTCTCGCGCAAGAAGCGCGGCACGGGCATGGGTCTCGCCATCGTGCAGCGCATCGTCTCCGACCACCATGGCACCATCCGCGTCTCCTCGAACCGGCCCCGCGGCACCGTTTTCACGATCGAGCTTCCGTCGCGCTGACGGTCCGCCCGCCGTTCGCGGCGGGCGCTACAATCCACCCATGTCAGACACCCCGAAGGAACGGATCGCGACGCTCGTCCGCGAGGCGATGAAGGCGGGCGACAAGGAGCGCCTGCCGACGCTCCGCCTGCTGCTCAACGACATCCAGAACGAGGCGCTGCGTACCGGCGTGGAGGTCGACGACGCCACCTTCCAGACCATCCTCAAGCGCGCCGTGAAACAGCGGCGCGAGGCTGCCGCCGAGTACCGGAACGGCCAGCGCGAGGAGCTCGCCGCCCGGGAAGAGGCCGAGGCGGAGATCCTCGGCGGATTCCTGCCGCGGCAGGCGAGCGACGACGAGATCCGCGCCGCGATCCGGGAGATCGTCGTCGCGCGCGAGCTCTCCGGGATGCAGGCGCTGGGCACCGTGATGAAGGAGACCCTGGCACGCTTCGCCGGCGCCGCCGAAGGCGGCACGGTCAATCGACTGGCGCGAGAGATTCTCGCCGGCAGCTGATCGGTGCGCACCTTCCTCGTCGGAACGGCCGGTCACGTCGACCACGGCAAGACGGCGCTCGTCCGCGCGCTCACCGGGATCGACTGCGATCGCCTCGCAGAGGAGAAGCGGCGCGGCGTGACTCTCGATCTCGGGTTCGCGCACCTGCCGTCGGACGAGGTACCTCTCGCCTTCGTCGACGTTCCCGGTCACGAACGCTTCCTGCACAACGCCCTCGCCGGACTCGGCGGCGTCCGTCTGCTGCTGCTCGTGGTCGCCGCCGACGAGGGAGTGAAGCCGCAGACCCGCGAGCATCTGGCGATCGCCGGCCTGCTCGAGATCCCGCGACTCGTCGTGGCGCTCACCCGGACCGACCTCGCCGGCGAAGAGGAACGGCTCGAGGCCGAGCTCGCGACGGAGGAGCTCCTCGCGACCACCGGCTACGCCGGCGCGCCGATCGTCCGCACTTCGGCCGAGAACGGTGACGGGATCGCGACCCTGGCACGGCTGCTGCGCGAAGCGGCGCTCGCCGCGGGACCCCCGCCGCGCGACGCGGATCCGCTCCGCCTGCCGCTCGATCGCGCCTTCCACCTCAAGGGCCAGGGGGTCATCGTCACGGGGACCGTCTGTTCCGGAGAGCTGGCGACCGGGGCCGAGCTCGAGCTCCTGCCTTCCCGGCACCGTGCCCGGGCACGCACGGTCGAGGTCCACGGCGAACGACGCATAGCGCATTGTGGCGAACGCGCGGCGATCCAGCTCGCCGGCGTCGAGCTCGACCAGCTCGAGCGCGGCATGACGCTCGCCGCGCCGGGAGCGTTCCGCACCACGCGGCGGATGATCGTCGACTGGCAGGCCCTCGATTCGTCTCCGGTCGCGATCGCCGAGGGCACGGCAGTGCGTGTCCATCTCCTGGCGGACGAGACGATCGCCGTCGCGCGACCGCTCGACGGCGTCCCGATCGCGCCGGGCGGACGCGGCGCCGTCGAGCTGCGGCTCCAGCGGCCGCTCGTCGCGACGCGCGGCGACCGCATCGTCGCCCGGCGTCCGACACCGGAGGATCTGCTGGGCGGCGGAACGGTCCTCGATCCGTTCGCGCGGCGGCATCGCGGGCGCGATCGTCCCGCACCCGCCGTCGCGCGGCTCGCCGGAAGCGACGACGACGCCCTCGTCACCTGGTGCGAAGAGAGTGCGGCCCGCGGGCTGTCCGCACCGGGCGCCGCCGCGCGCCTCGGGCGCGATCCGGCGTTCGTCTCCTCGCGGCTCGCCGCTCTCGCCGACGAAGGTCGCCTCATCGCCCTGCGGAGCGGGCCCGCGGACCGTGCGCCGCGCTACCTCGTACCGGAGACCCTGGCGCGCATCCGGAGCGCCGCGCGCGAAACGCTGCGCCGGCACTTCGAGGCCGACCCTCTCGCCAGCGGCTGGCCGAAGCAGGAGGCGGTGGCGAAGCTCCTGCCGGCGGCGGCGCGCCCGCGCGCCGAACTTTTCCTCGACTTCCTCGTACGACTGAAGGAGATCGAGCTGGTCGAGGGCGAGGTCCGCCTGCCCGGCCGCTCGATCGCGACGCCCGAAGCGCTCTCGCCGCTCGCACGCGCCATCGTCGAGCGCTTCACGAGCGCCGGACTGACGCCGAAGTCGGCGGCCGAGCTCACCCTCGACCTGGCGCCCAAGCGCGAGATCGTCGAGGGACTCGTCCGGCATCTCGTCGCGCGCGGCGAGCTCACGCGCCTCTCGTCGGGACTCGTCCTCGCCACCAGCGCACTGGACGAGCTCGCGCGCGAGGTGCGCGCGAGCGGCTGGGACCGCTTCACCGTTCCCGAGTTCAAGGAGCGTTTCGCGCTCTCGCGCAAGTGGGCGATTCCGTTGCTCGAGTATCTCGACAACCGTCGCGTCACCGAACGCGAAGGAGATCGGCGTCGCGTACTGCGAAGTAAAAATTCTCCAACCGCATGAACGATTCGGCAGTTCGCTGAACTCCATTTACAAAACGCGAATCTGGATTCCGATCCAAATCGAAGGTAATTGCGAGCGGCATTCCGTTTGCGCGGAATTCCGCGATCCAACCTCGTCGACGCCGAGCTGGCACACGCCTCGCCTCTCCTCCCCGTGTCGAATCGATTCCGCGGCGTGCGCGGATTCGCTGTTTCACCCAACGAAGGGAGGAACGAATGCGAAGGATTTACAACCATGTCGGACTCGCTCTCATCACGGCGCTCCTGCTCTCGAGCATGGCCGCCGCGCAGGGCATACCGACGGCTCGTCTCTCGGGACGGGTCATGGACGCCGACGGCGCCGGCATCCCCGGCGTCACGGTCGAAGCGAGCTCGCCGGCACTCCAGGGCGTGCGCTCGACGCAGACCGACCTCAACGGCGACTACGTCATCCTCAGTCTGCCGTCGGGCGACTACACGCTGCGCTACACCATGGACGGTTTCGAGGTCCAGACACGCAACGAGAAGCTGTCCGCGGCGCAGTCGCGCAAGGTCGACGTCAACATGTCGATCGCCGGCGTGATCGAGACCATCGAGGTCACCGGCGAGTCGGTCTCCGACATCTCGCAGAACATCACCAACTCGACGACCCTCGCGCAGTCCACGCTCGAGGAGCTGCCGCTGCCGCGCACGCAGGCGCAGGCCGTGGCTCTCAACGCGGGCACCGCGGCGACCGGCCCTGCCGGCGCCATCACCATCTCCGGTGCGCAGTCGTGGGAGAACTCGTACCAGATCAACGGCGTCGAGGTCACCGACAACCTGCGCCGGCAGCCGTTCACCCTCTTCATCGAGGACGCCATCGAAGAGACCACCACCTCGACCTCCGGCGTCTCGGCGGAGTACGGACGGTTCTCGGGTGGCCTCGTCAACACGGTCACCAAGTCGGGCGGAAACGAGTTCCACGGCAGCCTGCGCGACAACCTGACCAACCAGGACTGGAACGGAACCAACGAGTTCTCGCAGCCTCCGGTCGACGAGATCCAGGAGACCTACGAAGGAACGTTCGGCGGCCGGATCATCCGCGACAAGCTCTGGTTCTTCGCCGCGGCGCGCGCCTTCGACACCGCCGTCACCGCGACGACCAACCTGCTGAACGAGCCCTACGAAGCGACCCGAGACCAGAAGCGGTACGAAGGCAAGCTGACCTTCTCGCCGACCTCGAACCACCGTCTCACCGGCTCGTACATGAAGATCGAGGACGAGTCGGTCACCGGTCACGGCGGGCTGACCAACTACCTGGTCGACGTGGCGGACCTGCACACGCGCAGCACGCCGCAGGAGCTCCTGGCCCTCAACTACTCGGGAGTGATCACGCCGAGTTTCTTCGTCGAGGCCCAGTACTCCGAGCGGTCGTTCAACTTCGCCCCCGAAGGCGGCAGCGACACCAGCCTACTCGGCGGCACGCCGATCCTCGACCAGAACAACCTCCTGTTCTTCAACGAGTCGATCTTCTGCGGCGTCTGCTCCGACGGCGGCGACAAGCGGGAGAACAAGAACTGGCTCGGCAAGGCGACGTACTTCCTCTCCACCGAGTCGCTCGGCTCGCACGAGATCGTCGGCGGCTACGACACCTTCAGCGACATCCGCACCAGCAACAACTACCAGTCGACGACCAACTACATGTTCTTCTCCGACGACGGCATCTACACCAACAACACGCCGCGACCGGTCGCCTTCTCGGCGAGCGACGGCGGCGCCTCGCTGGTCGTCTACTACCCGATCCTCTCCACCAGCCTCGGCACCGACTTCAAGACCAACTCGGTCTTCGTCAACGACCGCTGGCGGCTGAACGACAGCTGGAGCTTCAACATCGGACTGCGCTACGACAAGAACGACGGCACCGATGCCGAAGGCAAGAAGGTCGCCAAGGACAGCGAGGTCAGTCCGCGGCTCGGCGTCAACTGGGCTCCGAACCAGAACTGGACGTTCAACGCCTCGTACGGACGCTACGTCGCGGCGATCGCCAACGGCGTCGCGGACCTGTCGTCGGCGGCCGGCGCGCCGGCCACCTTCTGGTGGCTGTACGACGGCCCGAACATCAACACTCCGGGCCAGCCTGCGCTCAGTTCGGAGCAGGCGCTGGGCATCGTCTTCGACTGGTTCAACTCGGTCGGCGGCCTGGCCAACACCGACTACCTGGTGCGGGCGGACATTCCGGGCGGCAGCCTGATCATCGGTGACGATCTGAAGTCGACCTCCACCGACGAGTACGTCGTCGGCTTCGTGCGCAACTTCGGCAACCGCGGATCGTTCCGCGCCGACGTCGTGCACCGTGAGTTCGGGAACTTCTACGCCACCCAGCGCGATCTGTCGACCGGCCAGGTCCTCGATCCGAACGGCAACGAGGTCGACCTGGGAATCATCGTCAACAACGACAGCATCCTCAAGCGGGAGTACAACGGACTGCAGACCTCGTTCAACTTCCGCGTCACCGACCGCTTCACGATCGGCGGCAACTACACGCTGTCGCAAGCCGAGGGAAACTTCGAGGGCGAGAACCGCGGCTCCGGACCGGTCACCTCGATCGAGACGGCCTATCCCGAGTACAAGGACCTCTCCTGGAACGCGCCGGACGGCGATCTGCTGATCGACCAGCGGCACAAGGCGGGTCTCTACGCGATCTGGGAGCTGTTCCGCAGCGACCGTCAGCGACTCGCGGTCTCGGGCGTACAGCGCTTCAGCTCCGGCACGCCGTATTCCGCGATCGGGCCGGTCGTCTCGAGCGACTACGTGGTCAACCCCGGCTATTCCAACCCGCCCGCCTCGGTGAACTACTTCTTCTCCGATCGCGGCGAGTTTCACACCGACGACATCACGCAGACCGACCTCGGCCTCAACTACTCGTTCTTCGTGGGCGATTTCGAGATCTTCAGCCAGCTCGACGTCACCAACGTGCTGAACGAGGACGGCGCGATCCTGGTCAACCAGGCCGTCCAGACGTCGGCGAATTCGGCGGGCCTCGTCCCCTTCGATCCGTTCACCACCACGCCGGTCGAGGGGGTGAACTGGAGGAAGGGCTCCAACTTCGGCAAGCCGCTGTCCGTCAACGACCTGCAGCTGCCGCGGACCTTCACGCTCTCTCTGGGCGTTCGCTTCTAGGTCCCCCGGCATCACGGGTCGACAACACGGCCCCGGCGGTCTTCGGACCGCCGGGGCTTTCCCTTCCCGCACCGCCGCCGCGACCGCGATGGACTCCCATCTGGCAAGATCGATCCGCATGCGGCGGCTCCGGCGATCGTTCGTTCCGTTCCTGCTCTCCCTCCTCGCCGCCGGATGCTCGCGGACGGAGCCGGCGCCGCCGGTCGTCCTGATCTCGATCGACACCCTGCGCTCCGACCGGCTCCGCGCCTGGGGATACACCGCGGGCGACACGCCGGCGCTCGACGCCCTGGCGCGCGAATCGATCCTCTTCGAACACGCCTTTGCCGAAGTCCCCCTGACGCTCCCCTCGCACGCCTCGCTCTTCTCCGGCCGCCTCCCTCCCGTTCACGGGGTTCGCGACAACGTCGGCTTTCCGTTCGCGGACGCCGCCGGGCCGCTCCTCGCCGAGCGCCTGCGCGCCGCCGGCTATGCCACCTTCGGCGCCGTCTCGTCCCGCGTGCTGTCGCGCGACAGCGGCATCGCCCGTGGCTTCGATCTCTGGGACGAGCCCGGAGGAGCCGCCGTCGGCGGCGAGATCGAGCGTCCGGGAGGGCGCGCCGTCGAGGCCGCCCGGCGCTGGCTCGGCAGGCGCTCCGCCGACGCCCGTCCGCCGTTCCTCTTCCTCCACTTCTACGAGCCGCACGCCCCTTACCGGCCGCCCGAACCGTTCCGCACGGCTCTCGCCGATCCGTACGACGGCGAGATCGCCGCCGCCGACCGGCTGGTCGGAGAGGTCCTGACGATGCTGCGCGGGGCGGGTCTGCTCGATCGCGCCGTCCTCCTGGTGCTTTCCGACCACGGCGAGGGTCTCGGCGACCACGGCGAAGACGAACACGGGATCCTGCTCCACCGCGAGGCGCTGCAGGTCCCGCTGCTGCTCCGTCTGCCCGGAGTCCGGCGGGCCGGCGAGCGCGTGCCGCGCGACGTGGCGCTGGTCGACGTCGTGCCGACGCTTCTCGAGCTCCTCTCCCTTTCCCGCGACCCGACCCTCCCCGGCGTGTCGCTCCTCGCCACCGACGTCGCGCCGGATCGCCCGCTCTACGCCGAGACGATCTATCCGCTGGTCCACTTCGGCTGGAGCGATCTCGCCTCGGTCGTCGCGGGACGCCGTCACCTGATCTCCGGCACGCGCAGCGAGCTGTTCGACCTCGAGCGCGATCCCGCAGAGACGATCGACCGCCGCGCCGAGGAGCGCCGCGCCGCCGCCGCGATGGAGCGTTTCCTCGCCGGCATCGATCGCGAGGTCGCAGCGCCGGCTGCGGCGGACGCCGAGACCCTCGCTACGCTCGGTGCGCTCGGCTACCTCGGCCGGAGCGCCCTGCCCGCCGACCGCACGAATCTCGCCGATCCCCGCGATCGCGTGCGGGCGATCGCGCCGCTGCTGCACGGCATGCGCCTCTACCGCGAGGGCGACTACGAGGGTGCCGTCGCGGTCCTCACCGAAGCGTCCCGCGCCGCGGATGCCCTGCCCCACGTCTGGCAGTTCCTCGGCGCCTCCCTCGACGCGCTGGGTCGGCGCACGGAGGCGGCCGCCGCCTACGAGCACGGCAGCCGGACCAACGGATCTCCTTCGTATCTCGCCGAGTCGGCGGTCCTGCGGCTGCTCGAGCTCGACCGGCTCGACGCAGCCATCACGCTCGCCGCCGAGGAGCTCGTCCGGCACCCGGAGAGCGCCATCCTCCGCGTCCTCCTCTCGCGCGCGCTCCTCCAGAGCGGCCGGATCGACGAGGCGGCGCGAGCGGCCGACGAGGCGATCGCCCGCGCGCCGGATCTCGCCGACGCCCGCTATCAGCGCGCCGTCGTCGCGATGGCCCGCCGCGACGGTGGCGCCGCGATCCCCGACCTCGAGCGGGCGATCGCGCTCGACGGGCGCCATCTCCAGGCGCGCAAGGCGCTCGCCGTGCTGCGCTTCGCCCAGGGTGACCGCGCCGCCGCCGAGCGTCTGCTGGGCGAGGTCCTGGCGATCGACCCCGACGACGCGGACGCGCGGAGCGACCTCGACCGGTTGCGGAGCGCGGGGGGCCCGTGAGCCGGAGTCGATCCGCACATGCGAACCGGTTTGCCCTCGGCGCTCTGATCGCCGGGCTCGTTCTCGCGCCGGGCTGCGGCCGGAGGACGGCGGCACCTCCCTCGATTCTCGTCGTCACGCTCGACACGACCCGGGCCGACCACCTGGGCGCCTACGGTGCGGCCCCGGGAACGACGCCGGCGCTCGACCGGCTCGCCGCGGAGGGCGTCCGCTTCGAGAACGCCTTCGCGGTCGTGCCGATGACGCTGCCGGCGCACGCCGCCATGTTCACCGGGAAGCTCCCTGCGGAGAGCGGCGTGCGCTGGAACGGGGCGGCTCCGCTGGACACCGCGACTCCGACCCTCGCGAGCCGGGCCGCCGGCGCCGGCTACGCCACCGGCGCCTTCGTCTCGGCGGCCGTTCTCGACGCCGGCTACGGACTCGCCGCGGGATTCGACCGCTACGACGACGAGGTCGGCGCCGGCGGCACGTTCCGCGCCGAGCGCGCGGGAACGGAGACCGTCCGCCGCGCGCTCGACTGGCTCGCGGCGCAGGCGTCCGAGCGCCCGCTCCTCCTCTGGGTGCATCTCTTCGAACCGCACGCTCCGTACCGGCCCCCGCCACCGTTCGACCGCACCTTCGCGGACGACCCGTATTCCGGTGAGATCGCGGCAATGGATGCGGCGCTCGCGCCGCTCCTCGACCACCCCCGTTTCCGCGCCGGCGCCGGCGCGATCGTCGCGGTCGTCGGCGATCACGGCGAGGGGCTGGGCGAGCACGGCGAGCGCACCCATGGCGTGCTGGTCGACGACGCGGCGCTGCGGATCCCGTGGATCGTGCGCGCGCCGGGACTCGCCGCCGGCGTCCGTCACGACGATGTCGCCCAGGTCGATCTCGCGCCGACCCTCCTGTCGCTGGCCGGCCTTCCGGCGTTGCCGCGGGCGCAGGGGATGGCGCAGCTCGCCGCCGATGGGGAGGCGACGCCGGTCCGCGGCCGCACGCTGTTCGCCGAATCGCTCTACGGGCAGCGCACCTACGGCTGGGCGCCGCTCTTCGCCGCGCGCCGCGACGGCTGGAAGCTGGTGCGCGGCGCGCGCGACGAGCTCTACGAGATCGGCGGGGATCCGGGCGAGCGCCGCGATCGCCTGGCCGACTCCGGCGACCGGGCAAGCGCGCTCGGCCGGGCCCTGGAAGCGATGCCGCAGGCGCCGCGCCCGGCGGCGAGCAACCCGACTCCACCGGCCGATCCGGCGCTCGCCGCGAGCCTCGCCAGTCTCGGCTACCTCACGCCGCTCGCGGGTCCGGCCGGCGATGCAGGCGCAGCTCCGGACCCGCGCGACCGGATCGCGGTGCACGAGCGCTTCCGGCGGATGGACGAGGCGATCGCGCGCGACGATGTCGAGAGTGCCCTCCGCGACCTGGGAGAGATCCTCGCCGCCGACCCCGGAAACGAGCTCGCCCTCCGCGCCGTCGAAGCGCAGTTGCGCACCGCGATCGCGCGCACGAGCGACGCCGACACGGTGCTGCGGCTTCGCCTCCCGCTCGCCCGGATCCTCGCCGCCGGCGGCCGGCGCGACGAGGCGCTCGCTCTGTTCCGCCAGGTGGCGGCGAGTCCGGCGACGGCCGACGCCGCGATCGCCGCCCGCGCCCGGGCACGCCTCGAAACCGGCGACAGGGAGTCGGCCCGCGCCGACTGGACCGAGCTCGCCCGGCGCTCGCCCGGCGACGGCAGCGCAGCGCTCAATCTGGCTTCTCTGGCGCTCGCCGAGCGCGACTTCGCGGCCGCCGAACGCTGGAGCCGCACCGCCCTGCGGATCGATCCCGCCTCGTCCGCCGCGCACAACGCGCTCGGAATCGCGCTCGAGGAGAGCGGCCGGAGCGGCGCGGCCGAGTCGGAGTACCGCGCGGCGCTGCAGTCCGATCCGGCGTTCTTCCGCGCCGAGCTCAATCTCGCCCTGCTGCGCGCGCACCGGGGTCGCGGCGACGACCGGGCGCAGGCGGTCGCCGGCCTCGAGCGCGTCGTGCGCCTCGCGCCGCGCGAACCGATGGCCCTCTGGGAGTCGGGACGGCTGGCGGCGGGCGACGGCCGGCGCGAGCTGGCGCGCGAGCGGCTCGAAGCCTTCCTGGCCGTCGCGCCGGGTCACCCGCGCGGCGCCGAGGCCCGCCGGCTCCTCGCCGGCCTCGAGCGGCCACCGGGCTGAAATCTCCCGCTCGCCGCGCGATAATCGCCGCATGGCCAACGTCGCGATCCTCGGCGCCTCGGGCGACCGCTCCAAGTTCGGCAACAAGTCGCTCCGCGCCCACCTCCAGGCCGGCTACCGCGTCTTCCCGGTGAATCCACGCGAGAGCGAGATCGAGGGCCTGACCGCCTACCCGACGCTCGCCGCCCTTCCCGAACCGGTGGAACGGTTGTCGGTCTATCTGCCGCCGGCTGTCGCGCGGCGGCTCCTGCCGGAGATCGCCGCCCTGGGCGCGCGGGAGGTCTGGTTCAATCCGGGAGCGGCCGACGAAGGGCTGCTCGACGAGGCGAAGCGGCTCGGCATCCCGGCGATCGACGGCTGCAGCATCGTCGACCTCGGCCTCTCTCCGTCCCAGTTCTCCTGAGCCACGACAGCCGGCGGCCGGCCGGCTTCAGCCGCGCCGCAGGTCGGGATCGAACGCCTGCTGCTCGGTCCACAGGATCACCAGGGCGTCGATCCGGCGGTCGGCCTCGTGCCGCAGGCGACGCAGATGCTCGGCGATCTCGCGCCGGCCGCGCAGGAGCAGAAAAGCGCGGCCCTCGCGGACCAGACGGTCCCAGCGATCGAAGGCGCGCAGAGCGAGTCCGCCGGTGAGCGGCGCGAAGAGGAGCGCCGCGATCGCCGCCGGCGCGCCGCCACGCGAACCGGCGAACCAGGCGAGTCCGGCCCACCAGAGCGGGTAGATCACGATCCCGGGAAAGATCTTGTAGGTCGCGATCTGGTTCGGCTCGTCGCGCACCCGGCGCGCGATGCCGCGCACGACGCCGAACGGGAGCAGGTGCAGGAGCGCGCCGACGAGCGCGAACGGCAGGGCGACGAACCCCGAGAGCAGCTGCGTCGCGAGATAGCTCGCGATCCGTTCGACCGGGTAGCTGGCGACGACCTGCTCGTCGCGCAGTCCCGTCGCCGAGAGCAGCTCGTCGTAGGCGCGCGCCGCGGTCACGGCTTCGGAGACGACCGCGGGGTGTGTCCGCCGCAGGGCCGAGAGACCGGCGAGCAGATCGCGCCGCGCGGCGAACTCGGTGGCGAGCCGGCGCTCGAGCGGCAGCTCGAGGTCGTCGTTCTCGAGGATCCTGGCTCCGCGCTCGACGAGACGCGCCTCCTCCCAGCTCGAATAGTTGAGTGTCACGCGGGCGAGCGCCTCGGCCACCCGTTCGGTCAGGCGGCGGACCGCGGCGACCGGATCGTCGGCGTAGAGCGCGATCTCCTCGGCCGGATCGAGCGCGTCGCCGACCACCACCAGGGCGCGCGAGCGGAACCGTCCGCGATCCTCGAACTGCAGGCCGACCGGCAGGATGCGGCTGCCGAGCGGACCCCGCCGCGCCTCGGCCTCGAGCACAATTCTCGCCGCGCCGGTCCGCAGCGGCTGCAGGCGCGGCTCGTCGTGACTCGTCCCTTCCGGAAAGATCGCGACGACCCCGCCGCGCGCCAGCTCCTCGTGACAGCGCTCGAAGGTCGCCGAGTTGCGGCTGGTGTCCGCCCCTTCGTCCTGCCGCCGGAAGACCGGAAGCACACCGGCGAGGTCGAGGATCTGCGCCAGCAACGGAATCTTCCAGAGGGTGCTCTTGCCGAGCAGGCGCGCCGGCAGACGCAGCGTTCCGAGGAGGAACATCGGATCGATCAGGCCGTTGACGTGATTCGCGACCACGACCATCGGCGGACGTGGGCCCTCCTCCACTCCGGGGATCCGGCGATGGCCGACGCGCTCGATGCGACGGAAGAAGATGCGGAGGATGCGGCGGCAGAGGAAGCCGATCAGGCGATCGACCGTGCGCCGCACCGGGGCGACCTCAGCCGGCCGGCCCGGCCGGCTCGACCCAGCTTGCGGCCGCCGCCGTGCCGCGACGCTCGTCGATCAGGAACATGCCGAGAAAGCCGACGACGAAGAAGACCGCGGTCGCGAGGATCGCGGCGCGCTGCGAACCGCTCGAGGAGGAGATGAGACCGAAGATCAGCGGGCCGAAGGCGTAGGCACCCTTCCCCGCCAGACCCCAGAAGGCGAAGAACTCGCCGCTCTTGCCGACCGGCGAGAAGAGACCGACGAGCGCCCGGGAGGCCGACTGCAGGGATCCGATCCCCAGCCCGGCGCCGAGGGCAATGCCCCAGAAGACCGCCTTGCTGTCGGTGAAGTAGGTGATCACGCAGGTCGCGATCCAGAGCACCAGCGAGAGCTGGATGGTGCGCCGGGCGCCGAGCCGGTCCTGGATGAAGCCGAAGACGAAGGCGCCGCCGGCGGAGGAGATCTGGACGACGAGGAAGAGGAGGATGAGCTCGCTCGAGGTGAACCCGACGGTGCGCTGGGCGTAGACCCCGACGAAGGCGATGATGCTCGAGAGCCCGGCGTAGAAGACGAAGAAGACGGCGAGGAACTTGGCGAGCTCGCGGAAGTGTCCGATGGCGGAGAACGTGTGCCGGAGCCGCGAGAATCCCATCCGCAGGTAGTACGACACCGGCTCGCTGCGGCGCGGCGCCCGCTCGTGGAGGAAGAAGAAGGTCGGGAGAGCCGCCACCAGGAAGAAGAGCGCCGTGATGACCCACACCTCGCGCAGCCGCGGCAGGTTCTCCATCGTGAAGCCGCCTTCGATGCGCGACTTGATCAGCAGCAGCGACGCCAGCCCGCCGAAATACCCGAGGCCCCAGCCGAAGCCCGAGACCCGGCCGACGTTCGCCGGAGTCGAGATCTCGGGCAGGAAGGCGGCGGTCAGGTTCTCTCCGAACGAGAAGGCGACGTTCGAGACGATGAACAGGGCGAGGGCGAGCGCGACGGCGCCGGCGGCGCCCGGAACGACGAACCAGAGCGCCGCCGTCCCGGCGACGCAGAGGAGATAGGTGACGAAGAGGAAGACCTTCTTGCGCCCCGACTCGTCGGCGACCGCACCGACGATCGGCGACAGCAGGACGACGAAAAGGTTCGAGAGGAAGATGCCGCGCCCCCACCAGGCGTCCGCCGACGGACCCGAGGCGACCAGCGAAGTGAAGAAGACGCTGAAGGCCACCGTGACCACGACGGTCGTGTAGCTCGAGTTGGCGAAGTCGAACATCGCCCAGGCGGCGATCTCGAGTCGCGTCACCGGAGGGGCGGCAGGTCGGATTCCGCGCGTCCGCGACGCGAGAGGATCGGCGCCCAAGCTCGTCAGGGGCAGGTCTGGAAGGCGGAGGAGTCGGTCTGCGCGGCGGCGGAAACGCCCAGCGTGTTGTCGTAGGTCTTCTCGACGTCGGCCCAGGTGTCGCGGACCGTGATGTGGAACTCGACGTTGGTCAGAGCGGCGAAGAAGACCCAGTAGCGGTTGTTGAGGGAGCAGCCGTCGATGACCTTGATCATCACCTCGAAGTTCGACGGGCTGAAGAACCAGAGGACACCGGAGTCCTCCGAGCCGAGCGGAACGAACGTCCCGTCGCCGGTCTGCCCGGCGAAGTTGCGCCAGGTCGCGTGGATGCGGAAGCGCCCGTTCCTGAGCTCGGCGTACCGGCCGTCGTTCGCGGGCAGCGTTCCGTCACCCACCAGGATCCGGTTGGCGCCGGTGCAGGAGACGAAACTCGAGAAGTTGCCGCTCGTCCCCGCCTCGCCGCCGGCCGTCACCAGGTAGTAGTTCTGGCTCGCCTGCAGCGCCACGCCGCCGATCTCCGAGAATCCGGGCACCGGACCGTTGTCGTTCGCGGCGATCAGGTTGGTCAGCGGCGCCGTCGGATCGAAAGCTCCGCGGTAGACGTAGATCAGGCCGTCGAAGGAGCCCTCCTGCACGCTCTGGAAGCGGCAGCTCCCCGCCGCATCGACGAACAGCGGCTGCAGGGAGTAGGCGACGACCTTGCCCGACAGCGTCATCATGTTGGCGTTCGGCCGGTTGAACGTCTTGCCGTTGACCGTCGTGCCGTAGAAGGCCGAGGCCGCGCTCGCCTCCGCGGCTCGCGGAACCGCGGCCGCCGCGAAGAGGCCGAGCGCAGCGACGACCGGGAGGACAGGGGTTCGGAGCGGACTTCTCACCGGCGGAATCCTAACGTATCAGCGCTTGGCGTCGAACCAGGTCGGACCCGAAGCGGCCTCCGCGACCAGCGGTACCGCGAGCTTCGCGACGCCCTCCATCTCGCCCTGGACGAGCGCCTCGACCTCCTTCGCGCGCGCCGCGGGCGACTCCACGACGAGCTCGTCGTGCACGGTGAGCAGGAGTCGTGCGCCCGGCACTTCGGAGGCGAGACGGCGATCGACGGCGATCATGGCGAGCTTCAGGAGGTCTGCCGCGGTGCCCTGGATGCGCGCGTTGATCGCTACGCGGCGGGCGTTCTCGCGCAGGTTCCAGTTCGAGCTCGTGATCTCGGGCAGCTGCCGGATCCGGCCGAACAGGGTCGCGACGCAGCCGTCCCGTTCCGCCATCGCCAGGGTCTCCTGCATGTAGGCCTGGACCCCTGCGTAGCGGGCGAAGTAGGCGGCGATGAACTGCTCGGCCTCCTTCACCGGGATCCCCAGCGTGCGCCCGAGACCGAACGCTCCCTGACCGTAGATCAGTCCGAAGTTGGTCGCCTTCGCGGCCCGGCGCTGCTCCGAGGTGACGAGATCGGGATCGATCCCCCAGACCGCGGCGGCGGTCGAGCGGTGGATGTCCTCGCCCTTGCGGAACGCCTCGATCATCGCCTCCTCGTTCGCGATGTGGGCGAGCACGCGGAGCTCGATCTGACTGTAGTCGGCGACCACGAGGAGGTTGCCTTCGCCGGCGCGGAACGCGCGGCGGATCTGCGAGCCGGCCTCGGTGCGGATCGGGATGTTCTGCAGGTTCGGGTTCTGCGACGAGAGGCGACCTGTCGCCGCCACCGTCTGGTGATAGCGGGTGTGCAGGCGCCCGTCGGCGGCGACCGCCTCGGGAAGCGCGTCGACGTAGGTCGACTTGAGCTTCGCGAGCTCGCGGTAGCGGAGGATCTTCCCGGGGAGCTCGTGCCCCTGGGCCGCGAGATCCTCGAGCGTGGAGGCGTCGGTCGACCAGTTCTTGGTCTTCTTCGTGCGCTTGCCGCCCGGCAGGCCCAGCTTCTCGAACAGGATCACTCCGAGCTGCGACGGCGACTGGATGTTGAACGACTCGCCGGCGAGCTCGTGGATCGAGCCCTCGAGCTCCTCGAGCTCCCCGGCGAGCTCGCTCGACATCTTCCGCAGGAACGGCACGTCGAGGGCGATGCCGGCTTCCTCCATCCGCACCAGCACCGGAGCGAGCGGCGCTTCGATCTCGTCGTAGAGCTTGCGCAGCGAGCCGTCGCGCGTCGCCTCGAGCTCGGCGCGGATCGGCGCCGCCAAGCGCTCGGTGGCGTGGAGCCGATCGCCGACCCAGCGGCCCACGCGCGGATCGCCGGTCGCCGGGAGCGGTGGCGCCCCCTTCGTGCGGTCGAAACCGTACTGCTTCGGCTCGGGCAGCTTCTCGCCGAGGCGCTCGAGCGCGATCTCGGTGAGCGAGTGTCCGTGCACCGTCGGCTTGAGCAGGTACGAGGCGAGCATGAGATCGAAGAAGCGGAGCGGACAGCCGGTCTCGCCGCCGCGCGCCGCGAAGCGGAGGATCTCCTTGACGTCGCAGGCGGTGAGCTCGAACTCCGGCTTCGCGCACCAGCCGGCGAGGCTCGTCGCCACGGTGTCGGCGAGGGTCGCGTCGCGCAGATCGACCCAGCCACCGCCGGACGAGCCGGCGACGGCGAGCGCGACGGGCTCGTCCCACTCGGCGAGGGCGAGCGTCGCCGACCGTTCGATCGTCGCCGCGAGCTCGCGCCAGGCCTCGACCGTGGCGAGGTGCGGCAGCTCGACGCGGGGAGCCGCGCTCTCGACGCCCTCCGTCGTGCCCACGTTCAACTCTTCCAGGAGGCGCGAGAACTCGAGCTCCGCGTAGAGCGCCTTGAGCGCCTCGGTGTCGGGGGGATCGACCCGGAGCGCCTCCGGATCGAGATCGATCGGCAGGTCGCGGTGGATCGTCACCAGCTCCTTCGACAGGAGCGCCTGCTCGCGGTGCTGGGTGAGCCCTTCGCGATACGCCTTGCGGGTCAGCTTGTCGGCGTTCTCGAGCAGGTTCTCGACGCTCCCGTACTCGGCGATGAGCGTCTTCGCGCCCTTCTCGCCGATCCCCGGCACGCCGGGGACGTTGTCGACCGCGTCGCCCATGAGCGCCAGTACGTCGGCCACCTTCTCGGGCGGCAGGCCGAAATCCTCGACGATCCCCGCGACGTCGTAGAGCTTGTTGCGCCCGGTGTGGAACAGCTTCACGTGCTCGCCGACGAGCTGCATCATGTCCTTGTCGGCGGTGACAAGGAGGACGTCGTAGCCCGCCGCCGCGGCCTTCGCGGAGAGCGTTCCCATCACGTCGTCGGCCTCGTAGTTCTCGAGCTCGAGCCGGGGGATGCGGAAGCCCTCGATCGCCCGCTGGATGAGCGGGATCTGCGGCCGGAGCTCCTCCGGCATCGGCGCGCGATTGGCCTTGTAGTCGGCGAACTTCTCGGTGCGGACGGTCTGGTCCGAGAGGTCCCAGGCGACGCCGACCAGGTCGGGCTTCTCGTCGCGCACGATCTTCCGCAGCGTCTGGACGAAGCCGTAGACCGCGTTCGTCGGCACGCCCTTCGAATTGGACAGGGAGCGAATGGCGTAGAAAGCGCGGAAGATGTTGTGGAAGCCGTCGATCAGGACCAGCTTCTTGCGGCCGCTGCCGTCCGCCGCAGCGCCCTTCGCCGGATCCACCGTGGATGGCTCGGTCATCCCGCGAAGCTTAGCCCACCGCCCCCGGAGGTCCGGGCTAGAATCGCCCGCGGACGACGCCGCGCGGAGGACACGGAACATGCCCGATTTCGCCATGATGGGACTCTTCTCCTGGATCCTGATGGGACTCCTCGCCGGAGCGCTCGGCCGCTTCCTGCTGCCCGGCCGCGACCCCATGGGCTGCGTCGCGACGGTCCTCACCGGCATCGTCGGCGCCATCGTCGGCGGCTTCGTCGCCACCACCCTCGGCTTCGGCGGCTTCCAGGGCTTCGACGTCTACAGCCTCCTCCTCGCCACCCTCGGTGCGATCCTCTTCCTCTTCGTCCTCCGCCTGCTCTCGGGGCGGCGGAAACCGACGAAGCGCTAGAATCCCGCCCGCCGGGGTGGCGGCGGCAGAGCGCGACCCGGCTACTCTTCTCCCGTGATCTCCTTCCGGCCGACAGCGCCTTCCCGGTCTCCCACGCCCGGACTGTCGCGGTTCGCCGCGTGGGGCGCGAAACTCCTGGCGTTCCTCCTCGTCGCCGGCCACCTGCTGCTGCTGGTGCGGCGTGTCGCCGAAGGGACGATCACCGAGCCCGGAGTCCTGATTCGCTGGCTCGCCTCGGTGGCGACGCTGGCGACGGCCGGAGTCCTCTGGCGCCGCGGCCTGCAGCCGTTGCGGGGCCGGACCGGGCTCGCATTCCTGCTCGTCATCGTCCTTCTGCATGCCGGTGGCGCCGCGCCCGCGGCCGTCAACGACGCCTCCGCCCGGCTGGCCGTTCCGTCCGGTCTCTTCTTCCTCGCCCTCTCGGCGATCGCGATCGCGCTCGGCCGCCTCGTCCACGGGCGCGCCGCGCTGCCCGCGGACGTCCGTCGCTTCGTCGCGCTCGAGCCTGCTCGCCCGCGGCCGTTCCACGGCCACCCCGCCTCACCGTTCGCCTCCCGACCCCCGCCACACTTCGCGTAGCGCCGCAGGAGACGGATCGCCGCCGGGCGCCCGCGATGCAGCGGGCGGCGGAAAGGCGACCGGACCGGCGCGTCCGTGCCGATCGGGCGCGTCAGCGGTCCGCCGCAGGTCCACGAGGGCCCGGCGGACGCGGGGGATGCGATGAACGAAGCTGCGAATCCGGGCGCGGTCCACTCCGCCGTGCTCTATCTGCCGATTCTGACGACGATCTTCTCGACGCTGTTCGCGACCGTTCTGTTCCGTCGCTTCCGCCGTCGCGGCGGTGGCACCCACCTCCTCTGGTGGGGGGTGGGGATGGTCACCTACGGACTCGGAACGTTCACCGAGTCGTGGACGACGCTGCTCGGCTGGCACCCGACGATCTTCCGGCTCTGGTACGTGACAGGAGCCTTCCTCGGCGGCTTCCCGCTCGCCCAGGGCTCGATCTATCTCCTCATGAAGCGACGGTTCGCCGACCTCTCGGCGCGCATCGCCGTCGCCGTCATCGCCATCGGCGCGGTGCTCGTCTTCCTCTCGCCACTCGACCTCGCGCAGGTCGAGCTCCACCGCCTCTCCGGGAAGGTCCTCGCCTGGCAGGGAGTGCGGCTGATGACGCCGATCATCAATCTCTACTCGCTGGTCTTCCTCGCCGGCGGCGCCGCGCTCTCCGCCGTGCGCTACCGCCGCGAGCCGGAGCACCGCGACCGCTACGTCGGCAACATCCTGATCGCGATCGGCGCGCTGCTGCCGGGCATCGGCGGAACCTTCACCCGCTTCGGTCACGTCGAGGTGCTCTACGTCACCGAGCTGATCGGCCTGCTGCTGATCTTCACCGGCTACCGTCGCTGCGTCCGGGTGCCGCGCCGCGAAGAGGCGGCGCATCCCCTCTCCGTCCCCGGCGCGATCGCGACACTCCTCGCTCTCGTCGTCCTCGCTGCGCCGCTCCGTGCCGACGCACCGCCGGCGACGGCGACCTCCGGCGACGACGGCGCCGCGGCGGAGGTGACAGCGCCGAGCGGGTCGGCGCCCGCCGAGGAGGAGCCGATGGCCTCGTTCTTCGCCTCGACGACCGTCACGGCGACCGGCTCCGAGCGCGACACCTTCGAAGTCGCGACACCGGTGACCGTCCTGCGCGAGGCGGAGATCGAGCGCCTCGCCCCGGACAGCGCCGCCGACCTGCTGCGCGATCAGCCCGGTGTGGACGTCAACGGCGTCGGTCCCAACCAGGCGCGCCCGGTCATCCGCGGCCAGCGCGGGTTGCGCGTGCTCTTCCTCGAGGACGGCCTGCGACTCAACAACGCCCGGCGCCAGACCGACTTCGGAGAGATCGCCGGCCTCGTCGACCCGGCGGCGGTGTCGACGGTCGAGGTCGTCCGCGGTCCGGCCTCGGTGCTCTACGGCAGCGACGCCATCGGCGGCGTGCTCAACCTGATCACGCGCAAGCCGTCGTTCAACGGCGCCCGCAACTTCACCGGCACGGCACAGCTCGCCGGCGCCTCGGCGAACGACGCCGTCGGCGGCAACGTGTCGGTCGCCGGTCGCGGCACCGGCTTCGACTTCCAGCTCGGCGCCTCCGAGCGCCGCGCCGACGACTACGACGCTCCCACCGGCCGGTTCGGCGAGATCCGCCTCGACGAGGCCACCCGCGTGGTCGACACCGGTCTCTCCGACCGCAGCTTCTGGGGGAGCGTCGGCTGGAACCCCGGAGGAAAGCACTCGCTCGAGCTCCGCGGCCAGCGTTACCGGGCCGACGACGCCGGTTTCGGCTTCGTCGAACCCGACGTGCTCGGGGCGGACGATCCGTTCCGCATCCGCATCCTCTATCCGTACCAGAAATTCGAGCGTTGGAGCCTCTCCTACCTCGGCTCGGCGCTGGAGTCGTCGTTCGCCGACTCGTTGCAGGTGCAGCTCTACCAGCAGACCAACCGGCGCTCGCTGGTGAACGACATCGACATCGACATCGGACCCGTGCTGCCCGGCGCGCCCTCCTCTTCGGTCGCCTCCGACACGCTGAACTGGACCGATCTCGACACGGTCGGCCTGCGGCTCGAGGCGATCAAGGCGCTCGGCTCCAGGCACCTCCTGACCTGGGGTGCCGAAGGCTTCCACGACGACTCGACCAACACCGATCATTCGGAGACCACGACGACGTTCCGCTTCCCGTTCCCGCCGTCGGTGATCGGCGTCATCCCCGGCTTCACCTGCGTCGACTTCGCGCCACCGTTCGAGTGCAGCTTCCAGTCGACCGACGACGTCGCCAACGCACCGAACGCCACGAACTCGAGCTGGGGCGTCTTCGCGCAGGACGAATGGTCGCCGCTCGATCGTCTGCGGGTCACGGCCGGCCTGCGCTACCAGCGGGTGGCGACGCGCGCTGAGGCCACTCCCGGATGGGAGATCGCCGGTCTCGACTTCGACGACGACGCTCTCGTCGGCTCGGTCACCGCCACCTGGCAGCTCCTCCCGGAGCTCAACCTACTCGCTTCGTACGGCACGGCGTTCCGGGCACCGTCGATCGTCGAGCGCCTGTTCAACGGCCTCACGCCGGAGGGATCGGGCTACCAGATCCTCAACCCCGACCTGCGGTCGGAGGAGAGCGACAACGTCGATCTCGGGATCAAGTACCGCCGCCGCGAGGCCTACATGGAGCTCGTCGCGTTCCGCACCACGGTCGACGGCGGCATCGTCCAGCACTTCCTCTCGCCGGAGGAGATCGCCGCCCTGCCGGCGGCCGTCCGAACCGAGATCACGCGCAGCCGCGTGGACTTCGTCGTCCAGCAGCAGAACGCCGAGCAGCTCCGCTACCAGGGGATCGAGCTCGCGCTCGGCTGGCGGTTCGAAAGCGGGCTGACGGTGGGCGGGAACTACACCTATCTCGACGCCGACCGGCTCGACTCGACCAACCCGCCGACCGGCGACACCTACGGCGACAAGGTGGTGGCGTTCGTCCGCTGGCAGCCCGTCGCACGGCCGCTCTGGATCGAGTACCGTTTCCGGTACAACGGCTCGACCGACGCGAACCTCGATCCGAACGAACCGGTTCCGGCGGTCGGAACGGTGCTGCCGTCGTTCGCGATCCACAGCATCGCCGCGGGGGCGACGCTCTTCGAGCGCGGCCGCTTCTCGCACGACGTGCGCCTCGAGGTCGAGAACCTGACCGACGAGCTCTACGCGGAGTTCTCCAACGCCACCTTCTTCCGTCCCGAGCCGGGGCGGAACGTCAAGGCGAGCTGGCGCGTGCGCTTCTGACCTTCACCCGGACGGACGGCGCGCCTGCGCGAGCAGGTGCGCCGCCTCGGGGAGGATCAGGCGTTCCATCGCCAGTTCGAGCGCCGCAGGCGAACCGGGGAGGAGGAAGACCGCACGGCCCCGGGCGATGCCGGCGGTGGCCCGCGACAGCATCGCGGCCGCACCGATCTCGGCGAACGAGAGCATGCGGAAGAGCTCGCCGAAGCCCGGCAGCTCCCGGTCGAGGAGCGGCACCGCCGCTTCGACGGTAACGTCGCGCGGCGCGACTCCGGTTCCGCCGGTGAGCAGCACGACGTCGGTCCCCGCCTGCCCGAGCGCGCGCTCGAGAGCCGCGGCGATCGCTCTGCTTTCGTCGGCGACGATCCCGGCGGCGATCACGCGGTGGCCCGCCTGCTCGACGAGCTCGCGCAGCCGCCGGCCTCCGCCGTCGGTGGATGCCGTGCGGGTGTCGCTCACCGTGATCAGCGCGAACCCGAGCTCCGGCCGTCCGGCCGCGCTCCGATGCCCGTCGACCACCATGCGGCAAGCCTATCCGCAGAGTCCCTCCCGGGGCTTGCTAGGATCCGCCGCATGAGGCGCAAAGTGGCGATTCTGGGGATGCCGATGGACCTCGGGCAGGGGCGTCGCGGCGTCGACATGGGACCTTCGGCGATCCGCTACGGCCGGCTGCACGAACGGCTCGAGAACCTCGGTTGCGAGGTCACCGATCTCGGCGACGTCGACGTTCCCGGAGCCGAGGAGCTCGGCGTCGAATACGCCAAGCCGGGCGGCGGGCTCGAGTACCTCGACGCCATCCGCGTCGCCTGCGAGGCCGCGATCGAGAAGCTCGTGGCGCTGCCCGAAGACGTCATCCCGGTGGTCCTCGGCGGCGACCACTCGATCGCCATCGGTTCGGTGACCGGCGCCTCGCGAAGGCAGCGCACCGGCGTCGTCTGGGTCGACGCGCACGGCGACTTCAACACGCCGAAGACCTCGCCCTCGGGCAACATCCACGGCATGCCGCTCGCGACCCTGTGCGGCCTCGGCGACCCGCGACTCACCGACATCGGCTGGCCCGGGCGCAAGATCGATCCCGAGGACGTCGTCCTGATCGGCATCCGCGATCTCGACAGCGAGGAGCGGCGACTGATGAAGGAGGCCCGGGTCACCGTCTACACGATGAAGGAGGTCGACCGCATCGGCCTCCCGCGCATCGCCGAGGAGACGCTGGCGAAGCTCGGCGGTCTCCCGCGCCTGCACGTCTCGTTCGACGCCGACGTGCTCGACCCCGAGATCGCTCCCGGTGTCGGCACTCCGGTCCCGGGAGGGCTGACCTACCGCGAGGCGCACCTGCTGATGGAGCTGTTCGCCGACTCGGAGCGGGTGACCAGCCTCGATCTCGTCGAGGTCAACCCGATTCTCGACCGCGCCAACCGCACCGCCAACACCATGGTCGGGCTGGCGGCGAGCCTGCTGGGAAAGAAGATCTTCTGAGAGAGCGCTCTTGCGACGCTGATTCCATCGGTGCTAGCGTCCCGCCCAACGCAGCCCAACAACAGGCGTCTCAGGGGGATACATGAACCGTCGAACCGGATCGCGCCTCTGCCTGGCTCTCGTTTTCGCTTTCTCGCTTCCCGTCGCCGTGCTGGCTCAGAACGGCCAGGGCAATGCCAACGGCAACAACAACGGATCGCAGTCGAGCATCCTGGCGATTCCGACGCTCGGGCCGCTGGGGATTCTGGGACTCGCGGCCGGAGTCGGCGGCGCCGGCCTGCTGCTGACTCGCAAGCGGCGCGACAAGAACAAAGACTGAGCGCTCTCTGCCCGGCGTGGATTCAGGGCGGAAACCCCGCAGCTGGAGAACTCCGGTCGCGATCGGTCTGCTGATCTTCTCGGGCTGGGCCCTCTGGCAGCAGTTCGGGTCGACGGCCAGGGAGCCCTATTCCGTCCGCCCGGACTGGACCGCGCCGACCGGCGGTCAATCCAACTTCTCCGCCTACACGTTCCGCGACCGCAACCGGAACGGACTCCTCGATCTGGGCGACCGTGCCATGGCCGGCGTCTTCGTCGAGATCTCCGGCCCGTCGGGTGCGTCCGGACGATCGAGCTCGAACCTGAACGGCTTCGTCAACTTTCCGATGGCCAGGAGCTGGCGACCCTGGGGGCTTCTGATCGGGCGCGCCGGCGACTACCGCTTCCGGGTGCTGACACCGCCGGGCTTCGAGATCGTTTCGGCCAACGGAGAGCAGACGAGCCGATTCGTCGAGCTTCCCGGATCGATCTCGGACCTGGTCAGTCTCGATCCGACCGAGCCGATCGGTCTCGCTCCGATCCTCCACGTGGCGGGGAGAGTTCTTCGCCGCGCCGCGAGTGGCCAGCTCGAAGCGGCCGCCGGCGTCACCCTCGGCGCGACGGGTCCGGACGGCAGCACCTTCGATGTCGCCGTCGCCGCCTCGGGCGACTTCGTCTTCGAAGGACGGCCCGGAGCGTGGCGGATCGCCGCACGGTCGGCGGACGGCGCGCTGCAGGCGGAGCGCCAGTGGACGGTGAGCGATGCGCCGGTCCGTCTCTCGGCGATCGTGCTCGGAGAATCGCCGCCAGCTCCGCGGCCGCACCGGTTGCAGCTCGACTTCGAGAACTTCTCGACCCACACAGTGACCAAGATCCCGAGCGGGCTCGCCGGACTCCGTTGGACCTACCTCAATGCCATCGACCTGATCTTCGCCCGCGGACCGGGTTACACGAATACGGCGGTGTCGGGGCAGCATGTCGCCTACAGCAGCTCGGGCCATCCCGTGACCATCACGAGCGCTCCGGGTGAGGCTCCGTTCGACTTCGTCGGCGCGTACTTCGGGGTCGGCTGGCCGAGCGCCGAGGGGGAAACGCTGATCGTCGAAGCGTCACGCAACGGGGCCGTGGTCGCCTCGGAGCAGTTCCCGCTCTCGAGCCTCGGTCCGGTCTGGTTCGACGCCGATCTCCGCGCCGTCGACCGCGTCGTCCTCCGTACCGCCCGCTACTGGCAGTTCGCCGTCGACGACCTCGTCCTCCGGACCGCCGGCGAGCAGCCGGCACCGCCGATCTGAGACAGCCGGGGACCCGCGAGTCGGACCCTCCTCACCGACGACTCTCTCCGGTCAGGCTCCTCGCCGGTCCGCTGCGGCTGCCAACCGTTCCAGCACCGCGAGCGCATCGTCGGCGCGCTCGTCCGGAACGAACAGATGGTCGTGGTGGAACGCGGCGATGGCGTTGCACGGAATTCCCTCGGCCGCGAGCGCCCCGGCGACGCGAGCGAGAAAGCCGACCGCGGCGAGGTCGGAGTGGACCTCGAGGGTGATCCAGACGCAGCGGAACTCACCCGCGAGCCCGTGCCGTGCGGCTTCGCCCTCTTCGACGACGAGGGTCCGGCCCTCGCTCTCTTCGAACGTGGCGATCGCGCGCACATCCCCGGGTCGCTGCTCCCGCGGCACGGAACAGAAGAGGTAGGTCCCGGGGTTCCTCCGCGGGCGGATTCCGGCCAGGAGTCGGTCGAGGCCGCGCTCGCCGCTCACTCGAGCTCTTCGAGCTCGGTGTCGACGTCGGCGATCTTGCGGCGCGCCTGCGGATGGATGCGGACCTTCACCCAGACCGTGCGGTAGCCGGCGAGCGACAGCCGCACGATGTGTTCGCCGGGACCGGAGAAGCGGTAGATCTTCCCTCCGCCGGCGTTGTCCCAGTCGTCGGCGATGCCGATCGATCGGCCGTCGACCTCGACTTCGGTCTCCTCCGGATCGACGTTGAACTCGGCGCCCTCGCGTCCCTCGAACGTCTCGCTGATGCGCGGCGGTGGCGGAGGCGCGGCCGGCTCGCTGACGGCCGGCTCCACCGCTTCCGGCGTCGCCGCCGGAGGCGGCTCCGGAGGCGTCGTCGCCGCGGCGGCGCGTTTCCCGGCGGCCGGCGACGGCTTCACGACCTCCTCGTCCGCCGGCTCCGGAGCCTTCGCTTCGGCAACCGGGGGCTCCGGCGCGGGCGCCACCGAGAGCGGCTGCGCGGGGCTCGCGGCCTGCTCTCCGGCGGCCGGTGACTGTCCGAGTTCGGGAGGCGGCGACGGTCGGCGCAGCCACAGGACGACGGCGAGCAGCAGGAGCACGACTCCAGCCGCCACGAACGGCAGGAAGCGCCGGCGATCGGCGACCCGCTCCAGCTGTTCGGTCGGCGCCGAAGTCGCGTAGCTCGGCGGCGGCAGCAACGCGCCCGCGGCGCTCCGCGGAGCGAACGGCACCAGGGTGGGAGCCTCGCTGCCGCGGCCGACGAGCTCCCGCGCCCGGCGCGCGAACGTCGCCGCGTCGGGGATTCTCTGTTCGGGATCCTTCGCCAGGGTGCGCTGCAGGAGATCGGCGACGCCCGGGTCGAGCTGTCCCAGGACCGCCTCCTCCTCGAGCGGATCCTGGTGCAGGATCTGGTAGATCAGCGTGGTCAGCGTGTCGGCAGGGAACGGCTTGCGGTGGAGCAGCATCTCGTACAGCACGACGCCGAGCGAGAACAGATCGGCGCGGCCGTCGAGCGCCCGCCCGGAGACCTGCTCGGGAGCCATGTAGGCGGGACTGCCGACCATCATCCCGGTGCGGGTGAGCTCGGTCGTTTCGCCCACCGCTCGCGCGACGCCGAAGTCGCTCACCTTCACCTGCCCGCGGCTCGACAGGAGGATGTTCCCCGGCTTGACGTCGCGATGGACGATTCCGGCGAGATGCGCCGCCGCCAGCGCGTCGGCGGCCTGGGCGGCGATCTCCAGACTCTGATCGCGATCCGGAAACTCGCCGCGCGAGAGCCGGCTCGAGAGCGCCTCTCCCTCGACCAGCTCCATCACGAGGAACAGCCGGTCGCCGGACTCGCCGGCGTCGTAGACGGTGACGACGTTCGGGTGATGGATGCGCGCCGCGACGCGCGCCTCGCGGGAGAACCGGCCGGAGGTCTCCGCGAACGCCTCTTCGCCGGTCCCTTCGGCGAGCGCGATCAGCTTGACTGCGACGTCGCGCTCGAGCTGAGGATCGTGCGCGCGGTAGACCACGCCCATCGCTCCCCGGCCGAGCGGGGAGAGCAGCTGATATCGGCCGACGGTCGCGGGTTCGCTCACGGTCGGCATTCTAATTCGCGTAGACTAGAGGCCGATGGCGGACCTTTCCCCACGGATCCCCGAGATTCAGGCCGCGCTGGTCGAAGGGGAGCTCGACGGCTGGTTCTTCGCCGTCTTCCAGGGCAACGACCCCGTCAGCCTCGATCTCCTCGGCCTCGCCGATCGCGCCCTCGTCTCGCGGCGCTGCTACTACCTCGTTCCCAGCCAGGGCGAGCCGCGCAAGCTGGTCTCGTCGCTCGAATCGGAGATGCTCGACCACCTCCCCGGCGCCAAGTCGGTCTACACCACCTGGCGGGAGCACCGGACGCAGCTCGAGATGCTGGCACGCGACTGCCGGCGGCTCGCCGCCCAGTACAGCCCGCGGAACGAGATCCCGAACGTCTCACGGCTCGACGCGGGAACCGCCGAACTGCTGCGCTCGTTCGGCGTCGAGCTCGTATCCGCCGCCGATCTGGTGCAGCGCTTCGCCGCCACCTGGACCGCGGAGCAGCTCGCCGGTCACCGGCGCTCCAATGTCCACCTGCACCGCATCGTCAAGGAGGCGTTCGCCCTCGTCGGATCGCGGCTCGCCGCCGGCACCGCGATCGACGAGTACGAGGTGCAGCGCTTCATCCTCGAGTCGTTCGACAAGGCCGGGCTCCATGCCGATGCGCACCCGATCGTCGGCGTGAACGCCAACTCGGCCGATCCGCACTACATCCCGTCGGCGACCCTGCATCAGCCGATTCGCAAGGGCGACTTCCTGCTGATCGACCTCTGGGCGAAGGAGAAGGCCGCGCAGAGCGTCTACGCCGACATCTGCTGGTGCGGTGTCTGCGACGGCGCGCCCACCGAGCGTCAGCAGGCAATCTGGCAGACCGTACGCGACGCCCGAGACGCCGGGATCCGCCTCGTCCAGGATCGCTGGCCGGCGCCCACGATCCGCGGCTTCGAAGTCGACGACGCGGTCCGCCAGGTGATCCGCGACGCCGGCTTCGGCGAATACTTCATCCATCGCACCGGGCACTCGATCGGCACTTCGGACCACGGTCCGGGTGCCAATATGGACAATCTCGAGACGCACGACAGCCGCCGGCTGATGGCGATGACCGGCTTCTCGATCGAGCCCGGGATCTACTTCCCGGGCGATTTCGGGATCCGCTCCGAAGTGAACCTCGCGCTCACCGCCACGGCCGCCGAGATCACCGGCGCGGAGCCGCAGCGCGAACTCCTCCGGCTGCTGGCCTGATCCGAGTCCGCCCGTGACGCCGACCCCGCTCGCCGAAGTCGCTCCGAGCGAGCGGCCGACCCTTTTCGAACGGCCCGCCTGGAGCGCGACGAGCGCCGCCGGACGCCTGCTCTCAACCGAGGCGACCGAGGAAGAGCTGTTGCGCCACTGCCTCGAGACCACCGGACGCCTCCTCGGCGACTTCCGCCGCGGTCTCGAGCTGCTGACGCAGCGTGAACGGGAGCGGGCGATCCTGCTCGGCGCCCTCGTCGAAGCGCTCCTCGACGTGGCAGTCGGACCACCCTCGGCCGAGGTCGCTTCGCGCATCGCCGACCTCAACAGGATCGCCTTCCAGATCGCCCGCGTGCTGCGCGGCGAGGATGCCGAGTCGGCGTACCTCCGCCTCTTCGCCGCCGAAGCGCGCCGGCGCTCCTTCACCCGCCGCGCTCTCGACGAGCTGTTCGCCTTCGCCCGGATCGTCGCGCGCGACCCGCGTCCGGCCGACCCCGAAGCGCTCGACGTCCGCGCGCGCCATCTCGGCGAAGCGATCGCCATGGCGACGCTCGGCGCCGAACCGACTGCCTCTCTCGTCGATCTCGTGGCCGGCGCCATCCGGCTCGTCCGCCTGCAGCAGCTCTCGCGCGATCTCGGGCGCAACTTCTCCACCCTGCCGGCGAGCGAGCTCCCGGAGCCGATCCAGTACCGCACCGAGGACGAGATCGTCGCCGCAGTCGAGCGCGAGTGCGGCGCCCTGCATCACCTGCTGCTCAAGGGGGCGCGGGCGGCCGGCGAAGTGCCGCTCACCTTCCGCCGCCCCGCCGCCTATCTCCTGCCGGTGGCGATCGCCCTGCTCGGCCTGCTCGAGGAGCGTCCGCGGCTGCTGGCACGGAATGTCCGCCACGTCGGCAGCTGGAAGCTCCGCCTGCACTTCTGGCGCGCGCGCTGGACGCCGCTCAGCTGACGCGGCGGCCGAACCAGCGTCTCACCGCGCGACGGTATTCGCGGTACGGCTCGCCGAACCGGGCCTCCAGATAGCGCTCCTCCCGCCGGATCACGAAGCGCCCGACGACCCAGGCCGCGAACCACGCGGCGGCCAGGTACCAGATGTTGTCGAGGAGGAAGGCGAGCGAAGCCAGCGACAGCGTCATGCCGAGGTACATCGGATTGCGGCTGAACCGGTAAGGGCCGGAGACGACGAAATGCTGCGCTTCGCGGAACGGCAGCAGGGTCGTCCCGGCGCGGGCGAACCGTCCCACGGCCCAGAGGTCGAGTGCGGTTCCGCTCACGACCAGCAAGCCGGCGAGCGTCCACCGCCATGCCTGCGGGAGCGGCACCCTGGCAACCCAGGGACCGAAACGCTCGAGCAACCAGGCCGGAACGACGGCGGCGAAGAAGATCAGCGGCGGCGGAATTCTCACGCCGGGGCCGGCGCCACCGCGAGACTCCCGGGTCAAATCAGATCCTCTCCACGAAGACCTTGGCGGCGGCGCGCAGTCCGAGGCCAGCACGCCGTCCCCGCTCGAGCTCCACTTCGAGCGTGTCGGCCGCCTCGTCGATCGCCACCAGCCGCAGCTTGCGCCCCGGGCGGAGTCCCAGTTTCTCCGCCAGGCGCAGGAAGTGCGGCGTCTGATCGGCGATCCGCGCCACGCGATAGCGACCGCCGATCTCCCCCGCGGACAGCGGCGGATGATCGGCCGTCTCGACGGAGAGCGCCGCCGACGGGATCGGATCGCCGTGCGGATCGACCGCCGGACGCCCCAGCATCTCGTCCATCCGCTCGATCAGCCGCTCCGAGACCGCGTGCTCGAGCAACTCGGCCTCCTCGTGCACCTCGCTCCAGTCGTACTTCATCACCCGCACCAGGAACAGCTCGACCAGGCGGTGCCGCCGCAGGACGTGGAGCGCCAGCCGCATTCCGGCTTCGGTGAGCCGCACACCACCGTACGCCTCGTAGTCGACCAGTCCGCCGTCGGCGAGGGTCTTCAGCATCGAGGTGACCGTCCCCGGGGTGACCGAGAGCACCTGCGCGATCCGTCCGGTCGAGACGCGCTCCTCTCCGGCCGCCTGCTGTTCGAGGAGGATCTGCTTCAGGTAGTCCTCGACGGTCGACGTGGCCATGCTCCGAAGGCTACTTCAACTGCCCTTGATTGACTTCTTGTTTCGGGGAGAATATTGTTTTGACATGTCAAACTTCTCCCTGGGCGAGAAGACCGACACCTCGTCCCGGGCCCCCGCGATCGCCATTCCCTCCCCTCCTCCCGACCCGCCTTCGCGATCGCTGCCCGAAGTCCACGGCAGCGTGCCGCTGTCGACGGGGAAGAGCTGGTGGCGGCGCTTCCTCGCCTTCGCCGGCCCCGGCTACCTGGTGAGCGTCGGCTACATGGACCCGGGCAACTGGGCGACCGACCTCGCGGGCGGCGCCAAGTTCGGCTACGCCCTGATCTGGGTGATCCTGCTTTCGAACCTGATGGCGATGTACCTGCAGTCGCTGTGCGTGAAGCTCGGCGTGGTGACCGGACGCGACCTCGCGCAGGCCTGCCGCGAGCAGTACTCGAAGCCGGTGGCGGTGGTTCTCTGGATCCTGTGCGAGATCGCCATCATCGCCTGCGATCTCGCCGAGGTGGTGGGCTCGGCGGTGGCGCTCAACCTGCTCTTCGGGCTGCCGCTCGTCTGGGGCGTCCTGATCACCGGCTTCGACGTCATGCTGCTGCTCGCCGCGATGCACTTCGGCTTCCGCAAGATCGAAGCGATCGTCCTCACCCTCGTCTCGACCATCGCCTTCTGCTTCGCGATCCAGATCTTCCTCGCCCGGCCCGACTGGGGCGGCGTCGCGGTCGGCATGCTGGTGCCGACGATCCCGAACGCCGAGGCGTTCTACATCGCCCTCGGGATCCTCGGTGCGACGGTCATGCCGCACAATCTCTATCTCCACACCGCGCTCGTCCAGACGCGCGACATCCGCCCGGACGCCGCGAGCCGGCGGCAGGCCGTGCGCTACAACATCACCGACACGATCGTGGCACTCGGCGCGGCGTTCTTCGTCAACGCCGCGATCCTGGTGGTCGCCGCGGCGGTCTTCCATCGCTCCGGACAGTTCGACGTCTCCGAGCTCGAGGACGCGCACCGCCTCCTCGCGCCGCTGCTCGGAGCGCCGATCGCCTCGACCGCGTTCGCCGTCGCGCTCCTCGCCTCCGGCCAGTCGTCGACGATCACCGGCACGCTCGCCGGCCAGATCGTCATGGAAGGGTTCCTCGACATCCGGGTCCGCCCCTGGCTGCGCCGGCTGGTCACGCGGCTCCTGGCGATCGTGCCGGCGGTGCTGCTGATCTCGGCCTCGGGCGGCAAGAACACGGTCGGGCTCCTGGTCTTCTCGCAGGTGGTCCTCTCGATGCAGCTCTCGTTCGCGATCTTCCCCCTGCTCCACTTCACGTCGAGCCGCCGGCTCATGGGCGAGTTCGCCAACAGCCGGCGGGTGAAGATCCTGGGCTACGCGATCTGCAGCCTGATCGCCGCGCTCAACCTGTCGCTCCTCTACCAGATCCTCGGACCGGCGTGGATGGCGCTGCTGGTGGGAATCGCCCTCGCCTTCACCTTCTGGGTCCGCAGGATCTATCCTCGGAGGCACCGTGTACCGGTCGATTCTGGTCGCGCTTGAGAACAGCCGTACGGACGAGGCGATCCTGCGCCACATCGAGCCGCTGGCGCGCAAGCTCGGCGCCTCGATCCTCCTCGTCCACGTCGCCGACGGCTGGATGGCACGGCACCGCGACTCCCTGAATCTCGCCGAGTCGCAGGAGATGCGCGACGACCGCGCCTATCTCGAGTCGGTTCGCGACCGGCTCTCCGCCGCCGGACTCACCGTCTCCACCGAGCTCTCCTGGGGGGAGCCGGCGGACGAGATCGTCCGCATCAGCAGCGAGCGCGGTGTCGACCTGATCGCGATGAGCACCCACGGCCACCGCTTCCTCGCCGATCTCATCTACGGCTCGACCGCCTCCAAGGTGCGGCACACCGTCGACATCCCGGTCCTCCTGCTGCGCGCGCCGCGCTGAGCGCACGCCGGGCTCCTGCCGGCTACGGAGGCAGCCCGCGACGCCGGTGCTAGAGTCGGCGGGAGGCCCGAGATGACACCGACCATGGTCACCACGATGCTGTTCCTGCATCTCCTCGCCGCGTTCTGGCTCGCTGCCGGCGTCTTCGCCAGCACCGTCGTCCGTGCCCAGGCGAAGCGCGCGAAGAGCCTTGCGGAGCGCGCCACGGCGATCCGCATCGCCTGGCGCCTGGCCAACGTCTACAGCCTGCCGGGAGGAATCGTCGCCGGCATCCTGGGCGTCGGACTTCTGCATCCGATGGGGATCGGCTTCGGGCCGGGCTGGGCGAAGGCGTCCCTGGCGCTCTGGCTGGCGATGCTGGCGAACGGGATCTTCTACCTGCGCCCCTCGCTGCGCCGGCTGCTCGACGCCGTCGAAGCGTCGGTCCAGGCGGGCGCCCCGACGCCGGAGCTCCAGGTGCTGGCGACGCGCAGCGGCCCGGCACGCGCCGCCGACTTCAACGCTCTCGGCCTCGTCGTGCTGATCCTGCTGATGGTCTTCAAGCCGTTCTAGGGAGCCGGGGCGAAGTTCTCCGCCCGCCAGGCGGCGAGCTGCGGGAACTCGTCGAGCAGCAGCGCCTCGGTCAGCGGCTCCTTCTTCTCCACCGCCTTCGCCAGCATCCGCCACAGCGCCCGCGGCTTCTTCTCCTGCAGCATCAGGTCGGCAGCCCGGAGGAAGCGGGCGTCGAACCAGTAGCGCTGTCGCGGCGCGAGCTCCGGGCTCCAGGATTCGAGCGCATGCGGTCCGCGATCGGGGCTGTTCACCGACAGGCGGTCGAAGATCGCCGCGATCTCCTGCATCCGCCCGGGCTCGAACTTGTCCCAAGCCAGCCGCGCGACGAGGTGTGTCACCAGCCCCTCGATCCAGGGGCGGTCGCCGGTCAGTCCGGCGCGGCGCACCAGGAGACCGGCGAGCTCGAGCTGGGCGACCAGATCCGAGACGGCGAGCGCGCCCGCCTCGGCGGGGGTCGCGAGCAGCGGCGTCCCGCGCGGCAGCGGCAGCTCCCCGCCGAGATCGTCGCGGACGAGGCGGACGACCGTCTCGTTGGCCCATGCCGGCACGACCAGCGCCTCGACACCGAGCCGGCAGGGCAGACCGTACGGCGCCGGCAGCTTCGCCAGCGTCCAGTCCTCCGGCGAGAGGACGAAGAGCACGATGGCGTTCGCCTGGAAGCCGCTCCGTCCGAACTCCCGGGTGAGGAGCTCCGCGCGCGCCTGGATCGACGCCGACCGGTCGAGCGAGCCGGGGGTGTAGCGCACCGGAGCGAGGTCGCCCGGAAGGTCGAGCAGCAGCGGCAGATCGATCGCGGTCGCGCCGGGCGCCGCCGCGAGCGGGCCTCCGGCGGCGATCGCGAGCAGCAGGGCGAACCACGGAAAGACGGAGCGCGGGCGAGGCGATTTCATCGTTCGAGTCTAAAGCGAAAGCGCCCGGCGCACTGCGGACGGGAGATAGACTCCGAGCGATGAAGGGATTCCGCATCGCGGAGCACGGCGGCCCCGAAGTCCTCGCCTGGGGCGATCTGCCGGACCCGGTGGCCGGGCCGGGCGAGGTCCTCGTCCGGGTCCGCGCCTGCGCCCTCAATCATCTCGATCTCTGGCTGCGCAACGGCGTGCCCGGCCATCGCTTCCCGCTGCCGCTCGTTCCCGGCAGCGAGATCGCCGGCGAGGTCGCGGCGCTCGGCGACGGCGTCGACGACCTCGAGATCGGGAGCGACTGTCTCGTCGCCCCGGGCGTCTCCTGCGGCCACTGTCTCCGCTGCGCCACCGGCGACGACCACCTCTGCGACCGCTACGCTCTCCTCGGCGAGCACCGCGACGGCGGCTACGCCGAGCTCGTCGCCGTGCCGCGGCGCAACGTGCTGCCGCTGCCCGCGGGCCTCACCCACGTCGAGGCGGCCGCGATCCCGCTCGTCTTTCTGACCGCCTGGAACATGCTGGCGGTCCGCGCCGCGCTGCGCCCGAACGAGGACGTCCTGCTCCACGCCGCCGGCTCCGGGGTGACCAGCGCCGGCATCCAGATCGCCCGTCTGCTCGGCGCGCGCCGCATCCTGGTGACCGCCGGGAGCGCGGAGAAGCTCGCGGCGGCGCGGGAGCTCGGCGCGACGCACACCTTCCACTCGACCGACGAGGATTTCGCCCGCGGAGTCCGCGAGGCGACCGCCGGGCGCGGCGTCGACGTCGTCTTCGATCACGTCGGCGGCGAAACGTTCGAGCAGAGTCTCCGCCTCCTCGCGCGCGGCGGCCGGATCGTCTTCTGCGGCGCCACCTCCGAGGCGAGCGCGAAGATCCACCTCCGCGCCGTCTTCTTCAAGAATCTGTCGATCCTCGGCTCGACCATGGGCTCGCTCGGTGCGCTGCGCGCGCTCCTGCCGCGCTTCGAGCGCGGCGACCTCCGGCCCGTCGTGGCGCGCACCTTCCCGCTCGCCGAGGCCGCCGCCGCCCAGGCGCTGCTCGCTTCGCGCACCGTCTTCGGCAAGATCGTCCTCGAGGTCGCGGCGTGACCGCGCACGAGTTCGTCGAGAAGCTGGTGGCCGAGATGCAGGCGGTCTTCTCGCGCCTCGCCGAAGGTCAGACGCTCGAAGCCGAATCGCAGGGCCAGGTGGCCGTCGTCCCGCTCCTCCGGGCCGCCCTGAAGAGCGAGCTCGAAGCAGCCGAGCTCGGCGGTCTGGCACTCCCCGTCACCCCGGAGATCGACGCCAAGAGCGCCTTCGCGCAGCAGTGCGCCGACGAGATGAAACACTACCGGCTGATCGTGGCGCGTCTCGCCGAGCTCGGCGAGACCGTCGTCGACGGCGAGGTCCTGGCGGAGGGCTACAGCCCGCTCTATCAGTACGTCAACGGCCTCAAGAGCACCGTCGAACGGATCGCCGCCGGGCCGTTCGCCCGCGAGGCGATCGCCGAGGTGCGCAACGTCCAGTTCATCGACTTCTGCGAACGGGTCGGTGACCGCGAGACGGCGCGCCTCTACCGCGACACGATCCAGCCCGAGGAGATCGAGCACCACCGGCTCGGCCGCGCGGTGCTCGAGCGGCTCTGCGTCGACGAGGAGACGCAGCGGCTCGCCAGCGAAGCGACGCGCAGCACGCTGGCGATCGCGGACGAACTTTCCACCCTGGCCGAGCGGTCGACCGGTATCGGTCCGATCCCGGTTTCGTGAGGAGCAGATGAGCGAGAGCATCGGAGAAGTGCGGCAGATCGCCGTTCTCGGCGCCGGCACCATGGGACGCGGGATCGCCCACGTCGCCGCCCTGGCGGGTTACACCACCAACCTCTACGACGTGAACAAGGTGCAGCTCAACACCGCCGAGCAGACCATCCATCGCCACCTCGACAAGGGGGTCGAGCTCGGCAAGGTCGATGCCGAGGCCGCCGCCGGCGCCAAAGAGCGCCTGGCGCTCGAGAACGACCTCGCGGCGGCGGTCGACGGCGCCGACCTGATCATCGAAGCGGCCCCGGAGTCGATGGACCTCAAGAACGAGCTCTTCCGCTCCGTCTCGTTCCACTGCAGCGACCGGGCGATCTTCGCCACCAACACCTCGGCGCTCTCGGTGACCGAGATGGCGGCGGCGAGCGACCGCACCGAACGGTTCGCCGGCATGCACTTCTTCAATCCGGTCCACCTGATGAAGCTCCTCGAGCTGGTTCGCGGCCTCGAGACCAGCGAGGAGACGGTGGCGCTGCTCTCCGAGGTCGGGCGGAGGATGGGCAAGGAGGTCGTGGTGGTGCGCGACGTGCCCGGCTTCGCGACCTCGCGCATCAACGCGCTGATCGGCAACGAGGCGTTCCGCATGCTCGAGCAGGGCGTGGCTTCCGCGGCCGACATCGACAAGGCGGTGAAGCTCGGGCTCAATCATCCGATGGGGCCGTTCGAGATGGCCGATCTCGTCGGCCTCGACGTCCGGCTCTCGATCCTCGAGCACCTGCACGCGACGCTCGGCGAGACCTTCCGGCCGTCCAACCTGATGCGCCAGTACGTGCAGGCGGGCCGCCACGGTCGCAAGACCGGGCGCGGCGTCTACACCTACGACGAACACGGCAAGCGGGTCGACTGAGTGGCGCTCCCCGCGAAGGCAGCGACTCTCGCCGGCGCCCTCGTCGCCGGTGCCGCGTCGACGCTCGCCGCGCAGGTCCTCTGGCTCGGCCCGGAGATCGTCGTCAACTCGACCACCGCCGGCTCGCAGTTCGCGCCGGCGATCGCCAGCGGTCCCGAGGGCGACTTCGTCGTCGCCTGGCAGAGCGCCGGAGCCGACGGCAGCGGCTCCGCCGTGCGCGCACGCCTCTACGACTCCGGAGGCAGCCCGGCGAGCGGCGAGATCGCGCTCAATGCGACGACCGCCGACGATCAGGTCACTCCCGCGGTCGCGCGCACCGAGGACGGCGGCTTCGTCGCCGCCTGGGCATCGAACGGCCAGGACGGCGACGGCTACGCCGTCGTCGCACGTCGCTTCGGCGCCGGCGGAGCGCCGCTCGGCGGCGAGACCGTCGTCAATGTCACGACCGCGGGCAACCAGATCGCTCCGCGCATCGCGGCCAACGCCGCCGGGTTCCTCGTCGTCTGGACCGGACCCGGCGCCTCGACCGACACCAACGAGGTGTTCGTCCGCCGCTACCAGGCCGACGGCACGCCGGCGACCGGCGAGATCCGGATGAACGCCACCGTGACCGGGCAGCAGATCTCGCCCGACGTCGATTTCCTCCCCGGCAGCGGCTTCATCGCCACCTGGGCGAGCGAGGGACAGGACGGCAGCGGCTACGCCGTCGTCGCGCGGCGGTTCAATGCCGCCGGCGGAGCGGTGTCACCCGAGATCGGCGTACCGACCGTCACCACCTACGACCAGTCCTCGCCGGCGATCGCCACCCTCGCCGACGGCAGCTTCGTCGTCGCCTGGCAGAAGTCGCGACAGGCGAATCCGCTGCCGGTCGGGCCGCAGCCGGTGGTCTCGTTCCGTCACTTCGACACCTTCGGCACGCCGCTCGGCGGCGAGATCGACGCCGTGAACGACAGCGCCCGCCGCGCCGAGGTTCCGGCGCTCGCCGCCGACGCCGACGGCGGATTCACCCTGGCCTGGAAGCGCTCCGACCCGATCTCGGGCGAGAAGGACGCCCTCGCCGCGCGGTTCGAGGCGTCGGGCGCGCCGCTCTCGGGGGTGTTCGTCCTCAACACCACCTTCACCGGCGACCAGATCGATCCCGTCGTCTCCGCCGCGGCCACGCCCGGACGCTTCAACGCCGCCTGGGCCGGCTTCGGCCAGGACGGCTCGTCGTACGCCATCGTCGCGCAGCGCTTCGGCGCTCCGGTCGAGCCGTGCGTGGCCGACGGCAAGACGCTCTGCCTCAACGGCGGACGATTCTCCGTCCGCGCGCGCTGGGCGACGGCGGCCGGCGCCACGGGGGCCGGCGACGCAGTCGGCCTCACCTCCGACTCCGGCTACTTCTGGTTCTTCGACGAGGAGAACGTCGAGCTGGTGATCAAGGTCCTCGACGCCTGCGGCCTCGCCGGCTTCGAGAACTTCTGGGTCTTCGCCACCGGCCTCACCAACGTCGACGTGACGCTCACCGTCCTCGACACCGCGACCGGAGAATCGCGGATCTACCGCAATCCGCTCGACCAGGACTTCCAGCCGATCCTCGACACGTCGCATCTCCGCGTCTGCGGCGCCGCCGTCGCTCCGGCGGCCTCCGCTCCGCCGCCGGCGCCGCCGCGGACGGCGCTCGCCCCGGAGTCCGCCTGCGTGCCGGGCCCGGCGACGCTCTGCCTGCACGGCGGGCGCTTCGAGGTGACGATCGACTGGCAGACCGCGGCGGGCGCCTCGGGCGCCGGTCAGGCCGTGCCGCTCACCGACGATTCGGGCTACTTCTGGTTCTTCGACGACGCCAACGTGGAGCTCGTCCTCAAGGTGCTCGACGGCTGCGGCACCAACGACCGCTACTGGGTCTTCGCCGGCGGCCTCACCAACGTCGGCACGCATCTCCTCGTCCGCGACACCGCCGACCCGACGGCGACGTTCGAGCGCGTGACGCCGGTGAACACACCGTTCCCGCCGATCCTCTCGATCGAGGCGTTCGCCACCTGTCCCTGAAGCCGGCGGCCTCGCGCCGCCGGCGGTGCGACTTCAGCCGCCCGAGGAGAGCGGCGCCGTGCCGTCCGCGCGACCCTTCTCGACCGCCGGAGCGGGCGCCGGCGTGAAGAGGCGCCGGAAGCGCAGCCAGGCCGTGTCGAGCTCCGCCGCCCACCAGAGACGGACGCCGCGCAGCGCCATCCGGAACGGCGCCGAGTCGAGCGCGTAGTAGGCCCGGATCCGGCGGCCCGCGTTGTGCTTGCCGGCGACCCCGAGCCGCTCCCGCAGCGCCGCCAGGCGCTGGAAGCGGCGGTTGTAGAACTTCATCAGCCGGAAGTTGAAGAACGCCCCCTTCGGTCCGAGCACCGGCATCCAGAAGAAGCGGCCGTAGAACCGGTAGGCCGGGATGACGACGAAGATGTAGTACTGCGCCGTGTCGAGGAGGAACGATGCCGAGAGCAGGTCGGCTTCGCCCATGTAGGCGTACTTCCCCTTGTAGACCGCCTCGAAGAAGTGCCAGTACGAGCGCACGAACGTCTCGTTGTGCTCGCGGACCCGCTCCTCCACCGGCTTCCCCGCCGCCTCCTCGCCGACGATCGCGACCGTCGCTTCGACCGAGAAGGCGCAGTGGTCGAGCCCCGGCGAATAGAACGGATCGAGGAAGACCGCCGCGTCACCGACCAGGGCCCAGCCCTCCCCCATGTACTGCTTCGTCGCGTAGGCGAGGGTCGAGTAGTGGCGGAAATCCTCGCTGCGCAGCTCGGCACGTTCGAGGAGCTCGGCGAGCGGCGCGCGGCTGGCGAGGAACTCGCGGAACGCCGCCTCGCGGTCGCGGCGCTCGTGGAGGTCGACCATCGTCCGGTCCCAGACGAGGCCGATCGACGTCTCGTCGTTGCCGTGCGGGATCACCCAGATCCAGTAGCCCTTGCCGGGATAGTGGTTGGTCGCCAGCCGGCGCGACGACAGATTGCGCTGCGCGAACTCGACCGGTCCCTCCGCCGCCAGATCGTCGATGTGGCGGACGTTGCGGAAGCGCGCCCAGGACGCCGCCGTCGGGTGGGCCTCGTTGCGCTCGATCAGTCCGAGCTTGCGGCCGAGCACGGTCGCGCGTCCGGAGGCGTCGATGATCCAGCGGCAGCCGACGGCGATCGTCTCGCTGCCGCTGTCGATCAGCACACGGTGGTCGAACTTCCCGATCTCGACGTCGCGCACGCGCGCCGGACGCAGCAGCTCGGCGCCCGCCGCCACGGCGTCGTCGAGGATCTTCTGGTCGAGGAGATCGCGCCGCAGCTGGAACGACGGAACGGCGCTGCGCACGAAACCGCCCGCCTCGGTCGCCTGCCAGTGATGCCGCACCTTCTCGTCGTGGAACCAGAAACGCAGCCCCTCCTTGGGCAGCTGGTCCTTCTCGAGGTGGCGCCAGAGCGCGAGCCGGCGGGTGAGGAACATCGCCGCCATCTCGGTCGTCGCCTCTCCCACCTTGAGGTCGAACTGCTTCGATTTCTCGACCACCAGCACCGAGATGTCCGGGTGGTCCCGGCGCAGCAGGAGGGCCGTCGCCGCACCGGAGAACGCTCCGCCGAGGACGACGACGTCGTAGCGATCGCGGGTCGGGCGGTTCATCGGCTCGAGTGTAGCAGCGGCCGCGGCGGTCAGGCGCCCGCCAGGGCGCGGCGATCGAGTTTGCCGCGCCCGTCCCGCGGCAGCTCGGCGACGAAGACGACGTTGCGCGGCACCTTGACCTCGGCAAGTCGCCCGCGACAGTGCTCGAGGACGCGCTCGTAGGTGAGGGAATCGTCGCGCGTGGCGATCACGGCGCGGAGCAGCGTCCGCGGACCCTCCGGTCCGTCGACCCCGAGGACGCAGACCTCGTCGACTCCGGCGAGCTCGCGCAGCACGTTCTCGACCTCACCCGGCTGGACGTTCTACCCCTTGACCATGACGAGGCCGTCCGCCCGCCCCAGGAGGCGGATCTCCTCCCCGTCGTGGCCACCGAGATCGCTGGTGAGGAAAGCGCCGTCGCCGATCTCGCTTCCGGTCGCGGGGAGGTAGCCCTCGGCCACCGCCGCCGAGCGCACCCGCAGCCTGCCGCTCTCCGGATCGGTCTCGATGCGGACTCCTTCGACCGGCGTGCCGACCGTGCCGCGCTCGGCGGCTCCGCCCTCGCGGTCGTAGGCGATGCCGCCGCACTCGCTGGCGCCGTAGAAGACGTGCACGCGGACCCCGAAGCGCTCGCGCACGGCGCGCGCCACGTCCGGGCGCAGCGGCGCGCCCGCCGAAATGATCCGGCGCAGCGTCGGCGGCACCCCCGGGGGTGACCGCAGGCGCGTCCAGCCCGAGAGCCAGGCCGGCGCGGTCGGAAAGAAAGTCGCCTCGAGATCGCGCGCCGTTTCGAGCGGGCTCATCGGCGAGGCGACGCCGCCGGCCGCCGGACCGTCCGGCACGACGATCGTGGCGCCGCGCACCAGCGCCGGCAGCACCAGACTCGAGAAGCCGTACGAATGCGAGAACGGGATCACGCCCAGATGGCGGTCGTCGCCGGTCAGTCCCATGCTGGCGGCGAGCTGCGCCTCGTCGGCGAGGAGAGCGCGCGCCGAGACGACGACGCCCCGCGGCGTGCCGGTCGAGCCCGAGGTGAGCTTCACCACCGCGACCCCGGGGGGGAGGTGACGCGACACCGGGGCGAGCCGGGTGACGAAGGTCCAGGCGTCGGCGCCGCGCGGCCAGCTCTCGGCGAGCGAGAGGCAGCCGGCGACGTCGAAGCGCGCCAGCACCTCTTCCAGAGCGTGCGGGGAGCTCGCCAGATCGCACAGCACCGCGACCAGCCCGAGGCGACGGAGCGCCAGGAGGCCGACCAGGTAGCCCGGACCGTTGGGCGCCACCAGGCCGATCAGCCGACCCGGGACGTGCGCATGCTCCCGCAGGCGCGAGGCGAGCTCCGCCGACTGGCGCAGGATCTCCGACCGGGTCGCGAGGCGGCTCGCAGAAACCACGGCGGAGCCTTCGGGATCGCGGGCGGCGAGCGCCTCGAACGCCTGGAGAATCGGATCCGCCGCCATCCCGCCGAGTATACTTTCGGCCCCCCGGCTGGACCTCCGCGGAGAGTTCATCCGGAACGGTTCACCATGACGAAGGTCCACTGAATGTACGACTTCGACTTCGCGGTGGCCGGCGGCGGCCCCGCCGGCAGCTCCGCGGCCATTTCGCTCGCCCAGCGGGGGCACAAGGTCGTGCTCTTCGAGCGCGAGAAGTTCCCCCGCTTCCACATCGGCGAGTCGCTCCTTCCGACCGCGAACGATCATTTCGCGGAGCTCGGTCTGGCCGACGAGATCGAGGCGGCCTGCTTCCCTCCCAAGTGGGGGGCTCAGCTCTACACCCACGACGGACAGGGCGGCCGGGGCGTCGACTTCACCAGCAGTCGCGAGGTCCGCAACGCCCGCACGTTCCAGGTCTGCCGCGAGGAGCTCGACCGGATCCTCCTCGAGCGCGCCCGGCGTCTCGGGGTCGACGTCCGGGAGCAGCGCCGGATCTCCGCCTGCGAGTTCGACAGTCAGGCGGCGACCGTCGCGTTCATCGGACCCGACGGCGAGACCGGACGCGTCCGCGTCAAGGCGATGGTCGACGCCACCGGCGGCAACGGCCTGCTGGCGCGCAAGTTCGATCTCCGGACGCCGGAGCCGCGGCTCGCCAACGTCGCCCTCTATTCGCACTTCTCGGGCGTGCCGCTGATCGAGGGGGACCGCCCCACCGATCTCCGGCTGATCTCGCGCAACGATGCGGGATGGTTCTGGCTGATCCCGATCTCGGAGAACCTGATGAGCGTCGGGGTCGTGGTACCACGCGAGATCTACATGTCGTGGCCGCACGGTGATCCGGCGGAGATCCTCGACCGCGCGATCGCCGACACGCCGGTCGTCGCCGCCATGATGCGCGAGGCGAAGCGCGAATGGCCGGTGCGGGTGGAGAAGGACTTCTCCTACAGCGCGTCGACCTACGCCGGAGATCGCTGGCTCCTCGCCGGCGACGCCGGTTCGTTCCTCGACCCGGTCTTCTCGACCGGCGTGTCGATCGCGCTCGAATCGGGGATCGAAGCCGCCGCCGCACTCGACGCCGCCGCGCGCCGCGACCGTTTCACCGCCCGCCAGTTCGCCGCCTACTCGCGCCGCCAGGGGCGGCGGTTCCGCTTCTTCCGCCGCTTCGTCGTCGGTTTCTACACGCCGGAGTTCCGCGACCTCTTCTTCTCGGCGGATCCGCCGCAGGGGATCTTCCGCGCCGTGGTGACGGTACTCGCCGGGAACTGGCAGCCGCGACTGCCCACCCGGCTGGTGATCGAGCTCTTCTTCGCTTCGGTGGCGATGCAGCGCTGGTTCAGCTTCTCGCCGCGGCTGGCCCGGCGCGAACCGTCGGCGGGCTTTTTCGGCAGGCGGCGCGCCGCATGAACGCCGCGCTCGCCACACGCCTCAAGCAGCTGATCGTCGACGCGCTCCGTCTCGAAGGCAAGTCTCCCGCGTCGATCGGCGACGACGAGGCGCTTTTCGGCAGTGGTCTCGGTCTCGACTCGATCGACGCCCTCGAGCTCGTGGTCGCGATCGAACGGGAGTTCGGTGTCAGCATCCCGGACGGCAAGATCGATCCGCAGCTGTTCCGGACCGTTCGCACTCTCGCCTCCTGGCTGGAGTCGCGCCTCGCCGAATCGGGCGCCCTTCCGGAGAACGGAACCGTTGCCTCCGGCTGATCGCCGCGCCGCATCGCGGATCGCCGTCACCGGATACGGCGCGGTCTCGGGCTACGGTGTCGGCGCCGCGACTCTCTGGCGCGGGCTGGCCTCGGGGCGCAGTGCGATCCGCCCGGTCGAGCGCTTCGACGTCGCCCGCTACCGGACGAAGTTCGCCGCCGAGGTCCCGCAGCCGCCAGGCGCCGGGTGGTCTCGACGCCTCTCCCTCGCCGACCGTTTTGCCCTCGTCGCCACCGAGGAAGCGCTCGCGCAGTCCGGCCAGCCGGCGCGCTTCGATGGTGCGGACGCCCCGTTCGCGGGCCTCTACTTCGGCAGCTCGACCGGCGGGATGCTCGAGTCGGAGACCATCTTCGCCGGCCTGCTCGCGCACCCCGACGCCGCCGCCGGCTCGCGCCGGCTGTCGCAGCTCGCGGCGCAGCCCACCAGCGGCCCGGCGGAGGCCGTGGCGCGGGCCTTCCGGCTCGACGGGCCGGTGGAGACGATCGCTTCGGCCTGCGCTTCGGCGACTCTCGCCTTCGGCAACGCCCTCGACGCGCTGCGCTCGGGCGAGGTCGAGGTCGCCCTGGTCGGGGGAAGCGATTCGTTCTGCCGCCTCACCTTCGCCGGTTTCAACTCGCTGCGCGCCGTCGACGCGCAGCCGTGCCGTCCGTTCCGCGCCGAGCGCGAAGGGATGACGATCGGCGAAGGGGCCGCGGTGCTCGTGCTCGAGCCGGAGGAGCGCGCGCGACGCCGGGGAGCGGAGATCCTGGGCTACGTCCGTGGCGCCGGCGCTTCGTGCGACGCCCATCACATGACGGCACCCGACCCGACGGGGGCGGGGATCCGCCGGGCGGTCGCCGCTGCGCTCGCCGATGCCGGCGTCGAGCGGGACGAGATCGACTTCGTCAACGCGCACGGCACCGGGACACCGCACAACGACGAAGCCGAGGCGGCGATGCTGCGCGAGATCTTCGGCGCCCGCCTCGCTGAAGTGCCGGTGACCTCCTCCAAGGGCGCCTTCGGGCATCTCCTGGGATCGGCGGGGGCGATCGAGGCGCTGGCGACGCTCCTCTGCCTCGCCCAGGGGCAGATCCATCCGACACCGGGCGGCGGCAGCGCCGATCCGCGCTTCGGAGTCGACCTGGTCGTCGGCTCCTGCCGCGCCGCCGACGACGCGAGATTCGCCCTGTCGACCAACCTCGCGTTCGGCGGCGCCAACGCCGCGGTCGTTCTGGAGCGGGCGTGAGCGACGTCGTCGTCACCGGACTCGGCGTCGTCGGCCCCTTCGGGGTGGGGCGCGAAGCGCTCGCCGAAGCGCTCGCCGCGGGCACGGCGCAGACGGCCGAAGTCGCGCCCCGCGGGGCGCGCCGCACCGGCGCCGCCGACCGCGCGGCCCGGGTGACCGCCGACCTGGCAAAGCTCCTGCCGCCCGGCGCGGGACGCAGGATGAGCCCGCCGGCGCGTTTCGCCGTCTCCGCCACGCGCCTCGCCCTCGCCGACGCCGCGCTCGCCGACGGCACCGACCTCACGACGACCGGAATCGTCACCGGCACCTGCTGGGGTCCGGCATTCGTCACCGAACAGCTCCTGCGGCAGATCTTCCAGCAGGGACCGGAGTCGGCTTCGCCGGCGCTCTTCACCGAGTCGGTCGCCAACGCCGCCGCCGCCCAGGTGGCACTGACCTTCGGCGCCCGCGGACCGACCCAGACGATCACGCAGCGCGAGTCGAGCGATCTCCTGGCGCTCGCCGAAGGGGCGCGCCTGCTGCGCACGGGCCAGTGCGAACGGGTCCTCGTCGGGGTCGTCGAGGAGTGGGTGCCGATCCTGCACGAGCTGCTCGACCGCTTCCGCGCCCTGGCGCGGCCGGCCGGTGAGCGCGCGGCGGCGGCGCGGCCGTTCGACCGTGACCGCGACGGCTTCGTGCAGGCGGAAGGCTCTGCCGTCTTCGTCCTCGAACCGGAGGCCGCCGCACGGGAGCGCGGCGCGCGGGTGCACTGCCGCCTCCTCGCCTCGGTCGCCGGCTTCGACTCCTCGGCGCCGGCGCACGACTGGGGAACGGGCAGCGCGCGGCTCGCCGCCACGCTGCGGCGCGGTCTCGATCGCGCGGGTCTGGACCTCAGCTCGATCGACGCGATCCTCTCGGGCGCCTCGGGGTCGCGCGAAGGCGACCGGCTGGAGGCCGGGGTGCTCTCCGCGCTCTGGCGCGGCCGCGAGCTGCCCGCGATCGCCACGCCGTAGGCGGTCACCGGCGAGTACGGCGGCGGCTTCCTCGCCTCGGCCGTGCTCGCCCTGACCGGGACGCCGCTGGTGACCGATCGCGCCTTCGAGACGACGGACCCGGAGCTCGCCATCCGCCCCCACGGCGGCGCGCTGCCGACGCCGACCCGGGCGCTGGTCACCTCTCTCTCCGCCGGCGGCACCGCGGCCTGGGCCGTCCTCGCCGCCCCTTGAGCGAAGAACCCTTCCCCCCTTCCGGCGTATAACCTAGGGTCGTGCGCTTCCGACTTCGCCTCGCCCTCGCCTTCCTCCTCCTCTCGGCGCTCCCTCTCGCCCTGCTGGCGGTCTATTCGTACGCGCGCTCGAGCGCGGCGCTCAAGCGCGCCGTGGAAGCCGAGGCCGAGCTCATGGCCGGCGAGCTCGAGAACCGGCTCGGCCTCGCAGCCGGCAACCTGAACCAGAAGGTCCGCGAGCTCGCCCGGCTGCCGACCGACTACTGGCTCCGGACCAGCGGCACGCCCGCGGCCGAAGGCACGGAGAACCGGGAGCAGCAGGCGGTCGTCGCCGGCGTCGCGGAGGTGCTGCCGTTCATCGAGGGGTTCCGCTTCGTTCCGGTGCAATCGCCGGCGAACGGCGCGGCCGGGTCGACCACCTGGAACTGGTCCACCGAGGCCGGCACCGACTCCGCGGACGTCGCGGACGAGAAGCAGATCGGGGAGGCGCTGCGCAACGCCGAAGCGAGCGTCGCGGCGAGTCTCGCCGGGCTCTCGACGACGATGACGAAGGAGGAGCGGGAGCGCGTCGCCGACGAGCTCTCCCGGGTGCGCGACCAGATCCGCGAGACGCTCGCCGGGCAGCGGGAGCTGAGCCGGAAGGGCGGGCTCGTCTTCCGGGTCGGCTCGACCGACCGGCCCACCGTGCCGTCGGCGCCGGCTGCTCCGGCCGCGCCTGCGGCTCCGGCGGCTGCGCCAGCGGCGGACCCGCACATCCGCTTCGTCAAGGGTGCCGGCGGCGAGATCGTCTGCCCGATCCGCGCCGACGGGCGGGTCGTCGGCGAGTTGCAGGGCAAGGTGAAGGGGCGCGAGATCCTGCGCACGGTGCTGGCGAAGACGCGCCGCGACGAGGGCGAAGTGCCGTTCGCGATCGACGAGTCGAACCAGCTCGTCGTCGCCAACGACGAGGACGGCAAGGCGCTGGCGACGCTGCCCGCGATCGCCGAGCTGCGCGGCCGCCCCTCCGCGACGGGCGGCGACGCCGACCGCCAGTGGATCGTGGTGTCGCGCAAGGACGAGCTCACCGGCTTCCGTCTCGGCATCGCCCGCCCGATCTCGCACGCGATGAAGGACCTCAAGAGCGAGACGGCACTCAACTTCCTCGCCGCCTTCTTCCTCATCGGACTGACCACCGTCGGCATGATCCCGCTCACCGGCGGCATGGTGCGCAAGGTCCAGGCGCTCGAGGACGGCGCGGCACGAATCGCCGCCGGCGACCTGACGACCCGGGTGCCGATCACCTCGCGCGACGAATTCGGACATCTCGCCAAGAGCTTCAACCGGATGGCCGAGGAGCTCTCCGCGAACCAGGTCAAGCTCCTCGAACAGGAGCGGATCCAGAAGGAGCGGGAGATCGAACGCCGCCTGCTCGCCGCCGAGAACGATCGCAAGAGCGAGGAGCTCGAGGACGCCCGGCGCTTCCAGCTCTCGCTCCTGCCGCGCGAGCTGCCGCAGCGGAGCGACCTCGAGATCGCCGTCGCGATGTCGACCGCCACCGAGGTCGGCGGCGACTACTACGACGTCCGCCAGACGACGGGCCCCGACGGCACGGCCGAGCTCCTGTTCGCGATCGGCGACGCCACCGGGCACGGCGCTGCCGCCGGAACCATGGTGACCGTGGTCAAGAGCCTCTTCATGGCGGCTCCCGAGGGCGAACCGCCGTCCGCCTTCCTGCGCCGCTCGACCGGCCTGGTCCACGGGATGGGCCTCTCGCGCATGGCGATGGCGCTCGCCGTCGCCCGGCTGAGCGGCGCGGAGCTCCGGCTGTCGTCGGCCGGGATGCCGCCGGCCCTGCACTTCCGCGCCGCCGGCGGCGGGGTCGCCGAGGTCGTCCTCGCCGGCATGCCGCTCGGGGCGCGCGCCGACTTCGACTACCAGGAGCGCGCCGTGCGCCTCGAGCCGGGCGACGCCCTTCTGCTGATGAGCGACGGCTTTCCCGAGCTCGCCAACGACGCCGGTGAGGTCCTGGGCTACGAGCGGGCACGGTCGATCTTCGCCGAGGTCGCCGCGCGACCGGCGCGCGAGATCGTCGCCGCCCTCGAGAGCGCGGTCGCCGCCTGGTCCGGAGGCAATTCGCCCTCCGACGACGTCACCTTCCTGGTGCTGCGCAAGGTCTGACCGGCGGCTCGCCGTCGCCGGCCCGCCGGACCTGCGAGAATGGCGGCATGGTCCCGCCCGCGCAGGCCGATCGCGCCACCGATCTCTTCCTCCAGCTGACCCCCGAGCGGGTGCTCGATGCGGTCGAGGCGGCCGGCGTCCGGGTGCGTCCGCTCTGCTATCCGCTGAACTCGTTCGAGAACCGCGTCTACGAGGTCGAGCTCGACGACCGCACGCGCGTCGTCGCCAAGTTCTACCGGCCGGGCCGCTGGAGCGCCGCGCAGATCCTCGAGGAGCATCGCTTCCTCTCCGAGCTCGACGCCGCCGAGATCCCGGTCTGTCCGGCGCGTCCGTTCCCGGGCGGCTCGACGGTCGCCACCATCGACGGCATCCTCTACACGCTGTTCGACCGCAAGGGCGGACGCGCGCCGGACGAGCTCTCGCCGGCCCTCGCCGAACGCCTCGGGATGCTCGTCGGCCGCCTGCACGTCGTCGGCGCGCAGCGCGCCGACGCCGAGCGGATGCACCTCACCAGCGCCGAGTACCTGCGGCCGGATCTCGACTGGCTGGAGAGGGAGCGGATCCTGCCGGCACGCCTCGCGAAGCGTTTCTTCTCCGCTGCGCGCTCGCTCGCCGATCTCTACGACGAGCTCTCGCGCGGGGTCGCCACCCTGCGACTGCACGGCGATCTCCATCTCGGGAATCTCCTCGAACGCGACGGCGAGCTCCGGCTCCTCGACTTCGACGACATGATGATCGGCCCGGCGGTGCAGGACGCCTGGCTCGCGCTCCCCGGCCGCGATTCGTCGGCGCTCGCTCTGCGCGAGCGCTTCCTCACCGGCTACGAGCAGTTCCGGCTCTTCGACCCCGCCGAATGGCGCATGGTCGAGGCGTTGCGCGGCGTGCGCATGGCGCGCTACGCCGCCTGGCTCGCGCGGCGCTGGCACGATCCGATCTTCCCCGCGAACTGGCCGCACTTCGGCAGCGAGGAATCGTGGGAGCGCGAGACCAGCGATCTCGAAGAGCAGGCGCGGATCGCCCGTTCCGGCAGCGCCGCGACGGGCCCGGGTGCCGGCGAGCCGCCGCCGGAAGTCGAGGAGGAGGAGCTCTCGAACCGCGATTTCTTCTGGGACTGGGAGCAGTCGTAGGATGAGGCCCCGCCATGAGCGATGAGCGCAAGGTACCCGAGGACTGGCAGGCGACGGAAGGATCGGACGGCACCACCGACGACTGGCCGGTCGCACCGGCCGCTGTCTACGGCCTCGAACAGCCGCTGCGCTGTCCGTCCTGCGAACAGTCGATCGACCAGATCGTGGTTGTGCGGCTGTTCCGCGCGCGGGTGAACTTCATGTCGTCGCTGCCGCGCAGTGGCCGGCTCCTCGCCTGCCCACGCTGCCGCACGATCCTTCCCGGCGAGCTCGGCGCCGTCTTCTAGAGACCGTCGCGCCGCCGGATCAGCGCGGCGGTGGACCTTCGAGCTGGAAGCGGATGGCGAGCAGCGTGGTCATCGGCACCGCGACGCCGTCGCGCGTGCCCGGTTCGTAGCGTGCCGCGAACGCGGCCTCGCGCGCCGCCTCTTCGAGACCGAATCCGAGCTCGATGCCGACCGGCTCCGCCGCCACCACCCGGCCCTCGGCGGAAACCGTGACCTGGAGCTCGACCGTGCCCTGCCGGCGCCGGAGCTGCGCCTGGCGCGGATAGGACGGGCGCGGCGAGCGCACCAGTCTCGGCAGCACGACGACCGGTGGTGTCGTCGGGGGCGCGCCGGCCGCCGCAGCCGCGGCCGGGGCGACGGCCGCGACCGGCGGCGGCGCGGTCGGCGGCGCAAGCGCCTCACGCTGCCGGCGTTCTCCGATCCGCAGGCCCGACGACGACTCGACTTCGGAGACCGGCGGGGCGGTCCGTGCCGCCTGCGCGGCGGCCGCCTTCGCGAGCCGCTCCTCGAGCTCGCGGATCCGCGCCTCGTAGGAAGCGCGCTCGTCCAGCGCGCGTTCCTCGGCGAGCGCCTCGTGGAGGCGGGCGACCTCCTCGCGGAGCGCCTGCAGCTCCGCCTCGTCCGGCGGCGCTTCGGTCGCCTCGAGCGGCTCGACGACCGGGACGCGCGTGTCGAGGTCGGGCTGCGGGACGGGGGGCGCCTCGCGCGCTGCACGGATCGCGAGCCAGGCGGTCAGCACCGCCGCTCCGAGCGCCAGCAGCGAGAACGCCACCAGCAGGCGGCGGCCGCGCGCTCCGTCCGCCGCCGGGCGCCGCCGGCGCTTCTCCTCGTAGAGCCGCTTGTCGGCGACGGCGAGGATCTCGTCGCCGATCGTGCCGTCCTCCGGATAGCTCGCGATGCCGATCGAGAACGAGATCGGCACTTCGACCTTGCGGCCGCTCCGCGGATCGTCGAGCTCGACGGTGCCGAATCCGGAGCGTGCCCGCTCGGCGAGCGAGCGCGCCTCGGAGACCCCGACGTCCGAAAGCGCCACGACGAACTCGTCGCCGCCGTAGCGGATCAGGTGGTCCTCGTCGCGGAACCCGCGGCGGAGCTCGCCGGCGGCCCAGCGCAGGACGCGGTCGCCCGCCAGGTGGCCGAAGTTGTCGTTGATCGGCTTGAATCCGTCGAGATCAAGGACCAGCAGGGTCATCGTTCCTTGGGAGGCGACGAGCTTCGGCCACTGCTCGGTCAGCAGACGCCGCAGGTAGCGCCGGTTCCAGGCGCCCGTGAGGTCGTCCCGCCAGGCGAGCTCGGAGAGGCTGCCGGAGTCGGCCGGAGATCTTTCCACGAACCGAATCGTACTGAAATACGATCGGATTTCTCATCGCAACGGCTCGTTCGAGTCGAAATACCGCCGGAAGGAGTGCCATGTCGACCCGATTTCCAGCAGCCGGATCCCGCAGCAGGCGCCACGATGCCGCGCTCTGCCTCCTCGTCGCCCTCGTTGCGGGCGGCCCGGCCGCAGCAGCAGGCGAAGAGTCCGCGGCTCCGGACGAGCTCTCGATCGCCGGGATCATGGCGCGCGACTGGGCAGGAACCGAGCCCGCCGATCCCTACTGGTCCGACGACGGCCGGGCGATCTACTACCTGAAGCGGCGCCCCGGCAGCGACGTGGTCGATCGCCATCGCGTCGAGCTCTCTTCCGGCAGGGACGAGGTGGTCGCCGGCCGCGAGCTCGAGAAGGCCGACTTTCCGGGAGTCTGGTCGCCCGACCGGCGACGCAAGGCCTGGATGCGCGACGGCGATCTCTGGACGCGGAGCGGAGCGCGCGGGGCGCCGCAGCAGATCACCCGCACGACCGAGGAGGAGTCGGCGCCGCTCGTGCTAGTCGACGGGCGCGTCGCCTTCCGCCGCGGCGACGCCTTCTACGCCCACGATCCGGCGAGCGGCCGCACCGAGACGCTCGCCGACCTCCGGTTCGGCAAGGATCCCGAGGAGATCGCCGCGCCGGAGGGATACCTCGCGGAGTCCGAGCGGAGGCTCTTCCAGGTGCTCGCCGAGGGCGCGGAGCGGAAGCTCGAGATCCGGGAGGTCGCGCGTTCGCGGCGCCAGGCGGAGCCGACGTTGCCGCCGGCGCCCTGGTACTTCGACGAGGGTCGCGCGCTCGGCGACGCCGTCCTCTCCCCCTCGGGTCGGCACCTGCTCGTCGTCCTGACGCCGAAGCGCGACGAACCGACCGACGCCCAGGGCGCCGCCGGCGGCAGATTCGAGCAGCTGGTCCGCTACGTGACCGACTCGGGCTACCTCGAGTCGAAGCCGGTGCGGCCGAAGGTCGGCACCGGGAAACCCGAGACGCCGAAGCTCGTGCTGCTCGACCTCACCCGCGGAACGGAACGGGAGCTCGATCTCGCCCCGCTCCCCGGGCTCCAGGACGACCCGCTCGCCGAGCTCCGCGCGAACTCCGCGAAGCCCGACGCGGCCCCTTCTCCTGGAACCCGCGGAGCCCCCGCGGTTGCCGGCAAACGGACCCGCCCGCTGCAGTTCGAATCGGCGCGCTGGAGCGACGAAGGAGAGGCGCTCGCGCTGCAACTCTTCTCCGAGGACAACAAGGATCGCTGGATCGCGACCGTGGGTCTCGACGACGGCGCCGTGCGGCCTCTCTACCGCCAGAGCGACCCGGCCTGGCTCGGCTGGGCGTTCACCGACTACGGCTGGACCCGCGACGGGCGCTCCGTCTGGTACCTGTCCGAAGAGTCCGGCTTCTCGCATCTCTACATCCAGACTCCCGGCGGCGCGCGCCGCGCCCTCACCCAGGGTCCGTTCGAAGTCGACCGCCCGACGCTCGCGCGCGACGGCCGCGCCTTCTTCGTCGCGGCCAACCGCGAGCAAGCCGGAACGTGGGAGATCTATCGCGTGCCGCTCGCCGGCGGTCCGCTCGAGCGTCTGACGAGCGCCGGCGGCATCACCCTCGGCCTGCCCTCGCCGGACGAGAAGCAGCTCCTGCTCACCAGCTCCTGGAGCACGGTGCCGCCCGACCTCTACCTGCAGCCGGCGCGGCCGGGGAGCGCGCCGAAGCGTCTCACCCACAGCACGACGGCGGCGTTCGACGCCGTCTCGTGGGTGACGCCGGAGATCGTCACCATCCGATCGACGCATTTCGAGGGCACGCTCCAGGCCCGCGTCTACGACGCGCCGGGATCGCGCGTGGCGGGCCCTGCGCCGGCGGTCCTCTTCGTGCACGGCGCCGGCTATCTGCAGAACGCCCACGCGGGATGGTCGGGCTACTTCCGCGAGTTCATGTTCCATACCCTGCTGGCGCGCGCCGGCTACGTCGTCCTCGACATGGACTACCGCGCCTCGGCCGGCTACGGGCGCGACTTCCGCACCGCGATCTACCGCCAGATGGGATGGCCCGAAGTGGAAGACCTCGCGGACGGTGTCGACTGGCTGGTCGCGAACCGCGGCGTCGACCGCGCGCGGGTCGGCGTCTACGGCGGCAGCTACGGCGGCTTCCTCACCTTCATGTCGATGTTCCGCAAGCCCGAGCTGTTCGCGGCCGGCGCCGCCCTGCGGCCGGTCTCGGACTGGGCGCACTACAACCACGGCTACACCTCGGCGATCCTCAACACGCCGGAGGTCGATCCCGAGGCGTTCCGCCGGAGCTCGCCGATCGAGTACGCCGCGGGGCTCACCCGGCCGCTCCTCATCTGCCACGGCATGGTCGACGACAACGTCACCTTCGAGGACACCGTCCGTCTCGTCCAGCGGCTCATCGAGCTCGGCAAGACCGACCTGTTCGAGACCGCGATCTATCCCGTCGAATCGCACGCTTTCACCGAGCCCGCGAGCTGGACCGACGAGTACCGGCGGATCTGGAACCTGTTCGCGAGGACGCTGCGGCCGGCGGCGCTCGACTAGGCGAGCGCGGGGAACTCGAACCGGACGTCGAGCCTGGCACCGCCCGGCACGTCGAACGTCTTGATCATCTCGCGCGGACCCTTCTCGAACAGCTGCTCGGCGTAGAGCGCGACACGCTGATTGAGACGCGGCCAACCGAGGTCGCCGTAGGTGTGTCCGGCCGGCCAGACCAGCAGCTGCCGGCCTTCGCCCGGCCCGCCGACGACGGTCGCGACCGCCACCCGGTCGCCGCGGCCGAGCGCGTCGCCGAGCATCGCCGGCACGGTCAGCGTCACGAGCGACCCCTCCCGCGGCGCGGCGCGCCGAGCCCCTCCAGCACCGCCGCGAAGTCGGGCGGCGGCGGCGTCGTGAGCTCGATCCGCCGCCCGGTCGACGGCTGGCGGAAGGCGAGCTCCCCGCCGTGGAGCATCTGTCGCGGCGCGACGAGCTCCGCCTTCTCCATGCGCAGCGGGCGGTAGACGCGCTCGCCGAGCACCGGGAAGCCGGCGGCGGCGAAGTGGATCCGGATCTGGTGCGTCCTCCCGGTCTCGAGGCGCACGCGGACGAGCGTCGCCCCGGCGAAGCGGCGCTCGACCCGCCAGTGGGTCACCGCCGGCTTGCCGCGCTCTCCGGGCTTCGCCACCCAGCGCCGCCGGCGCGTGCCGTCGCCGACGAGCGCGCGATCGAACGTCCCCGCATCGCGCTCGATCTCCCCTTCGAGGATCGCCAGGTAAGAGCGCTCCATCGAATGATCCTCGAGCTGCGCCTGCAGCGACTCGACGCCGCGTCGGCCGAGGGCGAAGGCGACCAGGCCCGAGGTCTCCTTGTCGAGCCGGTGGACCACGGCGACGAAGACGCGCGGCGAGCCGGCCGTGCGCCGGCGCGCCATCGCCGTCGACACGCGGCCGAGGAGGGTGTCCTTCTCGCGCGCCGGCGTCGGCAGCGTCAGCAGGCCGGCGGGCTTGACCGCGACCACGACGTCCTCGTCGACGTGCGCGAGCTCGACCGACGGCCCGGTCGCGACGCGCGCCAGCGGGCGGTTGCGGTCCCACTGCACCGTCTGGGCGGGCGTCACCCAGGAGCCCGCGTCGGCGATCTGCTCTCCGTCGACCGTCACCTGGCCCCCTTCGACGGCGCGCTTGGCTCGGGTGAAGGTCAGCTCGGGATAGAGCTCCACCACCCGGCGTGCCAGCCGCAGGCGCCCGCCGTCCGCGGCGCCGTTCACCCGAGCGCCTCGAAGATCCCGAGCTCGCGGTTCTTGCGCACGTCGTTCCAGGGGAAGTAGCGGCCGTTCATGGCGACGTAGACGCCCGGGTCGAGGACCTGCGCGAAAGAGAGGGCGCTGCCGAGGTTGAACAGGCCGTCGGAGCTGCCGAAGGCGAACGGGATCATCGCGCCGGTGAGAACCACCGTGCGCCCCGAGCCGGCGAGCCCGCGCGCGAGATAGGCCGCGGTCTCGACCATCGTGTCCGTACCGTGGGTGATCACCAGGCGCTCCTCCGGCGACTCGCGGCAGGCGCGCAGGATCTCCGCCCGGTCCTCCTCCGTCATGTCGAGGCTGTCCATCATGCACAGTGTCTCGACCGTCACCTCGAGCCGCGACCGGCCCCGGCGCAGGAGCTCCGGCAGGTGGGTCTCGAGGAAGTAGAGACGCCCCGAGATCTCGTCGTACTCCTTGTCGAAGGTGCCACCGGTGACCAGGATCCGCAGCATGACGAGCGGATTCTAGCCCGTCGAAACGGGACGAGCCCGGCGGATCGCCGGGCTCGTCGGAAAACTGCCGCTGGAGAGGTGCGGCCTAGAAGTGGATCCGGGCGCTGACCCCGATGGTCCGCGGCTGGTTGGTGAGGTAGCCGACACGCGCCCGCGTGCCGCGCTCCTGGTCGAGCGCCAGCCTGGCCTCCTCGTCGAGCACGTTGTTGACGAACACCGCCACGTCCCAGGTCTCGTTGAGGAATCCGAGCCGCAGGTTGACGTTGTCGTAGGCCGGGAGCTCGGGGTCGAAGTTGAAGAGGTTCTGCGTGTAGGGACCGCCGATGTTGTTGGGGTTGAACGAGCGCAGGTTGACGACTCCGAAGCCGGGCGTCTGGTCGCCGAACTGCGTGAAGCGCGAGCCGACGTACTGGTAGCTGCCGGTCGTGTAGCCGAGCCAGCTGCCGCCCATCTGCCACTGGTAGGTGGCCGCGACGACGGCCTGGAACTTCGGCACCGTCGGCAGGCGGTTGCCCTTCTCGAGCCCGCCGACCACCGAGACCACGCCGGCGGAGTCGGTCGAGGTCAGCGTCGAGTCGAGCTCCGAGTCGGCGTAGGAGGCCGAGATCGAGAAGTCGAAGTTGTCGCTCGGCGCCGAGGTCAGCTCGAGCTCGAGGCCCTGGCTGTGGGCGCTCGGAACGTTGAAGATGACGCGCGACGAGCACGAACCGGCCGTCACCGTCGCCTGCAGGTCGCTGATGTCCATGTAGAACGCCGCCATGTTGAACGTACCGCGGCCGTCCATGATCGTCGACTTGGTCCCGACCTCGTAGTTCCAGAGCGTTTCGTCGTCCCAGGCGTCGTGTCCGCCGAACGTCTCGAGGTCACGCGGGGTGCAGAGCGGGACGTTGAGCGGATCGTTGATGCCGCCGAGACGGAAGCCCTTCGACACCTGCGCGTTGATCGACGTGCTGCTGGTCACCTTGAAGTCGGCGATGACCCGCGGCGCGATGCCGTCGGCCGTCGTCGAGCCGGTGGTCCGGCCGGGATCCGCGAAGATGCCGTCGAACGCCTGCACGCGATCCTCCTGGAAGTCGTAGTAGCGCACGCCACCGGTGAGGTCGATGCTGTCGCTGATCGACCAGGTCACCTCGCCGAACAGGGCGAGCTGCTGGAAGTCGTACGAGAGGTCCGAGTAGAAGAGCACGTCGCGCGCGGCACCGAAGTTGCCGGCCGTCGGAATGCCGGTCAGCGTCTCGAAACCGCCCACCAGCAGGCTCTGGCCGTAGTCGCGGTCCATGTCGCTGTAGAAGACGCCGGCCAGCCAGTCGAGCGTGTCACTCTCGCCGGCCAGTCGCAGCTCCTGGGTGAGCGCCTTGACCGTCGTCGCGTCGGAGAGCGGCGAATCGAGGGTGTAGACGTCCGGACCGAATCCGATCGAGCCGCCGGTGATACTCGAGGTCAGCGCCCCGGCGTCGCGCACGGCGAGGATGTCGCGATCGGTGTACGAGGTGATCGAAGTGAGCGACAGACCGCCGAAGCGGAACGTCATGTCGAGATCGGCGAGCAGGAATTCGTCGGTGAACGGCTCGTCGAACTGGTTGACCTGTTCGCGGCTGCCGGGATCGATCGGCGGACGCGTCGTCGTGAACGGATTGCCCAGGATGTTGAACAGGTCGACCTGGTTGCGGCCGTCACTGTTGACCTCCTGGTAGATGATCCGCGGCGTGATCGTGAAGCTGTCGCTGGGCTGGAACTTGAGCGCTACCCGGGCGCCGAACTTCTCGCCGTCGTTGTAGTCCTCGCGCACGCCCGAGCCGTCGGGTTCGAGGGCGTCGATGAAGCCGCCGATCTGGTTGTAGTACGCCGCCACGCGCAGCGCGGCCGCGCCACCGAGCGGCACGTTCACCGCCGCCTTGATGCTGCCGCCGATCTCGCCGTCGGTGATCGAGTGGACGTTGACCTCGGCCACGGAATCGCTGACGTCGAGCAGGGGCTGGTTGGTGATGTAGCGCACCGTCCCGGAGAGCGAGCCTGAGCCAAAGAGCGTCCCCTGGGGTCCGCGCAGCACTTCGACGCGCGACACGTCCCAGAGGTCGATGTCCGGAGTGAAGAGCGAGAGCGAGATCACCGAGTCGTCGAGGTAGATGCCGACCTGCTCCTTGACGCCCGGCTGGTCGCGCACGATCTGACCGGCCGAGACGCCGCGCATCGCGACCTGGCTCTGTCCCTGGCCGAGGCTCTGGACCGAGAACCCGGGAACGTTCGCCGCCACCCCTTCGATGTCCTCGACGCCGCGGGCCCGGAGCACTTCCTCCGTCGGCGCGATGATCGAGAACGGGACTTCCTGGATCGACTCCTCGCGCAGACGCGAAGTGACGGTGATCTCTTCCGTCACCGTCTCCTGCGCGGCGGCTTCCGCCGCCGCCTTCTCGTCGCCAGGTGGCGGTGCGTCCTGCGCCGGCAGCGGCGCGGAGAGCACGAAGAGGGAAGCGAGCGCCATCAGGCCGCCCAGAACCTGCCGCTCGATGCTCGTTGCGGAACTGCAGCCTCTGCAATCTCTCGGGTGCATGGAATCCCCTTCCACAGGAAGACCGCCTGGCGAAATCGCCCGGCGACTCGAACTGCCTGATCGACGACTCTGACTTGGTGGGGATTCTTAGCACAGCTCGGGGTCGGTAGACGACTCCCGGCGGTACTGCCGCGGCCGGCCACCCGGGAGGGGGCCGGCCGGTCGTTCAGCTGCCCGCGACCGCCGCCTCGACCACCTCTTCGGCGGCCTCGGCCTCGGCGGCCTCGATCTCCTCGATCTTCATCTCGCGCACGACCTCGTCGGCGATCTCCGGGCCGTTGCCGCGATTGTGCTTCCGTTCCAGGCGCTTCTGTGCCTTCTGGGCCTGCTTCTCCTTGCGAGCCATCTCCTTCTGCCGCTTGACGAAGGATTGGGCGGAACGTCTTGCCATGGAGCCTCCCCGGCCGCCCTGCAGGGCGCAGCCTCGAAACGCCGGCCTCGTCGGCCAGCGGACGGGTCATCTTATCGCAGCCGGTGCGGGCGGGTCGACTCCGGCGAACGTTCGCAGCCCGGGAAATGCAGCAGCGACGGCCTCCGCAGTCGCCCGGAGGTCAGATCGGCGGGGCGCTCGTCGCGCCTTCGCGCCCGCCGGTCGCCGCCTCGCGCAGACGCCGGAGGAGCTCCCGCGCCCGCGCCAGCTCGCCGCCCGGAACGAGAATGCGGGCGCCCCACTCCTCCGGCAGGATCCCGCCCGCTCCGGAGCCGGCGAGGAGCGAGAGCGCCGTCCCCGCCTGGACGACGTAGGCGATCCCGTTCTCCTCGAAGTTCTCGAGCAGGATCCCGAGCTCGTCGGAGCTGGCGGTCTCGTGGAACGGCGCCAGGGCGAACTCGTCGACCGGGCCGCCGAGCGCCTCGGCGGCGGCGACGTCTCCCTCTTCGACCAGCGCCACGTCGCAGTCGGCGCAGATCTCGAATCCGGGACGGTACTCGGCGCGGCAGTTGGGGCAGATCAAGGGCGACTCCTCGTGGTTCGGAACGATCGGACGGCGACGATTCTATAGACTTGCCGCGACACGGGAGGACTCCGCATGGGACTGATGGACAACATCCGCAAGCAGATCGGTTCGCAGTTCATCGAGATCCTCGAGTGGCTCGACGACACGACCGACACCCTGGTCTGGCGCTATCCGGTCTTCAACCAGGAGATCAAGATGGGCGCCCAGCTCATCGTGCGCGAGAACCAGGTGGCCCTGTTCGTCAACGAGGGCAAGGCCGCCGACCTGTTCACGCCCGGGCGCTACGAGATCCAGACCCAGAACGTGCCGATCCTGACCACGCTGCGCGGCTGGAAGTACGGCTTCCAGAGTCCGTTCAAGGCCGAGGTCTACTTCTTCAACACCCGCCTGTTCGCCGATCTGAAGTGGGGCACGACCAACCCGGTGATGATGCGCGACGCCGAGTTCGGCATGATCCGCATGCGCGCCTTCGGCACCTACGCCATGCGCATCGCCGACGCGCGCACGTTCTTCGAATCGATCGTCGGAACGCGCGGCCTGACCGCGACCGACGAGATCACCGGCCAGCTGCGCTCGATCGTCCTGTCGCGGCTCTCGGACGCCATCGCCGAAGCGAAGATCGCCGCCCTCGACCTCGCGGCACACTACGACGAGCTCTCCGCCGCCGGCCGCACGGTCCTGGCTCCGGAGTTCGCCTCGTTCGGACTCGAGCTCGCGCGCTTCTTCATCGAGAACATCTCGCTTCCCGAGGAGGTCGAGAAGGCGATCGACCAGCGCGCCAAGATCGGCGTCTTCGGCGACCGCATGCAGCAGTACACCCAGATGCAGGCCGCCGAAGCGATCGGCAAGGCGGCGGAGAATCCGGGCGGTCTCGCCGGAGCCGGGGTCGGCGTCGGCGCCGGGGTCGCCATGGGTCAGATGATGGGATCGGCGCTCTCCGGAGCCGGTGCCGGCGCGGCCCCGCCGCCCGCAGCCGGCGCGGCAGGCGCCGCGCCGCCGCCTCCGCCGGTCGCCGCACGCTGGTCGCTCACCGTCGACGGCAAGACGTACGGTCCGTACTCCGACGACGCGCTGCGCACCATGGTCGCCAACGGCCAGGTGCTGCCCTCGACCCTCGCCTGGTGTCCGGGCGCCGCCGGCTGGGCTCCCCTCTCGACCTACCCCGGGTTCGACGGCGGAACGGGCGCGACGCCTCCGCCCCCGCCGCCGAAGGTCTGAGCGCGCCGCCGGACCTGCATTGACCGACGAGAAGGAGCCACGGAGCAGCGCCTCCGCACGGCAGTTCCCCTGCCCGCGCTGCGGCGCCGAGATGCTCTGGTCGGCCTCGCGCCGCAAGCTCCGCTGCGACTACTGCGGCCACGAGCAGGCCGCCGGGAGCCCGGCCGGAGCGCCGGAGGCGGCAAATGCCTCGAACTTCGCCGAGCTCGTTCCGCCCCTCGCCGCGGTCGCCGAGCTGCCGCTCGCCGATCGCCTGGCCGAAGTCACCGATCTCGGCTGGGGAGCCGAACGCCGCACGGTGCAATGCAGCAAGTGCGGCGCCGCGGAGTCGTTCGAGCCCGGGATCGCCGCACGCGCCTGCGCCTTCTGCGGCTCGTCGGCGGTGGTCGAGGCGCCCGAGGGACGGAACGCCGTGCGTCCGGACGGAGTCCTGCCGTTCCGCCTCGAGAGGAACGAGGCGGTGCGCCGCTTCCGCGCCTGGCTGCGCTCGCTCTGGTTCCGGCCGAACCGTCTCAAGGAGCGCGCCGCGCTCACCGCCATCCAGGGGATCTATCTGCCGTTCTGGACCTTCGACGCCGAGAGCCACGCCGACTGGACGGCCGAGGCCGGCTACCGCCGCGGCACCGGCAAGGACGCGCGGATCGACTGGAAGCAGGTCTCGGGCGCGATCGACCACCGCTTCGACGACGTGCCGGTGCCGGCGTCGCGCGGGCTCGACAGCGCGACGGCGCGGGAGATCGAGCCGTTTCCGACCGCCGAGCTCGCGCCCTACGAACCCGGCTATCTCTCCGGCTTCCTCGCCGAGGAGTTCGCCGTCGGCGTCGAGGAGGCGCACGGCCGCGTACGGCAGCGGATGGACGACACCCTGCGCGAGGCCTGCCGGCACGAGGTGCCGGGCGACGAGTGCCGCAACCTCCGCGTCGTCACCTCGTACCGCAACTGGACGACCAAGAGCGGCCTCCTGCCGATCTGGATCGCCGCCTACGAGTACGAAGGGAAGAGCTTCCGTTACGTCGTCAACGGCGCCACCGGCAAGGCCACCGGCACCGCCCCCTGGAGTTGGGTGAAGATCGGCCTCGCCGTCCTGGCGGTCGCCGTCGTCCTGCTCTTCTTCGTTTCCCACTGACGGCGGCGGGCGATCCCTCGCCGGCGTTCACGCGCCGGACGCGGCGCTTCAGCGCACGCCGGAGAGCAGCTGCGGCAGGCGATCGGTCCAGTGCAGTCCGACGATCAGGTGCTTGCCGGCGTTGGCGTCCGTATCGCTCTTCACCGCCAGGAATCGTCCGCCCGGGGAGATGTCGTAGGCGGTCGCGGTGTCGGTGGTCGGGACGATCGAATGCGACAGGGGGGCCAGGCGCCGCGGCGTTCCGGCGGAGAACGTTCCCGCCGTCGACACCGGCACCGAGAACAGCTCGTCGTCGCCGCTGAAGATCAGCTCGGAGCCGTCGGCGGACCAGAGCGGGATCGTCCCGCCGGGCGCCACCAGCCATTTCGCCCCGTTCGGCGGGAACGGCTGCGCCATCAGGTTCGGCTCGCCGCTCGAATCGATCACGTACGCCACGTAGCGACCGTCCGGGGAGACCGCCGGCTGGATCTCGACGCCCGGCGTCGCTGCGAACGGGAGCGCCTCGCCCCCTCCCGGCGGAAGGTAGAGGATGTCTCCTCCGAATCCGGCGCCGCCGTCGGCCCAGAACAGCAGCGAGCCGTCCGGCATCCAGGCCACCGGCGCACGCGCCTTCGCACCTTCGAAGTGCGCCACGGTGGTGGCCTCGCGGCTGCCGTCGGCCGGGCGCTGGCGGATCTCCTCGGCTCCCGACTCCTGGCGCGAGAAGAACGTGACGTTCCGGCCGTCACGGCTCCAGATCGGCGACCAGCTGCGACCGTCGAAGGTGAACTTGGAGAGCGCGCCGCCGGCGGGATCCCAGATCCAGATGTCGCCGTCGCGCCCGCCCCCGGGACCGATCGCCATCGCCACCCGCTTGCCGTCCGGCGAGAAGCGGACGACCTGGTACTCGGCCTTCGGCAATCCCACGGGGGTTTCCGCCCCGTCGCGGTCGATCCAGACGAGCTCGAGCTCGTCGGCGTGCTCGTCGAGCTCGAGATAGACCAACGTGCCGTTCCGCGCCACGTCGAAATGGACGATGCCGCTCGCCCGGACCCCCGCGACCTGCGTCAGGACCTCGCGGGCATCCTCGACGCTCTGTCCGTGGAGCTCCGCGAGCGGCGCCCCGAGCAGTCGCCCGGCGCGGCCGAGCAGCGCGAAGCCGTTGGCGGTGAACCGCACCATGCTCGCCCCGCGAAGCAGCGGCCGGCGCTTGCCGGTCGCGATCTCGACCGCATCGATCTGCGACCCCTCGTAGTCGCCCGGCGAATCGGCGCGGCCGATGGTGAACGCCACTTCGCGTCCGTTGGGGAGCAGAGAGGGCCAGCGATGGGTGCGCTCGCCGTTCGCGACATCCGGCTCGGTGAGCGCGACCGGGTTCCCTCCGGCGGCGGACAGACGGAAGAGACCGGAGGTCGCGTGCGGCGCGAAGACGATCGAGCCGTCCGGGCACCAGACGGCACCGCGGTCGAGGCTGGCGTCGGCGAGGTCGATCGGCCGCCCCCCGTCGACGGCGATCTTGCGCAGCTTCCCCGGTCCGAAGTAGCCGACCCAGCGTCCGTCGGGCGAGAAGAACGGGCTGCTCGCCCCCTCGCTCCCCTCGAGCTTCCGCACCGCCGGATCGCCGAGCGCCCGCAGGTGGATCGGCGCCTGACCGACGGCACCGGCGACGAAGGCGACCTGGCGGCCGTCCGGCGAGATCGCGAGCACCCCGGTCTGCCCGTAAGTGCCGCGCTGGTCGGCCGGGATGTTGAGCTCCGGCGGCAGCCGCAGGGCGAGGATCGACGTCGGCTCCGGGGCCGATTTCGACTCCGCGGCCAGCGCGACGTAGAGGAGCAGCGCGGCGGCGGCGCCCGCGAGCGCCGCGACGATCCAGGGCAGCACCCTCCTCCCTCGGCTCGCCGACGCCGCAGCCGGTGCGTCGGCGGCGGCGCCGTCGCCCGTGCCGAGACGTTCGAGCGCCACCCGCGCCTCGCCGATGTCGCGCAGCCGCCCCTTCGGGTCGCGCTCGAGGCAGCGCGCGAGCAGCCGGCGGACGGCGGGCGGCGTCGCCGCCGGCAGCGCAGCGAGATCCGGCTCGCGCATCAGGACGCGGGCGAGCGTCTCCGGCACCGTCGGCGCCGCGAACAGACTCTCCCCGGTCAACATCTCGTAGAGCACCACGCCGAACGACCAGATGTCGGCGCGCTTGTCGACGACGGCCCCCTTCGCCTGCTCGGGCGCCATGTAGGCGGCCGTCCCGAGGATGACGCCGAGCTGCGTCGCGGCGCCGGTCATCGTCGGCGAATTCATCAGCGTCGGCGAGCGGGCGATCGGCGACCCGTCGCCCGATGCCGCCGCCTCCGACTCCATCGCCTTGGCGAGGCCGAAGTCGAGCACCCGCACCGAGCCTTCGGCGTCGACCTTGACGTTCTGCGGCTTGAGATCGCGGTGGACGATCCCCTTCTCGTGCGCCGCTTCGAGCGCGCGGGCGATCTGCAGGGCGATGGCCGCGGCCTCGTCCGCCGGCAGCGCGCCACGCTCCAGCCGTTCGGCCAGCGTCGGCCCCTCGACCAGCTCCATGACCAGCGCGCGGCCGCCGCCGGCCTCTTCGAGGCCGTAGATCGCGGCGATGTTCGGGTGGTGCAGCTGGGCGAGGATCTGCGCTTCGCGCTCGAACCGCTCGAGGCGCTCGGCGTCGCCGACGAACGCCGGCGGCAGGACCTTGATCGCCACGTCGCGCTTGAGCCGCGCGTCGCTCGCGCGGTAGACCTCGCCCATCCCCCCCTCGCCGAGCTTGCCGGTGACGACGTAGGGGCCGATCCGCAGGCCGATCATCGGGCTACCGGAAATTCTCGATGAGGACGGCGTCAGAGGAGTTCTGCTGCTTCGTGAAGTAGATCGTCCCGCCGTCGGGCGAGAGGGTCCAGGAGCCGACCTCGACGGCGCCGAAATCCGCGACCATCGTGCTCGGGCCGCCGTCGAGCGGGAATCGCCGGATCGCGGATCCGTCGGGCTCGCGCAAGCGGACGAGGATCGCCTTGCCGTCACGGTCCCACGCGAGGCCGCCGATCCGACCCGGTCGCTCCATCTCGAAGATCGCCTTCCCACCCGCCGCGGGAATGACGACAGCCTCGGCCTTCAGCGATCCGGACTCGGAGGGCACCTGCCGGAAGAAGAGGAACTTCGAGCCGTCGGGCGAGAACGAGACCGGAGTCGTGGCCGGCTGATCCACCAGCAGCGTCGGCTCGCCGCCGTCGAGCGACTGTCGCAGGATGCCGCGGGCATCGCGCGAGACGAACCAGGTGCCGTCCGGATGCAGGACGAACGGCGCCTCGGGATTCGGCGTCGGGATCTCACGGGCATGGTTGCCGTCGCGATCCGCCGCGACGAGACCCAGCTTCCCGTTCGTGAGTCGGGACCGGAAGAGGATCGTCCGGCCGTCCCGCGACGGCTGGACCTGCTGCGCCAGGGTCTCGGAGCGGGAGAGCGGGACGCGATCGCCACCCTCCGGATCCATGCGCACCACCCCGGCCGCCGTACCTCCCTGGAACGAGAAAAAGAGAGTGCCATCCGCCGAGGTTCGGAGGTCGTAGACCGCCTCCCGGCTGCCGAAGCTGAGCTGCCTCTCCGCGCGCGCGTCGGCGAGCGGCCGCCGCCAGAGGGTCGAGCTGGCGATCACCTGCACCGTCGCCATCGCCTGGCCGTCGGCCCGGACGCTCACGCCCTGGTAGCTCAGCGAATCGTTGGTGATCCGGGTCATCTTCCCGTCGGCGACCGCGAGGCGCCAGAGTTGTGGCGCGAACGCCGAGCCGTCCGGAATGCAGGCGACGATCAGCGCCTCCCCGCCCGGGAGCCAGGCGAGACCCGAGATCCCGAGCAGCGGGAGCTCGCCGACCGGGCGCTCGGCGCCGGTCGCGACGTCGACGAGCAGGACCTCGGACCGCACCTCGCCGGTGCGGGAGAAGCCGGCGACGGCGATCGACCGCCCGTCCGGCGACCAGGCCGGTCCCAGTCCGGGATCGTTCGTGGAGTAGGCGTGCCCGTCGTCGCTCCGCCGCGTCGCGAGCGTCTTCTCCGCGGAGCCGTCGGCGTCGGCGATCAGGATCGTCGCCTCCCGGCGCTCGGGCGAGTTGCGCAACCAGGCGATCCGGGCTCCGTCGGGAGAAAAGGTGACCGGCGTGTCGATATCGACCACCAGCTGACGGGACGGCCCTCCGAGCGTCGGCATGCGGAAGAGGGTGTACCGCGACCCCAGTTCGTCGCTCAGGGTGTAGGTCACGTAGTTGCCGTCGGGCGTGAAGAGCGGGTTCGCGAGAGTCCCGCGGCTCTGCGGCTCGAGCAACTGCACGTCGCTCGACGTCGCGAGCTGGCGCAGCCAGAGACTCGCCTGGTTCCCTTCCCTCCGGATCGACACCAGATAGCGGCCGTCCGGGCTGAGCGCGGCCTCGCGGATGTCGCCGCTGGAGGTGGCCGCCGTCAGCTTCATCTGCTGGAAGGCCGAAGGCGCCGGCTGCGCGGCGCGCGAGCCGTGCCATGCGACCCAGCCGGCCAGCGCGAGGGCGATCGCCCCGGCGGCGACGGCGAGCCAGCCGGCGCGCCCGAGCCCGCGGCGCCGGCCCGGTTCCGCTGCCGCGAGCGCCGACGCCGAGCTGACCGTTCCGGTCGGCAGCGCCAGCGTCTCCCAGTCGTCGACGATCTCGTGCAGCTCGAGCGCCAGGTCCTTCATCGACTGGAAGCGCCGGTCGGGATCCTTGGCCAGGCAGCGGCGGATCGTCTTCACCAGGTCGCGCGGGATCTCGGGCGCGATCTCCTCGACCGGAACCGGCTTCTCGCGCACGATCGCGTGCAGGACGTCGACGCTCGACTCGCCGGCGAACGGCTTGCGTCCGGTCGCCGCCTCGTAGAGCAGACAGCCGAAGGCGAAGAGGTCGGTGCGATGGTCGACCGGCTTGCCCATCGCCTGCTCCGGCGACATGTAGCCGACCGTCCCCATCACGGCCCCCTCGCGGGTGCGCTCCTCCATCGCCGTCGGCGCCGCGGCGAGCGCGCTCCCCTGGGTCGGCGTCTCGGTCAGCTTGGCGAGGCCGAAGTCAAGTACCTTGGAGTAGCCGTCGCGGGTGACCATCACGTTCTCGGGCTTGAGGTCGCGGTGGACGATGCCGGCGGCGTGCGCCTTGGCGAGCCCCTCGGCCGCCTGCGCGAGGTACGAGAGCAGCGTCCGCGGCTCGACCGAGCGGTCTTCGTAGAGCTGGCGCAGGGTCCGCCCCTCGACGAGCTCCATGGCGATGAAGTGGACGGGTGCGGCGTCCGCCTGCGGCTCGCCCCCCTCGGCGACCGGGACCGCCTCCCCGATGTCGTGGATGGTGATGATGTTCGGGTGCGACAGCGACGACGCCGCGCGCGCCTCCTGCACGAAGCGGCGGACCCGCTCCGCGTCGCGCACCACCGACTCGGGGAGGACCTTGATCGCCACCGGGCGGTCGAGCTTCCCGTCGTGGGCGCGATAGACCTCGCCCATGCCGCCGGCGCCGAGCGGCGCGACGATCCGGTACTGCCCGAGCATGGTTCCGGTGAGCAAAGAGCTCGACATCGTCCCTGCCGCCCCTCCCATCGCCTTCGCGAAGTTCGGAGCGATCCTAGCAGCCGCTACTCCGGTGCAGGGCCTCGCGCGGCGGGGAGCGCGCGTCGCCCCCGCCGGAGACGGGCGAGCACGAGAAGGGCGAAAAGGACGGCGAGAGCGGCGAGACCGGACGGTCCGAGCGCCGGGATCTCCTGCGGCTCGACGCGCGGACAGTCGGCCGCGGTCGCTTCGACGTCGAGGAACGGCAGGAAGGAGACGGTGCCGGCGAACCCGGACGCCGCGTCGTGGATCGTGTCGCCGCTCCCGCCGGGGTTCGCCGGGTGCGTCGGTCCGCTCGCGTCGCCCCAGAAGTCGACCGTCGCCTCGACCTCGTTGTCGGTGAAGAGCGCCAGCCCCGCCGAGCCGTTGCCGACGAAGTTCGAGCAGCGGATCCGCACGTCGCGCTGCGCGCCGAGGGCGATCTCCATCGACGCCCCGAGGCTCTCCTCGGTGCGGGACGTTTCGAAGTCGAAGTCCGGGAACGCCGCCGCGTCGCCCTGCGGTGCGGTCCGGCGCTCCAGGAAGCGCTCCACACCCGCCGGGAGACGGCTCGCGATCGCCGCGGCGTCCGATCCCCGCGCTGCCGCAGCGTCGAGATCGAGCAGCAGCCAGCCGAGATCGTTGCCGAAGGCGAGCGAGTCGACGATCGACGTGAGACCGGCGTTGACGAGGACGAAGCCGAAGCCGTCGAAGTCGCCTCCGCCGGCGGGGGCGTTCCCGGAAGCCGAGCAGCCACGGATCGAGAGGAAGTTGCCGCTCGCGAGGTAGCCGGTCCGGTTGTCGAGCGAGCGGCACCGGTCGAGCGTGACGTCGAGCGCGATCGCGGTGATCCCGACGTCGCCGTTCCCTTCGGCCGTCACCCGCTCGAGGACGATCCGCTCTCCACCGGCGAGGATCCCGTCGTCGAGATTGCCGTTCGCCTCGCTGTCGCGGAGCGTCGCCGCCTGGATCGATCCTCCGAGCTGCCCGAAGTCGAAGACGATCCCGGCACCATTCCCGTTCGCCGCGATCTGTTCGGCGAGGATCGTCGCCTCGACCTCGATCGGCGCGAACCAGATGCCGAAGTCGACGTTGCCGGAGGCCACGAGCTCCCGCGCCTCGATGCTGGCGCTCGAGAGGATGAATCCGAACCCGGCGTTGTCGGTCGCGTCGCTCGCGTCGACTTCCAGCTGCAGCGGCAGAGCCGGATCGCCGGCGGACTGCAGGATGATCCCGCTCATGCCGTTGCCGGCGGCATGGAGGTCGGTCGCCGCGATCCGGTTGGCGACCACGGCGATGCCGCCTTCGAGGTTCATCTCCGCACGCACGTCGTCGAGCTCCGCGGAGGTGATCCAGACGCCCTCGGTGATCGAGGCGACGAAGATCCCGTTGCCGTTCGCCACCGACTCGACGTCGTGGACCGAGACCTCGCTGCTGCCTGCGAGCGCGAAGACGCCGACGCCCGTTCCGCCGTTCGCTTCGGCGTGGACCCCGCCGATCTCCGTCAGCCTCCCGCCGACGATGAGACCGCCCTCGTTGCGCTCGGTGACGATGGCGACCGCCGTGGCCGTACCGTCCATCGTGAAGAGCACGATCCCGGAATCCCCGTTGAGGTGGGCGCCCGAGGCGGTGATCGCCACGTCGCCCGAATCGTTCACCACCGAGATTCCGTTGCCTTGAGACGATCCGTCCGCGGTGATCCGGTGCAGCACGACCGGTCCGCTTCCGAAGAGGAGCTGGATGCCGTCCGAATCGGGCGAGACGACGTCGAACCCTTCGAGGCGGACCGCAGCCGGAAAAGAGGTGGCGCCGATCGCCGGACCGGTGCCGGGGCCGCCGGGGGCGGCCGGATTCACCGCCGCTCCCGGAGTCGGAACGCCCGCGGCGTCGACCGAGATCAGCTCGATCGCCGCCGGACCGCCGCCGATCGCCGAGCCCATGGTCGCGAGGTCGACGCTCTCGGCGTAGACGCCGGGGAAGACGAAGACCGTCGCCGCACCGGGGCCGGCGTTGGCCAGCGCCTCGCCGATCGTGAGGAAGCAAGGGGTCTCACCGTTGCAGAGGCCGAGGCCGTCGGCCCAGGTCGTCTGCGCGGCGCGGAGCGCCGGCGTCGCGGCGACGATCGCCAGGGCGATCGCGATCGCCATGCCGCCCGTGCCCGGGACCCGCCTTCCGTCGCTCCGCGTCGCCATGCCGCCCACCTCCGGTCGTCGGAGGCAGCGTAGTCGGCGATCGCGGCCGACTCCATCGCATGAAGATGCGAGCGCGGCGCCGCGTTCAGGGCAGACGGCGGACGGTGCGGATCGCGACCGGCGGCGCCAGACTCTGGCCTTCGGCAGGCGAGCCCTGGATCGCGCGCACGACCTCCATCCCGCGCACCACGCGACCGAACGCCGCGAATCCCTGTCCGTCCGGGTTCCGCACACCGCCGAAATCGAGCAGCGGCTGGTCGCCGACGCAGACGAAGAAGTCGGAGGTCGCCGTGTCCGGACCGTCGCGCGCCATCGAGAGGGTGCCGTCGAGGTGGCGCAGGCCGGTCGCCACGGTGCGCTCGAGCGGGATCGGCGGGAAATCGGCGTCCGACTTCTCCGCTGCGACGCCCCCCTGGATCACCTCGATCGGCACGTCCTTGCGGACCTCGGTGTCGGGACGCACCGTGCGATGGAAGCGCCCGCCGTCGTAGCGGCCGGCGTCGACGTAGCGCAGGAAGTTCGCCGCCGTCACCGGCGCGCGTACGAGGTCGATCTCGAAGTCGATCTCGCCGAGCTCCGTCGTCATCCGCACCCGGACCGGCGCCGGGGTCGCGGACTCCGGCGCGCGGGTCGCGACGCGCGCCACCTCGGGACCGCGGGGATCGCCGGCGGCTTCGACGGTGCCGTCGGCCAGACGTCGCGCGACGTTGACGCGGACGAGGCGCGTGTACGGCACGATCCGGTGGCCGCGCGCCGCGAGATCGGCGCTCGCCGCCGCGGGCAGGAATCCGCTCTCGAGCTCCAGCTGGTCGGCGAGCCACTGGTGATGCAGGCGCGGGCGCGTGACGGCGGCGCGGACGCCGTCGCCGTCGAGGAGCGCGAGCAGGACCTGCGTGACGGCGGTCGGGATGCGCGAACCGCCGCGCCCGCCGAGGACGATCGCCGCCTCGCCCGCGGCCTCGCGGCGGAGCGCCAGCGTCGGCGACATCGACGAGAGCATCCGCCGGCCCGGGGCGACCCGGTTGGCCTCGCCCTGGATCAGCCCGAAGCCGTTCGGCCGTCCCGGAACGGTCGTGAAGTCGTCCATCTCGTCGTTGAGGAAGAAGCCGGCCCCGGGGACCCAGAGCTTGCAGCCGAACAGGTCGTTCACCGTCGTGGTCAGCGCGACCAGATTTCCGTCGCCGTCGATCACCGAGAGATGGGTCGTGTGGTCCCCTTCGGCCGCCGTCGCCGGCGGCGCCGCGAGGATCGCCTCCGACGGTGTCGCGCGCGCCGGGTCGATTCCGGCGGCCAGACGATCGAGCCGTGCGGCGTCGAGCAGCTCCTCCGCCGTCCGCGGGCTGGTCGCGGGATCGCCGAGATCGAAGCGGTCGGCGAAGGCGCGGCGGAACGCCTCGACCAGGAGGTGCGTCCGCTGCACGCCGCCCGCGGGCAGGCTCTCCCACTCCCGGCGTTCGAGCATCCCGAGGACCTCGCCGAGGATCGCACCGCCGGTCGACGGCAGCGGCATCGTGACGAAATCCCAGATGAAACGCCGGAAGCGGAGCGGCTCGCGCCAGACGGGGCGATAGGCGGCGAGGTCGGCGGCGCGCAGCACTCCCTGGTGCCGGAGACTGACCGTTTCGATCGCCGCGGCGACCGCGCCGGTCGTGATCGCCGTCGGGCCGCGCTCGGCGTAGCCGTCGAGCGTCCGCGCGAGATCGGGCAGCCGCAGCCGTTCGCCGGCGCCCAGAGGACGGCCGCCCGGCAGCCAGACCGCCGCCGTCTCCGGAAAGCGCGCCAGTCCGTCGCGCTCCTCGGCGATCGCCTTCGCGGTGCGCTCCGAGATCAGGAACCCGTCGCGTGCCAGGCGCACGGCCGGTGCGACGACCTGCCGCCAGGCGAGCCGGCCGAACCGGCGGTGGAGCTCGAACAGCCCCGCCGGCGAGCCCGGCACTCCGGCGGCGAGCGGGCCGAGCACGGAGGCCTCCTTCACCGGCACGCCCGCCGCATCGACGAACATCGTCGCCGACGCCGCCGCCGGTGCGACCTCGCGGAAGTCGAGGGCGGCGAATTCGCCGTCGATCCGGACGACGGCGAAGCCGCCGCCGCCGAGATTCCCCGCCTCCGGGTGGACGACGGCGAGCGCCAGGGCGGTCGCCACCGCGGCGTCGACGGCGTTGCCGCCCTGTTCGAGTACCGCGATCCCGACGTCGGTGGCGTCCGCTTCGCCGGAGACGACGGCGACCTGCGCCGGCGCAGCGGCACCCGCGAGCGGCGGTGCCGTCACGAGCGTCACCGCCAGGAGCGCCGTGAGGAGAAGCGCGTTCGATCTCATGGCGCAAGCTTAGTCGAGCCCGCCCCACCGCATCTTCGTGCGATGTTCGACGCCAGGGTCCACTGCTACCTTGAGCACGGCGACCGATCCGCGGCCGCCCGGGCAACCCTGCGATCCCCGGAGAACGAGATGCGAGCTCCGACCTTCCTCCTCCTGGCCGGAATCACCCTGGCTCCCGCGAGCGCGCCCGCCGAGACGTTCTGCGTCGGCACCTCCAACGAGCTCCAGGGCGCACTGATCGTCGCCTCGCTCAATCAGGAGAGCGACACCATCCGCATCCGCAGCGGCACCTACGTGACCCCTTCCGCCGACGGCTTCCTCTTCCAGCCGGCGAGCGGCAGCACCGCCGCGGAGCACGACCTCGTTCTGAGCGGCGGCTGGTCCGGCGCCTGCACCCGGAGCTCGAACGACGCCTACGACACGGTACTGACGGCGAACAGCGCCGGGCCGGTGATGAAGCTCGTCCTCCCCACGACGGAGGGCTGGGAGGTCGACGTCCGGAACCTCACGATCTCCGGCGGCGATTCGCCCACCGGAACGGGCGCGCTCGAGATCAACGGCGGATCGGCGTTCGGCCCGCTCGTCGAGATCGAGCGGGTCCGCTTCCACTTCAACAGCGGTTGGAGCGCGCTCCACATCCGGACAGGATTCGTGTTCCGCATTCTCGGCTGCGAGTTCTCCTCGAACCTGGTCAGCGTGACGAACGGAGCGTCGGCGATCGTCGAGCAGAGCCAGTTCAACTCCGCCTACATCCTCAACAACACCTTCACCCAGAACGACGCCGTGCAGCAGGGCTTCGTCGGCGGCATCCGCCTCGAGAATCCGTTCGCCTCCCCCACCTACCTGGTGAACAACGTCTTCTGGGCGAACGACAACGTCGACCTGCTGGTGATCGGACACGCCGAGCCGTTCTCGTACAACGACTACGAGGTCGTCAGCGGCTCGTTCGGCGGCACCAACAACCTCCAGGTCGACCCCGGCTTCCGCGACGCCGCCAACTACGACTACCGGCTGCGCGCCGACTCGCCGATGCGGAACTCGGGCGACGGCACGACGGCGAACCTTCCGGGGAGGGATCTGCGCGGCATCCTGCGGCCGCAGGAGAGCCTCTTCGACCGCGGCGCCTTCGAATTCCTGCCTTCGATCTTCGCCGACGGCTTCGAGAGCGGTTCGGTCTCCGCCTGGGACTTCTCGCTTCCCTGACGCTCCGCCGTCCGCCTCAGCGGATGGTGCGCGAGTGCACCAGGTGGTACGAGGCGACCTCGGGCGCGCGCTCCTTCTCCTCGCCGCGCTCCCCCAGGGTGAGGTGCCACTGCGAGAGCTGCGACAGGGTCGATTCGAGGCGCCGCGTGAGGCGCTCGAACTCGCCGCTCATCTCGTAGCGCGTGGCGCTCTCCTCGCGATCCCAGATGGTGATCGACAGCGCCTCGTTGCGGTCGTTGGCCCCCTCGGCGAGGAGCGCGCCGAGACAGCCCGGCACCTGACGCAGCGCCGGAATCACCTGCTCGTGGAAGATGGTGCGGAACTCGGCGGTGTGCTGCGGCGCGATGTGCACCGCCACCACGCGGACGAAGACCGACCGCGCGACCCGTTCGAGGAGCGGTTCGGCCTCGCCCTCGCCGAGCTCGTACCCCTCGGGCGGGATCTCCTTGCCGCCGAGCTCCTGGTCCTCGGGCCCCTGGGTCTCGAGCGGATCGCTCGTCAGGCGCGCCCGCCAGACCGTGCGCCCCGAGAGGAGCGGCGTCGTCTCGCGCAGCAGGTCGTGGTAGAGCCCGCTCGTCTCGTAGGCGGCGGCGTCTTCGGCCGAGCGCCAGAGAGTGAGCGAGCGGTGCTCCTCGCTCCGCCAGGGGGTCAGGAGGGCGGCGTAGAGACAGCCCGGAACCTCGGCGAGCGACGGGATCACGCGATCGCGATAGAACTTCTGGAACGCGGGCTCGGAGCCCTCGCGGACGACCAGCCGGATGAATCGCAGGTACATGAATCGCTCCTTCCTAGCGGTCGGCGCGCGCGTCGAGCAGCTCGCGCAGCACCGCCGTGAGGTTCGACACGGAGACGGGCTTCGAGATCAGTCGCATCCCGGCCTCTCCCGCTCCGTCCGGCAGATTGTCCGCGTAGCCCGAGAGCAGGACCACCGGCAGGCCCGGCCGCTCGGCGCGGAGACGCCCGGCGAGCTCGATCCCCCCGAGATGCGGCATCACGATATCCGAAAGGAGGAGGTCGATCCGCCCGGCCCGCGCCGCCACGGCGAGCGCCTCGCGCCCGTCGACGGCGACGTGGAGCTCGTAACCCAGCTCGGTGAGGACCTCGACGAGCAACGCCCGTACCGCCTCTTCGTCCTCGACCAGCAGCACGGTCTCGCCGCCGCTCGGGACCGGCATCGCGACGTCCATGGTCTCGTCCTCGGGCTCGCCCGCCGAGCGCGGCAGGAAGAGCTGGAACGAGGCGCCGGCGCCGGGCGAGCTCTCGACCTCGATCGAGCCGCCGTGCTGGCGAACGATGCCGTAGACGCTCGACAGTCCGAGCCCGGTCCCCTTCCCCTTCTCCTTGGTGGTGAAGAACGGTTCGAAGATCCGCTCGATCGTCGCCCGGTCCATGCCGCAGCCGTCGTCGCGCACCTCGAGCACGATGTACGAGCCGCGCTCGAGGCCGGGACGGTGGCGCGCGGCGGTATCGTCGAGATCGCGGTTGCGCGCCGCGATGATCAGCTCCCCGCCGTCCGGCATGGCGTCGCGGGCGTTGGCGACCAGGTTGAGGACGACCTGCTCGATCTGGGCGGGGTCGGCGCGGATCGGCCAGAGCGCCGGATCCGTCTCGATCCGGAGGTCGACGGCCGGCCCGGCGAGGCGCTCGAGCCAGCTGCGGAGCGAGGCCAGGAACTCACCGAGATGCAGCAGGCGCGGCGTCGACGGCTGCTTCCGCCCGACCGCCAGGAGCTGCGAGGTGAGCTCGCCGGCCCGCCGTCCGGCGCGCTCGATCGCCGCCAGCTCGGCCTGGTGCGGGCTGTCCGGCGGCAGGCGGCGCCCGAGGAGCTCGGCGTAGCCCGAGATCACCGTCAGCAGGTTGTTGAAGTCGTGCGCCACGCCGCCCGCCATCCGGCCGAGCGCCTCCATCTTCTGCGCGTGGCGCAACTGCTCCTGCGACGCGCGCAGGTCCTGTTCCGCCTGGCGCCGCTCGTAGGCCGCCGAGATGTGCTGCCCGACGAAGGCCAGCACCTCGAGATCGCGCTCGTCGAAGCGCACGTCGTCGCGGTAGCTCTGCACGGCCACGACACCGAAGACCTCGTCGCCGCTCGCCAGCGGCACGCCCATCCAGTCGACGGAGGGAGCCCCGACCTCGCTGACCTCGCCGGCCTCGACGAGCTCGCGGTCGATTTCGCGCGGCGCGTGCAGCGGCCGCCCCGTGCGCAGGACGTACTCCGTGAGTCCCCGCCCGAGCGGACGCGGTCCCGGCGCGGTGTCGAACTCGTCGACGAAGTAGGGAAACGAGAGAGTGCCTTGCGTGCGGTCGACGAGCGCGAGATAGAAGTTCCGCGCATACATGAGCTCGCCCACGATGGCGTGCAGCGAGGCGAAGAAGGCCGGCAGATCGATCGCACGGCTCGCCTCGGCCGAGATCCGGAGCAGCGCCCGCTCGACGATCGACGAGCGCCGGGCGTCGGTCACGTCGATCGCCAGGCCGGCGACGCCGCGGATCTCGCCGGCGGCGTCGCGCAGCGGCTCGAGCCGCGACTCGAACACCTTGCCGGCCCAGCTCTGCTCGTAGCGCAGCGTCCTTCCCTCGAGCGCCGCGAGGTGACCGGCGATCGCCGGGAACTCGCGATCCTCGGTACCGAAGTACTCGAACAGGCTGCGTCCGACCGCGCCGCCCGGTTCCAGGCCGAGCTGGGCGAGCCCACCACCCATGCTGCTGGTGAAGCGCAGATCGCGGTCGATGGTCCAGAAGATCGCAGGCGAGCGCGCCAGCATCTCCCGCAGGAGAGACTCTTCGGCGGCGGCGCCGGGGTCGTTCCGGTGGCTGCTCTCGTCGATCATCGAATCGCCTGGCTGCTCGGCCCAGTCTAGCCCCATCCCGTGACGCCCCCGGAAGCGGGCCCGTGGCTTCCCGCGCGCCGTCACCTCGAGGCTCTAGAATCGCTTCCCAGCTCGATGCCCGGCAGAACCCAGCGGTCCCGTCGTTTCGGCGCCCTGCTGCTCTTCGCGGCGGGCGCGGTGCGCGGCGCCACCTCCGGACCGCCGGTCGACCGGCTGCTCGCGCCTCCCGACTGCGCGGCGGTCGCCGCGGTCGCCGTACGACCGGCGTCCGACTGGGTGCCGCTCTCCGCCGACGCGAGCGCGGTCGCCCCGGCGCCCTCCGCGACGACGTCGATCTGGCTGCGCATCCGCCCGGCGGTCGACGGCGACCCCGCCTCGGCCGAGACCTGGACCGTCGCCATGCCGTCGAATCGCGCCGTCCGCCTGACCTGGTACGAGCCGCCCGACGCGCGGCCGCGGAGCCTCGACGCAGCCGACCCCAGGGGCTGGGGCCTCTCGTTCCGCCATCTCGGGCGCGAGTTCCGTCCCCTCGCCGGCGGACCGACCTACGTCTGCTTCGCCGGCTCGCACCTCCACACGGACGAAGTCGAAGTCGTCCCGGCCGAGCGGTTCCGCAGGAAGGACCTCGGCGCGACGCAGTGGCGGGCAGTGGCGTTCGGCGTGATCCTGGCGATGAGCCTGTTCTCGGCGCTCTTCTACGTCGCGCTGCGCGAGTTCGTCTTCCTCAAGTACCTCGCCTACCTCCTCAGCTTCCTGCTCTATCTCGCCTGCGAGACGCGCGCCGCCCACCGGCTGCCGTTCCTTTCGGGCCTCGACGTCGACGCGATGACGATCCTGGACGGCGTCGCCATCGATCTCGCTTCGGCGCTGGCCACGATCTTCGCCGTCGACTTCGTCAACCTGCGCCGGCTGACGCCACGACTCGGCCGCACGCTCCTCTGGGTCGCGCGGGCGTTCCTGATGCTGGCGCCGCTCCACGCCGCCGGTTTCCTCCTCTCGAGCGGCCGGCTGGTCCAGGCGACGATCATGGCGAGCAACCTGCTCGTCGCATTCACCGCGTTCGGCGTGCTGATCGCCGTCTCCCTCGCGGCGCGGCAGAAGAACCGCTACGCCGGCTTCTACCTGATCGGCTGGACGCCGCTCGTCCTCGTCGCCTTCGCCGCCTCGCTGCAGCAGTTCCTCCAGGGGCGCACGGCGAGCCAGCTGCTCGACGTCATCCTCGTCGCCGGCGCCTTCGAGTCGGTGGTCCTCGCCCTCGGTCTCGCCGACCGCACGCTCTCCTTCCGCCGCGAGCTCGACCGCGCGCGCGAGCTCGCCGATCGCGACGCCCTCTCGGGCCTCCTCAACCGGCGGGCGCTCCTCCGCCTGACCGACGCCCTCGACGCCGAGAGCGATCGCCGCGGCGGCTCGCTCGCCGTCGCCATGTTCGACCTCGACCACTTCAAGAAGGTCAACGACGAGCACGGGCACCTCGCCGGCGACCAGTGCATCCGCACCTTCTCCGAACATCTCGCGGCCGAGGTCCGCCGCGCCGACCTCGCGGCGCGCTACGGCGGCGAGGAGTTCGTCGCCGTCCTGCCGGGGGCGAGCGGCGAGGCGGCGACCGCCCTCGCCGAGCGCGTGCGGCGGCGGATCGAGACCCGGCTGGCGATGCACGAGGGGCGCCCGGTTCCGCTCACGGTCAGCGTCGGTGTCGCGGCGGGGACGACCGGCGAAGGCGTCTCCGCCCTCCTCGAGCGCGCCGATCGCGCCCTCTACGCCGCCAAGGCGGCCGGCCGCAACCGTGTGGTCGAGGATCTGCCGGTCGAGAGCTCCCGGAGCTGACCGCCTCCTGGCCGCGCCGCCGCTAGAATCGCCGCGAGATCCGATGCTCGAATCGACTTCTGCACGCGGCGCGATTCCGCTGGCGCTCGCCGCGACGCCGCTCGTCGTCCTCGTCGGCCTGATCGCGCTCGGCGCGGCGACGGTCGGCATGAGCGGCGACCTGCTGCTGGTGGCGATGCTCGCGGCGGCGGCCGTGGCGGGTGCGATCGCCGTCCGGCGCGGCGCCGGCTGGGACGAGATCCAGCGCTCGGCCGGCGAGAAGTTCGCCGCCGTCCTGCCGGTGATCCTGATCCTGCTCGCCATCGGGCTGCTCGTCGGCACCTGGGTCTTCTCGGGGACGATCCCGCTCCTCGTCGCCTGGGGCGTCCGTCTCGTCGCCCCCTCGCTCTTCCTCGTCACCGCCTTCCTCGCCACCAGCCTGATGTCGCTCGCCACCGGCACGTCGTGGGGCTCGGCCGGCACTCTCGGCGTGGCGCTCATGGGGGCGGCGGCGGCGCTCGGCGTGCCGCTCCCCGCCGCCGCGGGGGCGATCGTCTCCGGCGCCTACCTCGGCGACAAGATGTCGCCGCTCTCCGACACCACCAACATCTGCGCCCTCGCCTCCGGGGCGCGCCTCTTCGACCACGTGCGCCACATGCTGTGGAGCGCGACGCCGTCGTTCGTCGTCTGCCTGGTCGTCTACGCGCTCGCCGGCGGCGCGCACGGCACGGCGGACGGCGCCCTTCCTCCCGAAGCGGTGCGACTCCTCGCCGATCTCGACGGCGCATTCCGCCTCGACGGCTGGGCGCTCCTGCCGCTCGTCGTGGTGCTCGCAGGGATCGTCGCCCGGCGGCCGCCGGCGCTCGTCCTGGTCGCCTCGTCGCTCACCGCGCTCGTCCTCGGCGTCGCCGTGCAGGGGTTCGGCGCCGCCGACGGCATCACCGCCGCGGTTCACGGCTTCGCCCCGGCGATGCTGGCGGCGAAAGGGTTCGACGCCGGCGCCATCGGAGCCAACGGAACGCTCTTCCACCGCCTCGTCGAGCGCGGCGGGCTCGAGTCGATGGCGCCGACCCTGGTCGTCATCCTCGCGGCGTTCCTGCTCGCCGCGGCGATGGACGTCTCGGGGGCGCTCGACCGTCTGCTCACGGCGCTCCTCGCCCGCGTCCGTTCGACCTTCGGGCTCGTGGCGTCGGCGATGACCGCAGGGGCGACGATGGTGGCGCTGACCAGCCACGCCGGCGTTACTGCCCTGGTCGTCGGCGGCATGTTCGCGCCGGCGTTCCGCGAGCGCGAGCTCGCGCCGCGCAACCTCTCGCGCTCGCTCGAGGATTCGGTCACCGTCGTCGAGCCGCTCCTGCCCTGGACCGTCTCGGCGATCTTCATGGCGAAGACGCTCGGCGTCGCGACCCTCGACTACCTGCCCTGGGCGCTTTTCTGTCTCGGCGGTCCGCTCTTCTCGCTGCTGATCGCCGCGACCTTCCGCTTTACCGGCCTCGGCATCCGCCCGCTCGCGGACGACGAACCCCAGAGCGCGTCAGCTCCGGGCAGGATTCAATAGCTCATCCACTCGAGGCAGCAGGGACCCGCGAAGTTGCTCGTGTAGGTCGCCGTCGCCACGGCGTCGCCGGTGCAGCCGCCGATCAAGGCGAAGGTGGAGATCCCCGCGACGGTCGGGAGCCACGAGTTGCCCGGACTCGGAAGACCCAGGTGGCAGACGACGGTCCTCCATTGCTGCAGCGAACACAACCCGGCATGGAAGTTGTCCCAGCAGTACTGACTTGCGGCGATCCAGTTCGAGGTCGTTCCCGCGTCGTAGCAGAGTTTCGAAGAGGCGAGATCCACCTGCGTCATGCCGTCCGGGCAGCTCGCGATGCTCGTCGGCCCGGGCGGGCCCGGAGGACCGGGAGGACCGGTCGGTCCGGGCTCTCCCTGGTTGCCGGCAAGGGCGAAGCGCGCATACGGCGCGGCGGTCAATCGCTGGCGCGGCGCGAGCAGCGTGAAATCTCCCGCCCCCGCCGGACATCGGCTCGAGATCTCCAGATAGCGCTCCGCACCGAGGAACGCATCGACGCCGAACTGCCCTTCGTCGTCGAGCACGACGGAGAACGTACCGTGCGTGACGGGCACGGCATCTTCGGCCTGCGTCGAGCCGAGTTGCGCGCCGGCGTCCGGATCGTCGAAGAGAGCGAACTCGAAGTCGCAGTCGCCTTCGAACGGCGTGCCGCCTGCCGCGATCAGCCCCTGGTAGGTGAAGCCCGGCGCCAGCGGCACGTCGCCTCCGTGAAGCGCCGGGGTCGCAGCGATGACGAGGAGCGAGAGGAGAACGATCGGCTTCGAACGTCGCATGGGCACCCTACCTTTTGGAGAGCTCGTCAGGGTCGAGATCGGGAGCGGGGGGAATCGTCAACGACCAGGCGCCGAAATCGCCGGATTCGAAACCGTCGACGAAGAGCGTCGCGTGGAGCGCGACCGCTCCGGGCCAGAAGCCGCCCCGGAGCGTGAACGAGCCGCCGGTCGCGACCGCCGTCGCTTCGACCTGCCCGACGGTGGCGCGCAGCGTGGTGGCGCCGGCGATCGCCGTCTCGCGGGGTCCGGTGTCGACCGTCGTCCAGCGGATCTCGTCCGCGGCAGCGAGCGCTCCGAAGGTGACCCAGACGAGGCACCAGGCAGCGATCCAGCTGCCGAGAACCGGACCGTCGGACGATGCCGACCTGGACGTGCTCGCAGCGATCTTCAAGGGCACACCTTCCGGACGAGGGGTCTTCAGGGAGTGTAGCGCACGCGCCAGATCGAGGCGCGGATCGCTTCGAGCTCCGGGTCGCCGTCGAACCGGGAGAACTCGAGCGGCAGGCGGATCGAGAGCGACTGCACCTGGAAGACGCTCGCCTCGACCGCCTGGCGCAGATTCGCCAGCGCCGCCGCGCCCTCGCCGAGCGCCGCCTCGACGCAGGCGATCTCGTAGGGCGAGACCCAGCGCTCGCCGCGCTCGGCGCGCAACGCTTCGAGGATCTCGCGCGCCCGGGCGGTCTCGCCGGTCCAGGCGAGCGCGACGGCGACCGTCGCCCGGTTCTGCACCGACGGATCGTCGTTCGCGGTGCGCTCGGCGGCGGCGAGCGCCGCGGCACCCCGCCCGTCCGCCAGCTCGATCCGCACCAGTCCGCCCGCGGCGCTCGCGAAGCCGGGCGAGATCTCGAGCGCCCGGCGATAGGTGCGCTCGGCCTCCTCCACCCGTCCCAGCCCCTCGTACGCCATCGCCAGCTGCAGGTGCGGCGCGGGCGCCTGCGGATCGAGCTCGATGGCGCGCCGGAGGTGGCCGATCGCCTCGTCGGTCGCGCCGCCGACGAGCGCCGCCTCACCCAGCCAGTGGTAGGCGACCGCGTTGCCGGGGCTGAGCTCGAGCGCGCGGCGGAGCTCCTTCCGCGCCAGCGCGAGGTCGCGGTCCCAGTGGATCGCCAGGTCGCCGCGCGAGGCGTGCGGCTCGCCGGCGCCGGGATCGAGCGCCTGCGCCCGCTCGGCCGCGGCGACCGCGAGCGGCAGCGCGCGGCGCGGCTCCATCCAGTTGTAGGCGGCGAGGATGGTGTAGGCGTCGGCGAGACCGCTCTGCCCGAGCGCGAACTTCGGGTCGATCGCCAGCGCCGCCTCGAACCGGCCGAGCGCCGCCGTCACCCCCTCCTCGGTGCGCCGCGTCCAGAGCGCCCGGCCCTGGAGGTACTCGTCGAGGGCGCGCGGATCGACCGGGCGCGCGCTGGCGAGGAGCGTCGTCTCGGCGGGCGAGAGCTGCAGCGCGATCGCCCCGGCGATGTCGCGCGCCACTTCGCCCTGCAGCGTCAGCACGTCGCTCACCGCGCGCTCGTAGCTCTCCGCCCAGACGATGCGGTCGCTCTTCGCCTCGGTGAGCTGGGCCGAGATCCGCACGCGCTCGCCGGCGCGCAGCACCGAGCCCGAGAGCAGCCCTTCGACGCCGAGCTCGCCGGCGATCGCCGCCGGCGCGAGGGTCGAACCGCGGAAGCGCGCCGTCGAGTTGCGCGCGATCAGCTTGAGCTCCCGCAGCCGCGCCAGCTCGACCGTCAGCGCGTCGGTCATGCCGTCGGAGAAGTACTCGTCGGCGCTCTCCGGCGACAGGCTGGCGAACGGCAGCACGGCGATCGAGCGGATCGCCGGCGCCGCAGCGGACTCGGCCGACGCGGTCGAGGCGCTCCGCTGGCGGAGCCACCAGCCGAGACCGGCCACCGCCAGCAGTGCGGCGAGCGCGCCGGCGAGGCGGAGCCCGCGCGACGGGCGCGTCCCGCTCGCACCGCTCCCGACCGGCGGCGGCGGAGCGGCACGGCGCTCGCCGGAGCCGGCGCTCTCGAGGGCGAAGGCGAGATCGCTCGCCGACTGGAAGCGGCGCTCCGGGTCCTTCTCGAGACAGCGCATCGCCGTCGCCTCGACGGCCGGCGGGATGCCGGCGGCCGCGATCGGCGACGGCGGCTCCTTGAGGATCGCGTGCAGGCTCTCGACCGCCGACGGACGAGCGAACGGATTCGCCCCGGTCAGCATCTCGCACAGCACGACGCCGAGCGCGAAAAGATCGCTCCGCGCGTCGGCGCGCTCGCCGCGCACCTGCTCCGGCGCCATGTAGCCGACCGTGCCGAGGAGCATCCCGGCGGCGGTGCCGGTGACCGTCGAGCGCTCGGGAACCGCCGCCGTCGCGCCGGACGCCCCGGCCTCCGGCGCCTCGAGCCGCGCCAGTCCGAAGTCCAGGATCTTCGCCCTTCCGTCGGCGGTGACGAACAGGTTCTCCGGCTTGAGGTCACGATGCACGATCCCCTTGCGGTGCGCCGCCGCCAGCCCGCCCGCCACCTGCACCGCGAGGGCGCAGGCGCGCTCCGCGGCGAGCGGGCCGTCGGCGAGGAGCTCGCGCAGCGACCGCCCCTCGAGGAGCTCGGTGACGAGGTAGGTCGTGCCGTCCGACGTCCCGGTGTCGTGCACGGTGAGGATGTTCGGGTGGTTGAGCGCCGAGGCGGCGCGCGCCTCGATCTCGAAGCGGCGCAGGCGCTCGGCGTCGCGCGCCACTTCGGGCGGCAGCACCTTGATCGCCACGTCGCGTTCGAGCCGCGGGTCGAGGGCGCGGTAGACGACGCCCATCCCGCCCTCGCCGAGCTTGCCGGTGATCTCGTACGGCCCGAGCCGCTCGCCGATCATCGGCCGTCGAGCGCGGCCGGCCAGTTCAGGATCAGGGAGAGCGGCCGGCCCTTGTCGCTGTCGGAGGGGCGCAGCGCGACGAACGACTGGCCGTCGGGCGCGGCGTCGAAGCGGTCGATCGCCTGGCGGAAGAGCTCGCGCGGCGCCGCGAAGCGCGGGCTCTCGCCGGGCACGACGTCGACCGCGAGGAGCCGGTCGGGAGGGGAGAGGAAGTAGAGCTCCCGGCCGTCGGCGCGCCAGTGCGGCTGCACCCCGCCCTCGGTCGAGATCTGCCAGCGGCCGGTGGCGCCCGTACCGCCGGCGAGCGCCTGGACGTAGATCTCCCAGCGGCCCGACTGCTCGGAGGCGTAGGCGAGCAGGCGGCCGTCCGGCGACAGCGCCGCGTAGTCGTCCTGGAACGGTGTGGCGACCAGCGGCGTCACCTTCCCGCTCTCGAGATCGAGCTTCTGGAGGTCGAAGCCGGTGCCGCTCGTCACCGCGCCGACGACCAGGAAGCGCCCGTCCGGTGAGACGTCGAGCGGCCAGAACCCCTCCGGCGTCTCGCCGACCCGGACGGCGTTCCCCATGCCGTCGCTCTCGCGGCGGAAGATGGTCCCGTCGTTCTCGCGGTCGTTCATGTAGTAGAGGTAGCGGTCGTCCGGCGACCAGACCGGGCGGTCGTCGCTTCCCTCCTCGAAGGTGATCCGGCTCGACGCGCCGCGGGCCATGTCGTAGACCCAGATATCGCTGTCGCCCTTGCCGGAGGAGTTGGTGGCGTAGGCCAGCCGCTTGCCGTCGTGGGAGAGACGAAAATCGTCGAAGAGTCCCTGATCGAGCAGCACCTTCCTGCCGATCCCCTCGCGGTCGAGCGAAACGATCGACGAGAAGGCGCCGCGCTCGCCCGCCCGGAAGACGAGCGTCCCCTGCTCCGAGACCGAGGCGAGCGCCTCCTCGTTCTGCGAGAAGGCGACCGGCGAGGCCACCGGCCGCGCCTCCCCCGAGAGCGCCAGGCGGTCGGGGTCGAACCGGTGGGCGAGGAGCGACCCCTCGCGCCAGTAGAGCAGCACCCCCGGCGCCGGCACCGGCGAGAAGTGCGACGACGAGTTGGCGACCGTCAGGCGATGGCGCTCCCGGCTCCCGAGGTCGAGGACCTCGATCGTGCTCTCGTCGGCGCGCGCTCCGGCCTCGGCCGTCTGGGCGAGAAAGAGGATCCGCTTGCCGCCGGGCAGGAAGCGCGGGAAGCGGTGGCTCTTCTCGCCTCGCGCCTCGTCGAGCCGGGTCAGCTCCTCGGGAGGGCTCCCTGGTCGCACGATCGACAACCCGACGCGGAACGAGGGCGTGAAGACGATCCGGCCGTCCGGTCCCCAGGTGCCGCCGCGCGGCGTCGGCGCGTCGCAGATCGTCTGCGGCAGGCCGCCACGGAGATCGATCCGCTTGAGCTTGCCGTCGGCGAAGAAGCCGATCTCCTGACCGTCGGGCGACCAGAACGCCATCTCGCCCCCCTCGGTCGCCGGAATCCGCGTCGCCTCGCCGCGGCCGAGATCGCGCAGCCAGAGGGCGCCGGTCCGCGTGTCGCGATCGAAGGCGTTGAAGACCAGGCGGCGGCCGTCGGGCGAGAGCGCCAGCGTGTCGCCGAACAGGCCGCCGGGCGGCGCCACGAGGGCGGCGTGGACCGGCCGCGCCGCCGGGGCCGCGCCCGGGCCGCGGAGCCAGAGGAGGGCGAAGGCGGCCGCCGCGGCGGCGGCGACGCCGGCGATCGCCCAGGCGAGCCGCGCCCGCGACGCCGACGGCGTGCCGGCCGCGGTCGCCGACCGCGCCTCGCGCGCCTCCGCTTCCGGATCGGCGAGCACCTCGTCGATCACCACCCGCGCGTCGCCGATCGCCTGCAGGCGCTGGCGCGCCTTCTTGCGCAGGCAGCGGCGGACGAGCTCCTCGATGCGCCGCGGTGTGCCGGCGGGGAGCGCTCCGAAATCCGGTTCGTCCTTGAGCACTCCGGCGAGGACGTGCGACACCGTCTCGCCCTCGAACAGCCGCCGCCCCGCGAGCATCTCGTAGAGCACGACGCCGAACGCCCAGATGTCGGCGCGCCGGTCGACCGCGGCGCCGGCCGCCTGCTCGGGCGCCATGTAGGCCGCCGTGCCGAGGATCACGCCGAGCTGGGTGCCGTGCACGGCGGTGAGCGTCGGCGAGTTCATGATCGTCGGCGAGCGCGCGACGTCGGCGGCCGCCGTGCTGCCGGGCTCCTCCATCGCCTTGGCGAGCCCGAAGTCGAGCACCTTCACCGTGCCGTCGGCGGTGACCTTGACGTTCTGCGGCTTGAGGTCGCGGTGGACGATCCCCTTCTCGTGCGCCGCCTCGAGCGCCTCGGCGATCTGGCGCGCGATGGCGAGCGTCTCCTCGAGCGGCAGCGCCGCGGCCGCCATCCGCTCGGCGAGGGTCGGGCCGGGCACCAGCTCCATGACCAGGGCGCGCACGCCCTCCGCCTCCTCGATGCCGTAGATCGAGGCGATGTTCGGATGCTGGAGCTGGGCCAGGAGCTGCGCCTCGCGCTCGAAGCGCGCCAGCCGCTCGCGGTCGGCGACGAACGCCGCCGGCAGGACCTTGAGGGCGACGTCGCGCTTGAGGCGCGCGTCGGTGGCGCGATAGACCTCGCCCATCCCGCCGGCGCCGAGCGGCCCCTGCACCTCGTAGGAACCGAGGCGATCTCCGCTCGCGAGCGTCATCCGGCGTCCCCCTCCGTCCCTGGATCGTGAATCAGGAGCACTCTATCGAATGCTCGCCGCGTGGACGCCGGTCGTGCGTCCCGGCTTCGCGCATGGCAAGATCGCACTTCGAACCAACCCTCCCGGGAGACCGCCATGTCGAGCCGCCGATCCTCCACCTTCGCCGCCCTTCTCCTCCTCGCCACCGCTCCGCTCCTCGCGGCGCGCGGCAACGACGCCGACCGCAAGAGCAAGAACGGACAGGCCACCGGCGACATTGCCGGCGTCCGCGTTACCGTCGAGTACGGGCGCCCGCTGGTCGGCGGCCGCGAGCTCTGGGGCTCTCTCGTGCCGTACGACCAGGTCTGGCGCACCGGCGCCGACGAGGCGACCACGATCTCGTTCGACAAGAACGTCACGATCGAAGGGAAGGCGCTGGCCGCCGGCACCTACGCGCTGTTCACGATCCCCGGCCGCGACCGCTGGACGGTGATCTTCAACCGCACCGCCCAGCAGTGGGGCGCTTACAAGTACGACGCGGCCCAGGACGCGCTCCGCGTCGAGGTCGCGCCGGCGAAGCACGAGCCGGTCGAGGCGCTCACCTTCGAGGTCCGCGGCTCCGAGGTGGTGATGACCTGGGGAACGGCGGCGGTCGCCTTCCGCGTCGGCGCCGGCGGCTGACCCGGCCGGACCGGCTCAGAACCCGGTCCGCGAGCTGACCAGGAACTGGACGTTCCGGATCGTGCCGTCGCCGTCGAGCGGGAAGGCGACGTCGAGGTGCACGACCGAGCCCAGCGACGAGCGCGTCGAGCCCAGACGCAGGCCGATGCCGATGTCCTTCAGCAGGCCGCGGCTCTGCGACTCGAACGACTCGTCGCTCGACCACATCTGGCCGGCGTCGAAGAAGACCGCGCCGCCGACGCGCACCAGCCGGAACGGATACCAGTTGGTGAAGACGCGCTGCTCGACCGAGAAGAGGAGCCGCCGGTCCCCCTGCTGGTAGCGCAGCGGGTAGCCGCGCAGCCCGCTGTCGCCGCCGAGGAGGAGCTGGTTCTCGGGGTCGAGGCGGTGGGCGGCGTCGGCTTCGAGCGAGACCAGGAGGAGCTGCTCGCCGAAGTTCCGCCGGTAGTAGCGCGCCCGCGTCGAGGCGAGGAGATTCCTCCCCTCCTCCCCGCCCAGCCGCCCCGAGAAGGCGCCCGAGAAGAGCCAGGTCTGCGAGGTCTCCGAATCCGGGTGGCGCCCCCAGCTCGCCGTGCTGTCGAAGACCGCCTCGTTGCGGTCGGCGCCGAGCGTCTCGAGCGAGGCGCCGAGGCGGGCGTGGAAGCGCCAGCCGAGCGACAGGTCCTCCACCCGCCCCAGCTGCTCGAAGTTGTGCGTCTTGAGGTAGTCGTCGCCGACGCTGTCGAAGGCGACCCACGGCTCCGACAGGACGCGGTCCCCCGGCAGCTCGTCGGGCGGCGTCTGCCCCGGACCGGGCGGCGCCTCGAAGCGGTCGCGCTCGAAGGTGTAACCGAAGGTGAAGCGCGACACGCGCTGCTCGGCTCCGGCGGCGTCGGCGTCGCCGAGCGACCGGCGCCCGATCCCCTGGAAGATCTCGAAGCGCTCCTCGCGGTGGCGGAACGACGAGCTCACGTGCCCCAGGGTGTAGAGCGAATCGACCCGGTCGCTGGTCGCGGCGCGGACCCCGGCCGCCCAGCGGCTGTCGAGCGCGAAGAACGGACGGGTGAGCTCGAAGCTGCGGTCGTTGCCGTCGCTGTTCTCGGCGTAGTTGACGTCGAGGTAGACGCGGCGCCCGGCGAGGTTGGCGTCGCGGAAGTGGACCAGGAACGAGGAGCGGTCGACGTTCGACGACTGCTCGAGATCGACCGTCCGGCCGGTGCCGAGGAGGTTGGTGTCCTCGAGCTGGAAGTGGGTCGAGTTGACGCCACCGCTCCGCCCGATGCCGACGCCCCCCTTGAGCGTCCAGAGGTCGCGCGTCGTCACCCTGAGGTCGACGCGGCCGTCGGCGAAGCGGACGACGCGGATCTCGGGGTCGTCGAAGAAGTGGGTCGAGCGCAGCAGGCGCTCCGACTCGGCGATCTTCCGCGCCGAGTAGAGGTCGCCCGGCCGGAAGAGGAGCAGCTCCTCGACGACGTGCGGACGCGTCTGGCGGTGGAGCCGGTTGGCGCCGCGGAACAGCATCCGGTCCTCTTCCGGGATCGTCGGGTCGAAGATGTCGTGCATGTCGAGCACGACCGAGCCGATCACCGCGCCGCGCCGCTCGAGCTCCTCGGGCGTCGGCAGATCGTCGTCCTCACCGGCCGCAGCCAGGGAGGGCAGCAGGGCGGCCGCGAACGAGAGGGTCAGGAGGAGCGGCCAGCGAAGGCGTCCGCGGGAGATCGATTCCGCCATCGCCGCAATTCATGACACCTCGGGATGAACGGGAAATGAAAATGGCTCCGCCCGAGCGGCGGATGCGGCTCAGCCCGAGCGGCCGAAGCCGCTCATCTGATACCGGCGAGCGCCGGGCGGTCGCGGTCGAGCGCGCGCAGGTACTGGCGATCGAAGGCGGCGAGCTGGCTCTCGAGCTCGCTGTACGGCCCCGGCTCCCAGGCCGCCGACGAGACGCCGCGGTAGGCGTCGGCGCACAGCTTCCAGTCCTGGCGGTTGGTCAGGTCCCAGAAGTCGATCGCCGACTGCGGGTCGAAGCCCGGCGCCGCGATGGCTTCGGGATGGAAGTACCAGTCGCAGACGATCCGCGTGCGGTCGATCGCCAGCGGCCGCGCGCGGTGGACGAGGACGTAGTCGGGATGGAACGAGAGGAAGGTCGAGGGAAAGAGCGTGTAGTAGTAGACGCGGCCGCGCTCCTCGGGCGAGAGGCCGGCGAACGGCGGGGCGCAGCGCTCGCCGGTCATCGTCATCGACCCTTCGGGGTTCGACATCCACATCGGCCCGCCGAGCACCGCCCCCTCGTCGAGGTCGTTCTCGGTGTTGCGGTACGGCGTCAGCTTGTTGAGGTGCGGGTGCACGTTGGGGCAGTGGTAGCACTCGCTGTAGTTGTGGAAGAACAGCTTCCAGTTCGCCTCGACCTCGTAGGTCGTCCGGTGGACCGAGCGCAGCTCCTCCACCTTCCAGTGCTCGAACTTCCCGGCGAGCGGCGCCAGCGCCTCGGCGAACGGCACCGGCTCGGCCGCCAAGTTCAGGAACAGGAAGCCGCGCCACTCGGCGAGCGCCACCGGCTTGAGCCCCCAGTCGGCGCGGTCGAAGCCGGGCACGTCCTGCATGTTGGGCGCGGCGCGCAGCGTGCCGTCGAGGGCGTAGGTCCAGGCGTGGTACGAGCACTGCAGCGCGTGCGCCGCCCGGCCGCTCGCCTCCTCGCAGAGGCGGGTGCCGCGGTGGCGGCAGAAGTTGTGGTGGGCGCGCACCGTGCCCGTGCCGTCGCGCATCACGAGGACGCTCTCGCGGCCGAGCTCGAAGAGGAAGAAGCTGCCGTTCTCCGGCAGCTCGGAGAGGTGCCCCGCCAGGATCCAGTGACGGCCGAAGATCCGCTGGTGCTCGAGCGCCCAGATCTCCGGCGAGGTGAAGTACTCGCCCGGGAGCGTCCTCTGTCCGAACGACGTGCGCGTCTTCACGGGCGGCCTACTCGAGCATCGCCGGCCGGGCGTGGGCCGGGGCCGGGCCGAGGTCGGGGCGGCTCTGCAGGATGCGCACGCAGGTGTTGTAGCGCAGCAGCGCCTCGTCGTTCCCCGTCGGCGCCAGCGCGCTCGCCTCCTCGAAGCGCTCCATCGCCTGGCGCAGGAGGTCGTAGACCACCTCGCTGGCGCCGATCCCGCCCTGCTTGAGGCGCGACTTCGCCCAGCGCTCGAGGACGATGCCGCCGAAGTAGGCGTGGTCGTACGGCGTCGCGAGCTTCGCGAGAGCGTCCTTGGCGCGCGGCAGGGCGTCGCTGTGCCCGTGATTGAAACGGTCGGTTTCGGCGAGCAGGAGGAGAACCAGGGCCTGCTGGTTCTCGGGTTCGACTTCGAGCACGTCGAGGCAGATGCTCACCGCCTCGGTCGGTTCGTTGAGCAGCCGGTAGTGACGCGCCTTCTCGAGGGCGGCGGCGATCGACTCCGCGTTCAGGCGCTTGAGCTCGAACATGGCGCCTCCTTCCTCTCTCCCGAGCCGCCGGACGGTGCGGCTCAGCCGTTGAAGACCCGGAAGAGCCGGGTCAGTGGATCGTAGAAGCGGTCGACCACCCGCTCCTTGAGCGGAATGATCGCATTGTCGGTGATGGTGATCCCCTCCGGGCAGACGGTCGTGCAGCACTTGCCGATGTTGCAGAAGCCGATCCCGTTCTCCTGCTTCAGGTCGCCCAGGCGGTCGGCGGTGTCGAGCGGGTGCATCTCGAGCGCCGCGGTGTGGACGAAGAAGCGGGGTCCGATGAACGCCTCGTGCTCGTGGTGCTCGCGCAGCACGTGGCAGACGTCCTGGCAGAGGAAGCACTCGATGCACTTGCGGAACTCCTGCACGCGGTCGATCTCGGACTGCTGCATGCGCCAGGTGCCGTCCTCCGCGTCGGGCTTCCGCGGCCGGAACGGCTGGATCCGCTTCTTCACCTCGTAGTTCCAGGAGACGTCGGTGACCAGGTCGCGGATGCGCGGGAAGGCGCGCATCGGCTCGATGGTGACCGGCTCGTCGAGCGGCAGGTCGGAGAGGCGCGTCATGCACATCAGGCGTGGCCGGCCGTTGACCTCGGCCGAGCAGGAGCCGCACTTCCCCGCCTTGCAGTTCCAGCGCACCGCGAGGTCGGGCGCCTTCTCGGCCTGGATCCGGTGCACGGCGTCGAGGACGACCATGCCGACGGAGACCTCGGTGTCGTAGTCGACCCACTCGCCCGCGGTGCCCTCGCCGCGCCAGAACCGGAACGTCGCCCGCTGTCCGCCGGATGCGTTCACTTGGCCTCCTCGTCGAGAATCTCCCGGAGATCGGGACGGAGCTCGGGGACCGCCTGCTCACGGAGCGTCATCTCGCCTCCCTCCCCCTTCTGCACGATCAGGTTGCGCTTGCCCCACGGCTCGCTCTTGTCGGGGTAGTCGTCGCGGAAGTGGGCGCCGCGGCTCTCCCTGCGCTGGAGCGCCGCGCGCGCGATCGCCTCGGAGACGGTGAGGAGGTTGCCGAGGTCGATCGCCGTGTGCCAGCCCGGGTTGTAGTCGCGGTTGCCGCTGACGCGGACGAAGCGCGCCTGGCGCTTGAGCCGCGCGATCTCGCCGAGCGCCCGCTCCATCTCCTCTTCGCGGCGCACGATGCCGACCAGGTCCTGCATCGTCTCCTGCAGCTCGTGCTGGATGTGGAACGGATTCTCGCCGCCGGCCGGTCCGTCGAACGGTTTGACGGCGTCGTCGAGCGCCCGCTCGGCGACCTCTTCGTCGACCGCCGGCGCCGGGTTCGCCCGGGCGAACAGGGCCGCGTGCTCGCCGGCCCGCTTGCCGAAGACGAGGAGGTCGGAGAGCGAGTTGCCGCCCAGCCGGTTGGCTCCGTGGAGCCCGGCGGCGCATTCGCCGCAGGCGAAGAGGCCGGGCACGGTCGACATCTGGCTCTCGGCGTCGACGCGCACGCCGCCCATCATGTAGTGGGTGGTCGGCCCGACCTCCATCGGCTCGGCGGTGATGTCGATGCCGGCGAGCTCCTTGAACTGGTGGTACATGCTGGGGAGCTTCTTCCGGATGTGCTCGGGCGCGTTCGACAGCTTCTCCTGGATCCAGGAGATGTCGAGGAAGACGCCGCCGTGCGGTGAGCCGCGCCCCTCGCGGATCTCGCGCACGATGCAGCGCGCGACGTGATCGCGGGTCAGGAGCTCGGGCGGCCGGCGCGCATTCTTGTCGCCCTGGCAGTAGCGCCACCCCTCTTCGGGCGTGTCGGCGGTCTGCGGTTTGTAGTTCTCCGGGATGTCGTCGAACATGAACCGCTTGCCGTCCTTGTTGCGCAGCACGCCCCCTTCGCCGCGCACTCCTTCGGTGACCAGGATCCCCTGCACGGAGGGCGGCCAGACCATTCCGGTGGGATGGAACTGGAGGAACTCCATGTCGAGGAGCTCGGCGCCGGCGTGGTAGGCGAGGGAATGGCCGTCGCCGGTGTACTCCCAGCTGTTGGAGGTGACCTTGTAGGCCCGGCCGACGCCGCCGGTGGCGAGGACGATCGCCCCGGTGCGGAAGAGGAGGAACCGCCCGCGCTCGCGCTCGTAGCCGAACGCTCCCACCACTCTGCCCCCCGCCGATGGGTCCACGATCAAGGTGGTGATGGTGGTCTCCATGTGGATCGCGATCCCCTTGTGGATGCCGTGATCCTGGAGGGTGCGGATCATCTCGAGGCCGGTGCGGTCTCCCACGTGCGCGAGCCGCGGGTAGCGGTGGCCGCCGAAGTTGCGCTGCAGGATCCGCCCGTCCTTGGTGCGATCGAAGACGGCCCCCCACGCCTCGAGCTCGCGCACGCGCTCGGGCGCCTCTTTGGCGTGAAGCTCGGCCATCCGCGGGTTGTTGACGTACTGGCCGCCGCGCATGGTGTCGGCGAAGTGGGTCTTCCAGCTGTCGCGGTCGTCGACGTTGGCGAGCGCCGCCGCCACTCCCCCCTCGGCCATGACGGTGTGCGCCTTGCCGAGGAGCGACTTGGAGACGAGCCCGACGGAGACCCCCGCCGCGGACGCCTCGATGGCCGCCCGCATGCCGGCGCCGCCGGCGCCGATGACGAGGACGTCGAGCTCGACGGTGCGGAAGCGATCGCTCACAGGATTCTCCAGTCGTGCCAGATCCCCATGGCGCAGAGGCGGATGTAGACGTCGGTGAACGCCACCCAGAAGAGGCTGACCCAAGCCCAGCGCATGTGGGCGCGGTTGAAGCAGCTGACGCACGCATAGGCGCGCCCGCCGAGGAGCGCCTTGTGGACGCTGTCTTTCCGTCCCCCGACGAGGTGGCGGAGGGAGTGGCAGCCGAAGGTGTAGCCGGCGAGGAACACGACGTTCAGGAGCAGGACGATGGAGCCGACGCCGATGCCGAACTGTTTGCCACCCGCCCCGTCGTCGAACCGGAAGCCGTGCCAGGCGTCGTGGGAGAGGAACAGCAGAAAGATCAGGCCGAAGTAGAGGAAGTAGCGGTGGATGTTCTGGGCGATGAGGGGGAACGAGTTCTCGCCGCGATAGCTCTTGCGCGGCTCGCCGACGGTGCAGGCCGGCGGGTCCTGCCAGATCGCCTTGTAGTACGCCCCGCGGTAGTAGTAGCAGGTGAGCCGGAACCCGGCGGGAAACGGCAGGATGAGGAGCGCCGGCGAGAACGGCAGCCACCCCGGCCACCACCCCGGCCTGGGCCCGAGGATGGAGTGCGGGGAGTCACCCCAGATCTCGGGGGAGTAGAACGGAGAGAGGTAGTTGCCGAAATGGTAGTTGGCGTTCTGGAACGCCGCCCAGGTGGCATAGGCGATGAACGAGAGCAGGATCGTCGCCACGATCGCGGGGTACCCCCACCACGCATCCGGACGCATCGTCTGCCCGAACCCACGCCGTTCCGGAAGCCCGAGAACCGTCAACCCCATGCCCCCTCCTCAGAAAGTGGAGCGATTCTTTCGTCGCGGAGGGGAAGTTGCAAATGGAGGGACCGAACGGACTCTCGACGCGACGCCCGACACCCCCGATTTCGGCCGGCACGAGGAAAACTGCATCGTTTTCCGAGGCCCTCCGGGAACGGTGTTACCCTCGGGAAAAAGCTGTGGAGGTAGAGAGATGCAGCAGGGTGCGAGATCTCGACTCACCGCCAAAACCGTCGCCCAACTCGACGCGTATCGCCGAAGTCGGCGATGGCGAATCACTGGTTAGGCGGCGGTGCACCGTGTACTTGGGTAGGATGACAATGAAAGAACGGGAAGGCGAGGGTTGGGCTGGATCCTTCCCTCCGGAGAGTGACTGAAGGTCCCGATGGCTTTGGAGGCGCATCGGGTGGCGCCGTCGGTCTCTGTTCCGTTGCCTTCCCGTTTTTTCTCGCTCTATTCGAGGTTGCCTTGATCGTGAAGCATTCGCTCCACGCGCTTCTGCCCCTCAAGAGTCAGCTTGTACCGCTTCCTGGCCTGCTTGCTCTTTCCTTCCTTTCGGGTCTGCATGACCAACTGGGGCTTGACCCCGATGAGGGACCCCAAGGCGCGGGTGATGTTGGTCACCCCATGCCCAAGATGCTTCAACTCAGAGTTGAGGGTGAAGGAATCGAAGTCCTCCATTCCTTGCAACCGCTGGAAGAAGTAGCCGGCCACCAACGCCTTCTCCCCCTCGGTGCCGGGGTTGGAACGAGCGAAGAGCGTCGCGATATCCATAGTCTCAGCCGGAGCGTTCGTTGCGATGGGGTGCGCTTCCGCGACGTTCCGCACCGAACCGACCGTACTCTCGCGGGCGTTCGAGCCGCTTTGGAGGTAGAACCTGTAGGCCCAATCCAAAACGCGAGCTCGGCTGCCAGTTCCGAGCTTGGCGAAGGCGTTCGCAATCACGCCCATTGCTTCAATCTCGGCGCTTGGATCGGTTTCGATCTCTCTTGTCCTATCTGGCTCGGCCACGTGCCCTCCTTTCGAGGTTCAAGCAAAGAGGAGTGTAGTAAAGCCTTTCGTGCATGTCAAGAAGTAGCGCGAACAGGTAACAAACCAACAGCTCGGCCTCCCTGCAGGGCCCGGCCCAGTGTCTATTGGGTGAACTAGCGTGCCGTCTTGGGTCTACGCCACAGTCTTGCAGCTTCCTGAGGACAAGAAGCCCGCGTTCGCCCTTCAGAGCACTCTGAATTGGGCCCGCGCCCTCGCATTTGAGATCCTTCAAGAACATGGGCCCGACTACCCTAGTTGGGTTTCTTCCTTCAGGAAGAAGCTGAGTCCCACGCTGTGCGCTCCAAAAACGCCAGTTCCGCTCGGTGAAAGCGTAGTACCTCTAATCTCGTCGATTACGTTTTCCCTGAGTTTGCGGGCACTCGAGACCGCGAGCATTACCTCTCCGTGGCTTCGGCCTGGTGCCGTGGTGACCTGGTACTACGCTCTCTATGGCGCGGCCCGAAGCATGCTGGCCTCTGTTGCGCAAACTGCAGGAGATGATCACAGAAAGACGATGCGCACTTTCCAGGGGTCACTCGCGGGAAGGTTGCCGCACCCATTTAACATGAAAGCTAGCTGGATCAAGAACGAGGACTTCGGCGCGAGTCTCCCGTCAGTTCCAGCCGTGAATCCCTACGATCTGACGAAAACCTTCGTGCCAAGTCGAGCCGAGGCTCAAGGGATGCTTCTTCAATACCTTTCCGGGACCGCCGCTCACTACACTGAGCGTACAAAGCGGAACCTATCCAAGCAGTTTCCGACAGGATTCAAGAGCCTCGCAGCACGCGCGGCAAGAGACAAGTCCATCGACAAGCAGATTGGCCTAATGCACTGCGCATTTCGATTTCGCGGGAAGGCAAACTATCGTGACGCTCTATACCTTGCCTACGGACAGCGCAATCCACCTGCCGGGGCGCGGTTTGTGAAGGACCTTCGAGTCGTTGCGCAAGCCATTTCAGTTCTTGCGCTCGTAGTCTTCGGCCGAACGAGAGGGAAGCAACCTCTCGCAAACTTCCGCACGGACTTGTCGGCGTCCCTTCGCGGGGTGAACACAATTCCTGTACCAGAACGGTTTTGGGAGGCGGTTCCATGATGAGTTTCGGCCCGCCGCTGAGCTCATGATCCGCTAGATGGCATGGACTGTTGTGAGGCCGACTCGACGTACGGAATGAGAAGGAGAACAATGTGGGACGAGGAGTGAAGATGGCCGAAGACAAGGAACTTGCTGCGATGACGGTGATTGCCAGGGCACTCGACGGATTTTCAGACGAAGATGCCGCGGTACGTGAGCGAATCCTCA
>JBFWYP010000011.1:0-106323 GCA_050186295.1 Thermoanaerobaculia bacterium | reverse complement strand
CCTCCGCCGACGAGAAGCTCGCCAGCGACTACCGCAAATCCAAGATCCGCCTGCGCTGGTACGACGGAACGGGAACCGTTCATCTCGAGTGGAAGCGTCGGCTCGGTTCGCGGCGCGAAAAATGGCGCCTCGAGCTCGACATCGACGGCGAACGCCTCGGCGCCGAAGGTCTCGCCGGAGCGGAGCGCTGCGGCGTCGGTGCGCTCCTCCGGGAGAACGGCTGCCTCGCGCCCGGAGATCTCGCTCCGGCCCTCCATCTCACCTACGAGCGCGAGCGGTTCGTCGATCCCGCCGCCGGCTGCCGGCTGAGCCTCGACACCAGGATCGCGGCGATCGAGCGCGCACCCTGGTGCGAAGCGCTCGCGGCCACGCTCGACCCGGGCGGCGAAACCGCCGTGACGATCGTCGAGGTGAAGGGCGCCGCGCGCGACCTGCCGCCCGGCCTGCATGCGCTCGCGACGCTGGGCGCGCGCCGCAACTCGTACTCGAAGTACACCGCCTGCCTGCTGGCCGGACTGCACTCATCGGATCGGGGGAAACGATGACGGACCTGTGGAAGAGCTTCGCTGTGACCTGGGAAGGGAGAGGCGAGGTCCTCGGCCTGGGTCGTTTCCTGCTCCTGCTCGCCCTGTCGGCGGTGGCGGCGTTCCTCGTCGCCCAGCTCTACGTGCGCTTCTTCGGCTCACGCGCCACCGGCAGCGACATCCATCGTTCGTTTCCGCTGCTCGCGATCGCCGTCACCGCGATCTTCGTCTGCATCCAGTTCTCGCTGCCCCTCTCTCTCGGACTCCTGGGAGCCCTCTCGATCGTGCGGTTCCGGACGCCGATCAAGGAGCCAGAGGAGATCGGCTTCCTCATGGTCGTGATCGCCACCTCGCTCGCCGCAGCGACCGGGTTGCTCGCCTTCCTCGGAGCCGTGATCGCGATCGCCGTCGTGACCCTGTTCGCGCAGGAGCTCGCGCGGCCGTTCTTCCGCAGCGCACGCGACAGCGGTCTCGTCATCGCGACCTTCGAGGAGAGCAAGTACGCCGAGCGGAGTGAGGCGTTCTTCGCCGAGCTCGGCCGCGCTTCGCGTCGCGGTGCGGTCGAGAGCGTGACCTCGCAGGACGGCAGGGTCACGGTGGTCTGGCGCTTCACCGGCCTCGCCCCCGCCGAGGCTCCCGCTCTCGAACGCCGGATCGCCGGGCTCGCCGCGCCGCAGACCCTGTCGGTCGTCTACTCCGGCCGCAGCACCGCGTGAGCCGGCGGCCCGCGCGCCGCAAGGCCTTCGCGACGACGGTGGTCGCGGCGCTCTTCGTTCTCGCTCTCGTACTCGCCGGTGGTACACCGGTCGGGCGGAGTCTCGCGGCCCCGCTGACCCGCTCGACCGCACCGCCGCGGGCGATCGGCTCGCCTCGCCTCCGCGCGGCGCTGGTCGAGCGCGGCATTCTCCACCTCCAGCCGCCGGCCGGCGAGGGCGCCGGAGATTGCCCGGAGATCGAGCTCGCGACGCGCCCTCCGGCACCGGACACCGTCCCTTCCACGAACGTCGCTCCCCCGGAGGCCCGCGAGAGCCGCGAACCGTTCGTTTCGCTCTGGCTCGATCCCTGTCGCCTCGCGCGGCTGCACGCGACGCCGTGGAAACGCGGCCGCGAGACCGAGGAGGTCGGCTGGGTGTCGATCTTCGCCGGCGGGTCGATCCTTCTCGAATCCGCGGTCGGAGTGCGGATCCACGGCGGCATCAGCCGCCACGAACCTCCCTTCAGCTACCGCCTCTACTTTCGCCGCGAGTACGGCTCCCCGGGCGTTCCCGGCGAGCTCCTCGCGCCCGACCTCGACCTGCCGGTGGCCCGACTCGTCCTCGCCGAGCTCGACGACCGGGATCGCGACGGCAGCCTCTGGTACCTGCCGGGAGTGGCCGCGCTCGAAGTCGGTCGCCGGCTCGGTGCCGCGACCCCGGCAGCGCGACCGGTCCACTTCTCGCTCGGCGGTGGCGATCCGCACCTGGTCCTGGCCTCGGAGCGCATCGACAGCGACTACCTCACCCGCCACTACGGCCACCCGGAGTTCGATCTGGTGCGCGGCAAGCGCGAGGGAAACGATTCCGCCGACGAGCTGTTCCGCGACGAGCTCGACTGGATCGCCGACCGTCCCGCACCGCTCACCGCGGCGGTCGCGGCGACCCGCTACGACCTCGACAGTCTCCTTTCCTGGCTCGTCTCGGTGGTCGTCTGCGGGACCGGCGATCTCTACCAGGACGCCTTGGTCCGCGATCGCACCGGTCTCGTGCGCGACGGACGCTGGTTCTGGATCCACTGGGACCACGACATGAGCTTCCGCACGCCGCCCCGCAACTCACGCTTCGGCCGCTTCGAGGACGCTTTTCCCTACATCGTCTGGAGCGGCCGCGAGTGGGATGTCGCGCCGGCACGAGCGCTCCTCGTCCGGCTCCTCACCGAGGACCCGTCGTTCCGCGCCCGCGTCGCCGACCGCTTCGAGCAGGCGTTCCGGAGCGAGCTCACGCCGGCTTTCTTCGCAGCGCTCGTCGACCGCCAGGAGGACGAGGCGCGGCGCATGGGGTTCGCCGACCTGCACTTCGCCGGGCAGCTGCGGAGCTTCTTCGCCGGGCGCCCGGAGGCGCTCCGCCCGCAGATCGCCGAAGTCCTCCGCGCCGCCGGAGACCCCGGAACCACGAGACCGCCCGGACTGGTGCGACGCCGCGGGCGCTCTGCTAGCGTCGATCCATGAGCCTCCGTCCCTTCGTCGCGGCCGGCGCCCTGCTCCTCCTCTGGTCCGGGCAGACCGTCGCCGAGAGCCCGGAGCCCCGGCTCGCGCTCCGTGCGGCCCGGCTGGTCGACGGCCGGAGCGACCGCGTCCGCACCGACGCCGTCGTGATCGTCGAGGGCGAGAGGATCGTCGCGGTCGGCGGGCCCGAGCTCCTCGCGCCGGGCCTCGAAGTCCGCGACCTCGGAGACTCGACCCTCCTTCCCGGCCTCGTCGACTGCCACTCCCATCCCCTGATCTGGACCGACGACTACCAGGTCGATCACCTGCGCCTCTCGTCCGCAGCCAAGGCGCTCAAGGGGCTCCGGTCGGTCCAGGACAACCTCCAGGCCGGCTGGACGACTCTCCGCATCGCCGGCGACGCCGACGTCGCCTACGCCGCGATCGATCTCCGGCGCGCCATCGACCAGGGGCTGTTCGTCGGTCCGCGCCTCACCGGCGCGGCCCACTACCTGTCGATCACCGGCGGCGGCGGCGACATCAACTTCCTCGCCCCCGAGGTCCAGGTCGCGGCCGACGGGCGGATCGTCGACGGTGTCGAGGAGATGCGCAAGGCGGTCCGCGAGGAGATCAAGTACGGCAGCGACTGGATCAAGCTCCTGGTCACCGGCGCCTTCATGTCGGCGGGTGACAATCCGGCCGACGTCCACTTCAGTCCGGAAGAGATCCGCGTCGCTGTCGAGGAGGCGACCCGTCACGGCATCCCGGTGATGGCGCACGCCCACGCCACGGAGGGGATCAAGCAGGCGATCCGCGCCGGCGTCCGCTCGATCGAGCACGGCACCTTCCTCGACGACGAAGCGATCCGCCTGCTCGTCGAGCACGGCACCTGGCTCGTGCCGACGATCTACATCGGCGATTACTACATCGACAAGGTCGATCCCGCCGGGCCCCAGGCCAAGATGATCGAGCTGTCGAAGCGCTACCGCGATCAGCACTATTCCTGGGTCGGCAAGGCGATCCGTGCCGGGGTGAAGGTCGCCGTCGGCAGCGATTTCGGCGGCTACGCGCAGGAGGAGAACGCCGGTGAGATCGAAGCGCTCCATCGCGCCGGGATGAGCCCGATGCAGGCCATCCAGGCGGCCACCCGTGTCGGTGCCGAGCTCCTCGGCTGGGACGACCGGATCGGTACAGTCGAACCGGGCAAGCTCGCCGATCTCGTCGCCGTGCCCGGCGACCCGCTCGCGGATCTCTCCCGGCTGCGGCACGTCCGGTTCGTGATGCTCGGCGGAAAGGTCGTCCGCGAGCGCTGATAGCCTTGCCATTCGACGAATTTCCGGAGCGAGAACCCATGGGCGGCATCTTCAAGGCATACGACGTTCGCGGCATCTACCCCACCCAGATCGACGAGCAGATGGCCCGCCGGATCGGCCAGGCGTTCCGCAATGTCCTCGACGAGGACGACCTGGCGCTCGGCCACCGGGTCGTGGTGTCGCGTGACATGCGACCGTCGTCGGTGCCGCTCGCCGAAGCGCTGATCGAGGGTCTCACCACGGCGGGGCTCGACGTCGTCGACATCGGCCTCGCCACCACGCCGATGAACTATTTCGCCATCGGCCACCTCAAGACCGCCGGCGGGGTGCAGGTGACCGCCTCGCACAACCCGGCCGAGTACAACGGACTCAAATTCTCCAAGCGCGACGCGCGGCCGGTGTCGGGAGACCACGGCATCCCGCTGCTCGAGAGCTCGGTCCGCGACGGCGACCTTCCGGTTTCGACGCGCCGCGGCACGGTCGAGACCACCGACGTCCATGCCGCCTACCGCGAGCACGTGCTGTCGTTCGTCCGCAAGCCGCTCGTCGGCCCGCAGCTCAAGGTCGTCGTCGACGCCGCCAACGGGATGGCGATCGTCGACCAGCCGATCTGGGAACATCTCCCGATCGAGCTCATTCCGCTCTACTTCGAGCTCGACGGCACGTTTCCGAATCACGAGGCCAATCCGCTCAAGGCGGAGAACCTCCGCGACCTCGAGGCGAAGGTGCTGGAGACCGGCGCCGACCTCGGCGTCTCGTGCGACGGCGACTTCGACCGCGCCGCCTTCGTCGACGAGAAGGGGCGCTCGATCGGCAGCGACCTCGCCACAGCGCTCATCGCCGGCGAGCTGCTGTCGCGGGACCCGGGGAAGCACGTCCTCTTCGATCTGCGCTCTTCGCGCGCCACCGCCGAATGGATCCGCGAGAAGGGCGGCATCCCGGTGCGTGAGCGGGTCGGCCACTCGTTCATGAAAGCGACCCTGCGCGAGAAGGAAGGGATCTTCGGCGGCGAGCTCGCCGGCCACTACTACTTCCGCGACAACTTCCACGCCGACTGCGCCATCCTCGCGGTGGTCGAGATCCTGAACCTGCTCTGGCACTCGGGGATGCCGATGTCGGAGCTCGTGGCGCCGCTCGATCGCTACGCCAAGAGTCCGGAGACCAACTTCGAAGTGGAGGACAAGGCCGGCAAGATGCGCGAACTGGCCGAGGCCTACGCCGGCGGCGAGATCGACTGGCTCGACGGCATCACCGTCCAGTTCGAGAGCTGGTGGTTCAACGTCCGGCCGTCGAACACCGAGCCGCTCCTCCGTCTGGTCGTCGAGGCGCGCACCGCCGCCGAGCTCGAGCAGAGATTCGGCGAGCTGGTGGCTCGCATCGGACATCCGGTCGATCACTGAGGGCGGCGGCGCGAGTTGCACGCCTACCGCCGCACGGCACTCTTCGCTCTCGTCGCCTTCGCCCTGCTCTTCCAGGGCTCCCGGGGGATCTGGGACCCGGACGAGGGCCGCTACGTCAACGTGGCCTACCGCATGGTGGCGAGTGGCGACTGGTGGACGCCGCACCTGCACCACCAGGTTCCCCACTTCACCAAGCCACCGCTGACCTACTGGGCGGTCGCCGCTTCGATCGCGACATTCGGCCACAACGAATGGGCCGCGCGGCTGCCCAACGCCGCCGCCTGGGTCGGCACCGTCCTCCTGATCTTCGCGATCGCCCGTCACCTCGCTCCGGAGCGCGAGCTGCTCGCCGCCGTGATCCAGGCGACCTCGCTCCTGCCGTTCGTCGCCATGAACATTGTCACGACCGACACCCTGCTCACCTTCTGCGAGCTCCTGGGTGCCTACGGTTTCGTCCGCTCCCGCTGGTCCGCCGCGGCACCGGCGGAGCGGGAGCGCCGGTGGGGCCTCTTCTGGATGTGGACCGGTTTCGGCCTCGCCTTCCTGACCAAGGGACCCCCGGGCCTGCTTCCCCTTGCGGCGATCCTCGGCTTCGCCGTCGCCACGGACGGAGCCCGCGGCCTCGCGAGACTCGGGAACGCAGCGGGGATCGGCGCCTTCCTGGTGCTCGCATTCGGCTGGTACGGCGCCCAGATCGCCGCCCACCCGCAGCTGCTCGACTACCTCCTCGGCCAGGAGGTCGTCGGCCGGCTGACGTCGAAGTCGTTCCACCGCAACGCCGGCCTTTCGGGACTCGTCCGCGCCTACTTCGGCGTCGTGGTCGCCGGGATGCTTCCGTGGGCCCCGTGGGCGCTCGCCCGCTGGGTGCGCGGCCTGCGCCGGTCCGCACCAGCGGTCGCCACGGCCTCGCCGCCCGGCGCAAATCGCTTCCTTCTCTGGTGGCTCCTCCTGCCGTTCGCCGTCTTCCTCGTCTCGACGTCGCGTCTGCCGCTCTACCTCCTGGCCCTCACGCCTCCCGCAGCGCTCCTCCTGGCCCGCGCGCTGCCGCAGGATGCGCTGGCCCGCAAGCGCGTCCGGATCCTGCTCGGGATCTGGCTGATCCTGCTTCTGACGGCCAAGGGAGCCGGCGCCCTCCACGAGACGTCGCGCGACGGCCGGCGCCTCGCGGCCGCGCTCTCCGCGGTCCTGCCGTACCCGCCGCTCGAGATCGTCGTCGTCGACCGCAAGGCCAGGTACAGCATGGCGTTCTACCTGCGGACCGAGGTCGAGCAGGTGGATCTCTCGGGGCGGGATGCGGCGCGCGGAGAGGCCAGCTTCGCCCCCGTCTCGGAGCCCCTCGCCGACGAGCTCGCCGAGATGGAGCCGGGAACGATCTATCTCGTTCCCGTACCTTCCGGCCTCCCGTTCCTGCAGACGCTGCGGGAGCACGGCTTCGAAGGCCGCAAGGTCGGCGAAGTCGACGGATTCGAGGTCTACTCGATGCCGCGGCCCCTCCCCGCCCCCCGCTGAACGAAACTCCCGGTTTCCCCCCTGCGTAAGGTCCGGTGAGAGTCACTGACCGGAGGAATCGACCATGCGAGCAAAGACTGCAGCCTTCTCCGCCACGCTCCTCCTGGGAGCCAGCCTCATCGTCCTGCCGGGCGCCGCGGAAGCCGGCGACAAGATCCGGATCGACATCGACTCGGACGACGGCGGCGGCGTCCACCTGGCGCTCGGGACGGGCTTCGTCTCCGGTCTCGTGCGCGCGTTCGCACCGATCGCGGTCGACTGCGATGGGCACGACGACAATCCGCGCGTGCGGGAGCTGTTCCTGGCGCTGGACCGCGCCGGCGAACCGTCCCGTGGCACGACGACGGACACTGACGGCGACCGCATCGATGCGCGACGGCGGCACGGCAAGCTCCTGCTCACCGTCACCGACGAGGACGGCGACGTCAGCCGGATCGAGATGCCCTGGAAGCTCGCACGCTGCGTCCTCGGCGGAGAGTCGATCTCCGGTGCCGAACTGGCCCACGCCCTCGAATCGGCGAGCTTCGAGTTCCACGCCGAGGATCGCGACGGCTCCGTCCACGTCACGGTGAACTGAAGCGGCCGGCGACCGCGACTCCGCCGGAGTCCGGCCGCTCGACCACGAATCTCGCAGGCGGGCGAAAGCGCCGGAGGACGAATCCCCGGCGCCGCCGCTCGCCGCCCCCCACTACGGGTTGTGGCTGCTCCAGCGGTCGAGCCCGACGCCGAAGCTGTCGGCGAAGATCAGGCCGGTGCAGATCGCGGGAACATCGAACGCCTCGACTTCGTCTCCCACGATGTTGTTCGATCCCTGGCTTGCGGAGACGCCCACACCACGCTTGGCGAACGCGTTCCAGATCGCACAGTAGAAGTCGCCATCGTAGTCGACCTCGTTGGCAGCGAGAATCGCGTCGCGACCATCGACGAAGCCGGGTGAGCAGGGCTGCAGCTTCATGCCGTCGGTCACGAGCTGATAGGCGCGATTGTTGCCGCCGGTGCCGTCGTAGAGGTCCGGATCGAAGCCGAGCTCGCCGATGATGTTCCAGTACATCTCGAACAGCATGTTCGCCCATGTCGCACCGATGCCGTGCGGGGAGGTCTCGTTCGGAATGTCTCCGTACGTCAGCGGGTTGGTCGCGAGCTCGGTGCTGTAGGGGTAGTGACGAATTCCGTTGCCCGTCGCCCCGTCTTCGAAGTTCACGTAGGTCGCCATCGGGCGCGGCGTCGTCACCGTGTCACTCGCGGAAGCCGTGAGGAACAACGCCTGCCAGTCGCTCCAGCCCTCGCCCATCTGCTCGGCGTTGCCGAGGCAGCCGGACGCGGCGGGACCGCCGGTCAGACGGTTCGAGATGCCATGCCCGTACTCGTGGACGATGATGCCGGCGTCGAGGTCGCTGTCGCGGTTGATCTGGTGGTCCGGGTTGTCCTCGAGCGTCGCGTTGACGACCTGGGGAAGGGCGAGTGTGTCGACGATCAGCTGACCGTCGGCTGCGCCGACCGCGACCGACGGAATGGCCGCGGCGCCGCCGAAGTTGGTCCGCGGTTCCGGGAGCGTGTCGATGATGATCGCCGCGATCGCCCCCGCGTTCGCCGCGTTCTGGACAAAGACGCTCGAGTTGCAGAGCCCTCCGCTCCAGCGGATGAGCGCGATCTTGCCGTTGACGGCGGCCCCGTTGGTGAGCGCCTCGCAGGCGTCGTCCGTGGGCGGCACGGCATCGATCACGAGAACGACGTCCTGCGTGAGCCCGTCTCCCTCGCCGCCGTTGTTCGAGGCGTTGGCCGTGTACGAGCCGGCGATCCCCACAGGCGAGTTGACCGTGACCAGCTGCGAGAAGGGATCGGTCCAGACGTACATCTGCATCCGCGGCCGCGATCCGTCAGAGGGCGTCGAGAAGTTCGCGTTGTTGGTCCCGGAGTAGTCCTGGGCCTCGGCGCGAACCGAGTCGTTCCCGGCGCCGCCCCGTCCGTAGTTGTTGAGCTGGAAGTTGCCCGCCGGCTCGTCGAAACCGTAGCGGTAGGAGACGTCGTGGATGATGTTGTTCCAATAGAACAGGTTCACGATCGCCGCCGGCCGGTAGTCGGCCGGCTGCTGGGTATCGAGATCGATCGCGGGGTTGAAGACCAGCGGGTTGCCGGTTCCGCTCGGCGAGCTGCCCGGGTCGCATCCGTTCGGAGTCACCGCGTCGAGACAGGCTTCGACGTTGTTGCCGATCGTCATCGTGGTGTCGGGACCGAGGACGCCGTTGGTGTCGAGCCAGCCGTAGGGGCTGGCGCCGGTGCCGGGATTGCCGGTTCCGCCGGCGAGGTACGGATCGACTTCGAGAGTGCGGTCGCCGTCGGAGGGCGACTCCTTGGGCAGCGCGAAGGCGCCGTAGGAGGCGTCGTCCACCTCCGCGGTCCAGTTCACCTGGTGCACGATCTCGCCGCTCGCGGAGTCGACCCAGAGGTCGAGCCAGTCGGGCGTGTCGGTGCGCTTGATGTCGAAGTTCCAGGCGAGCGTCAGCCGGTCGGTCTCCGGATTCCGGAAGTAGCGCAGCCGCGCAGGGATCGGCTCTTCGGACAGTGCCGGACTCGAGAAGACGGTGCGGCGATCGAAGCCACCGACGCTGTCGACCAGCGCGAGGTCGGCGTTGCGGCCGGGCAGACGGAGACGCTGCGCCGCCTCGCGGATCGCCTCTTCCGGCGCCAGTACCGGGAAGCCAGGTGCACCCGCCGCGCGCTCCGCGACGCGGGCGACGAACGATCCGGTGCGGTGGAAGATCCGCCCCTGGCGATCGATGTGGATCCCCATCTCGGCGCCGTCGATCTCGAGGCCGTTGAGTCGCTGCCGGAGGTAGACGTGGGTGACGCCGTTGTGCCGCGTCGGTACCAGGTCGGTCACGGCGAGATCGGCGACGTCGACGGGATCGAGGCCGAGCGCGCCCGCCGCGTCGCGAATGTACGACGTCGCGATCTCCGCGGGCGCCGCCTGGGAGGCTCCGGAATAGTAGGTCAGCGGCTTGACGCCGGCGGAGCCCGGCGTGGCTGCGGTCCCGACCAGCACCAGGGCGGTCGCGAGACACGTTCGGCGGATTCGATTCGCAGTCATGAGCGGACTCCTCCTCGGGTCGTGGGTGAGACGGAGCGCAGAGACTACTAGACAGCTCTTTCCCCGCAAACCGCGGGATTGCGGCAGCCCGCCGCCGGACGGAGCTAGACTCGCCGCAGACAGGAATCGCAGCCATGGACTGCCGACCGGCGCACACGACGAGGTCCGGGTCCCGCGGAGAACCGTACCGCGAGGGACTCGTGCGCAGGTGCGCCGGGACCGGTGCACCGGGAGGTCGATCCTGAGCGACGAACGCCGCACCGAGTCGCTGGCCGGTCCGGGTCCGCAGCGACCGGAGAAGACGAGGCCCGAGATCCTGCCGTTCGGCAGCGAGCTCGCGCAGCGCTTCGAGATCCTCGAGGTGCTGGGCTCGGGCGGCTACGCAGTCGTCTACCGGGCGCGCGACCGCTCGCTCGACCGCGAGGTGGCGCTCAAGGTGCTCCGCCACGACCGCATCACGCCGTCCGCCCTGAGACGGATGCGGCGCGAGGCGGCGATCGCGCGCGACGTCGTCCACGAGCGCCTGGTGCGCATCTTCGACATCGAGGAGGACGGCGAGGCGGTCTTCCTGACGATGGAAGTGGTCGAAGGCGGATCGCTCGGCGAGCGCCTCTCCGAGGGGCGCATCGCGATCGACCGGGCGGTCGACTGGGCGACGCAGGCGCTCGAGGGGCTCGCGGCCCTGCACGCGCTGGGCATCCTGCACCGCGACGTCAAACCCGGAAACCTCCTCCTGACCGCCGACGACGCGATCAAGGTCTCGGATTTCGGCCTGGCGCTCCATCTCGAGCGGGACGAGACCCGCGCCACCACCCACGAGTCGGTCCTCGGAACCCTCGAGTACCTCTCCCCCGAGCAGGCGCTCGGCCAGGAGGTCGACGTTCGCTCGGATCTCTACTCGCTCGGCGTCGTCCTCTACGAGACGATCGCCGGACGCCTGCCGTTCGAGACCAACTCGTCGCTCGGCTCGCTCCTCGAGCGGATCCGCGGCGATCGCCTGCCGGATCTGCAGGAGATCCGCCCCGAGACCCCGACCTGGCTCGCGGCGACGGTGGCGAAGCTCCTCGCGCGGAACCCGGGCGAACGCTACGCCTCGGCCGAGGCAGCGCTCGCCGAGCTCCGCTCGCGCTCCGCGCGAAGAAGGCTCCGCGCGAGCGCGAAGTGGATCGCCGCCGCCGGCGTCGCCTTCCTCCTCGGTGCCGCCGTGACCGCCGCCGTCGGTCACTCCCGCTCCCGCTTCCAGCAGATGGCGTTCGCGTCCGACTACAGCATCCGGGCCCTGGATCGGATGGGTCGCACGCTCTGGGAGCGCGACGCCATCAACCCGCGGAGGAACTTCGTCCCGATCCGGACGAAGCGCCACGGCAGGGTGATCGCGGCGCTCCTCAATTCCCGGGACGAACAGATGAGCGCCGCCACAGCGTACATCGACCTGCTCGAGCCACAGACCGGCGAGTCGCTCGAACGCGTCCTCCTGCCTTCGGCGCACCATCTCTTCCCGGGCTTCGCCGACACCTACGGTGGCCGGCTCCAGGCAGTCGATCTCGACGGCGACGGATTCGAGGAGATCGTCGCGAGTCTGGTGCAGGATCCGTACTTCCCGAGCTACAACGTGCTCGTCGAGCTCGATCTTCAGCGCTCGAGAGTGGTCTTCGCCAGCGCCGGGCACCACGATCTCGCCGCCGTGGCGGATCTCGACGACGACGGCCGGGCCGAGCTCCTCTTCGGCGGCGTCGACAACCGGATGGGCTGGAGCTCGGGAATCGCCGCCGTCCGCATCGAGCCCTGGGTCGGCCAGGGTACCGAAACGATCTTCGACCTGCCGCACGCGGTGGCACCCGACCTGTTCCACGGCCCCGACACCCGCAACCTGCTGCACTGGTACGCGCTCCTGCCGAGCATCCACCAGTACACGCCGGAGGCGCGACTGACCGTCGATCGCACCCGTCGCCAGCTGCTCTACGAGCTCAGTCGCACCGAGTCCGTCCGGCTGGACTTCGCCGGTTTCGACCTCGCAACGCCCTCACCCCTCGCTCCGTCTCGCCGCCAGGAGCTCCGTCGCCACGCCTACGAGCGGATGCGCGACGGCCAGCGCCTGCTCGCCGGCAAGCGACCCGCCGACGCCGCGATCGAACTGGCCTCGGGCCTCGAGGCCGCCCGCGAGGCCGCCGACCTGCCGCTGTCCGGCTGGACGGAGCGGCTCCTCGCCCGGGCGACGGTCCTCTCGGGACAGGTCGAAGAAGGGATCCGCCGATACAGCGCTCTCCACGAGCGCTCGAGCGCGCGCTCGGAGATCGCCTACGAAGCCGCACGTGCCCTGCATACGGTGGGCGAAACGCGCCTCGCCGTCGACTGGTACCGCCGCGGCCTCGGCCGCGGCGCCGGCGCCGGGATCGGCCGCAACAAGTACGAATGCGCGCAGGATCTCGCCCTCGCCCTCGTCGAGCTCGGCCGCTTCGACGAAGCGGAGAGGGAGCTGGCCGCCTTCACCGATTCGTTCCCGAACCAGAAAAACGCCATCGTCCGCGCCTTCGTCGCCTGGCGCGCCGGCGGGCCGCTGCAAAGCGACGTCCTCGACACCGACGACAGCCGCGTCGACCTCGACCGCTACCTCCGCCTCGAGATGCGCTTCGCCCGAGCCGACGCCCCCGCCCTCCTCCTCGGCCAGGTCGAGTACGCGATCGCGAACGCCTCCGGACTCCTGCCCCTCTTCCACGGACTCGAAGCGGAGCTCCGCGCGCGGATCGACCCGGCCGTCGACACCCTCCCCCAGGCCCACCGCGCACTCCAGCAAGCCCGCCTCGAAGCCCTCGACGAACCCGAGTACCGGGCCCTGATCCCGCTGCTGGAGGAGAGGGTGAGGAGGATGGAGACGGAGAGCCGGAGCCGGGCCTAGTTTGCAGGTGGGCTGCTCGAGAGGTCGAGCAGTTCGAACGACTTCAGTGATTCAATCCAGCCCAGGATCAGATCGTCCGACCACTCCTCGCTGATTGGCTCCCTTTCGCCTGCCTTCTGGAATCTTTGCCAGTAGTCGAACCGATAGACACCTCGCGTCGAAGCAAGGTAGCAGCAGGCCCATCGGGAGTTGCCTCGAGGACTGTTGTCCTCTACTAGTTCCAGCCGCGCCGGAAGCTCACCCGCGAAGAAGTCCTCTGTCCGGTACTTCACGTTTCGCCGCCATCCGGTGAGAGCTTCTCGGACGTGGTCTGGTCGAGAGATGGACACTCGCACGTCGAAACCTCGCCATCGAAGCAGACCAAAGGCACCGGGGAGTTCCGTCCCCATGGGGCAGTGCATCCGGAATCCCATCGTCCGGTGGACCAGATAGCCATCCTCGATGACGATCAGCGGCTCGACAAGTGCCTCGACACCTTTGTCACTCGCGGGTACATCGCTGTCTTCACCTTCGACCGCTGCCATCGCGCGCCGTCGCAGAATCCATCCGAACAATGGGCTGAATGGCTTGAGAAGCATGACCAGCATTTTGAAGAGTCCGATCAGAAGCCTGAAATGCACAGGCAGAAGTGACTCTGCCGCGCCGGGGAGCACCTCGTCCTCGATCTCTACCAGAGCCGGCTCCCGGCGCTTGATGCGGTGCAGATCAAACCCTTGCATGGCATCGAATCCAGGACGTTGGTACCGGAGTTCTCGGACCTCGAACCCAGGGAACTCGTTCTCGCCCTGGCGAATGTAGTCGAACTGTGTCAGTGCCGCACTCAGCCCGAGCCTGCCAAGAAACCGCCGCGCCCCGATTTCGGCTAGCGGGCCCCTCCCGCGCTGAAGCTTTCGCAACTCGGCTGCCGATTGCTCCAACTGGAGCTCTCTACGAAGCTTTTCGAGGTCGTTCGGCCCGCCCGGGATATCGCCCCAGATTCCAGAACTCGAACGGAAGGCGGAAACGATCTCGCCTTCCTGATAGAGCTGGTAGGCCCAGACATCGCTGTCCACGATCATGAACCGAAGAAACGGCCGCCGATTCCGCGACAGCTCGTAGATGAGCCGCTCTTCCTCCTCGAAGTCCGAGTAGAGAAGGACAGTCCATTTCGAGTTCCACACCAGAAACGCACCGCGCTCGTCGCGCTCATGGGGAGGCAGGAGTCGCGCCTCCGCCGACTCCACTCGCTCGAGTCCCTTCGCCCTCATCCAGGTATCCATCGTCGCCAGAAGCCCGGAAGCGACGTCTCCTCGGAAGGAAAAACTCCTGCACCAACTCCCCAAGGCATTATCTCCAATGGTCGGCTGTCGTCACTCTGCTGCGCTTCAATCCTCGGCGGCTCAAGCCTGCAAGGCGCTCCAGCCACTGCACGGCCGACGCAGAGTCAAGTCGCTCTCGTACCGGCCCGATATTGCAGGCGTCACGTCCCGTCTTCTCTCCCCCTGCCTGTCATCTCTCACACAAAGCTGCTTCGACCATCCCCACGAACGCCTTCGTTTCCGCGGCAACGAAGCCTGCAATCGCTTCCGGGTCCTTCTCAGCACACCCCGAGAACTCTGTCGCTCTCCCGATGCCGAACATCGACGAAAAGGACTCCCGTGCCAGCGCCCTACGAGAGTCCGGATACCCGATGTCTTGCCAGTAGGAGAGCCCGTCACGCCCAGCCGAGAGATAGGTGTGCAGAACGATCTCGCCAAGATCCGTGCTGGTCATCGAAAGCGATCGGTCCACCTTCACGAACTTACGACCCGCTTCACCGAGGTACTTCTCGATCAGTACCTTTGCCTTCTTCCCAATTCGGCTTCGCTCGCGGACAAGATCAGCGCTGAATGGCCGCTCGAATCGCCGCTGCATCCACTCATCTGCACCAGCTTCGAAACTCCCGAAGTCCCCAAGCGAGCCCCACGAGGAGCCCTCAGGCATCTCCAGCTCGATCCCGTAAAGATTCCTGCTTCGCCTCGCCCGGAGCGCCGAGAAGATCGCCTCGGAGCGAACTCCGATCCTCCCGCTGTATTCATCCAGGACGAAGAGAACCAGCTCGTTTCCCAGCCACCGCAACTTCCTGAATCCTGTGCCCGCTTCGGAACGAATTCGCCCGAGAAACTGCTCGCCGACGCGAGTCAGCAGCAGCGTCGCCATTCGCGAATCGGCGGGCAACGGAACCCCTTCGAGTTGGAGATGTCCCGGTCGCACAAGCAAGCGATCCCTCTCTCGATCGGTCGGCTATACATCACTACGTACAGGACGAGTTCCAGATCGCCAGACAATCGCTCCGCCCGGCCCGATCTCGAAGATCTCGGACTGATCCGCGAGTTCCGGCCGGACGACCCCGTCCCGCAAGCTGGAGTAGATGGTCACTCTCCGTACTCCGCCATGCTCGAAGTCTCCTGTTTCAATCGAGTAGCCCCCCGGGGATTCGGGAGTGTCGGTGGCAACGGCCTCCAGCGCATCAACTCCGAGCCAGCGCCGAAGACTCCCCTGCCTCTCTCTTCCTGCGAAAGTCGGCGCATCCCGAGCGTGCTCAAAGAGTTGAAGAAAGATCACCGACGAGGCCACCTCCCGGATGCACTCGGCATCGGGAAAATCCAGAAGTCGCTGGCCGGGAAAGAACTCCTGGGCCTTCGGACCAAACCAGCACTTCCAGGCAGGAATGAACGACCCGAACGGCAGCCGACTCTCTCTCCCGACACAACCGGCAGCCTGGTTCAGGCTGTCCGATTCCTTGTCTGTGTCGTCGCTCGGGGACTCAGCCGGCCCCGACGGAATCGCAGAGTGCTCGTATCGTGCCGTCTCCGCCGACACGTCCGCCTCATCGAACAAGTATGCACACCGGAATCCTGGAGAGGAGAGGAACCTCTGTGTTGGCTCAGGGTCGGCAACATCGCCCGCAATTCCCTTCATCATGAGAGTCTGCAGACCGCGCCGCTCGTCGACCAAGAGCCACAGGCGCATGCCCTGCTCCTGATAGGCATGGCTTCGAAGTTCGAGATTCGCCCGCCCGTCCCATCGACGGACGGCATCTTCACCGCCCTCGTCGTAGCTTGCCAACTTGCCCTTCTGCTCTCGAGTTCGGTAGAAGCGCGGCCGGAAACCTGCCCACCCGGAGGCAACTAGATCCAGGACGTCCTCGCCACGGATCGATCCGCAGTCAAAGAAGGTCGTCGCCGCTAGCGTCTCGTTGATCACGGAAAGTGACTCACGAAGACGGAGACGCCGTTTGCTCGTCCATACTCGACCACCTCACTAAACGCCTCAATCGATTGCCATGGAGAAATGCGCAGGTCCAAGATCAACTCAGCAGCCGCCCCGTCTATCTCGATACCGCCTGTAGCCAGGTCATCAATATGGGCCATGAGTTCGCCAATCTCGGCAACCCGCGTTGATTTCAGGCTACCAACTCGACCGCCCCTCTGAAAGTCGATTAGTGGAAAAAAGCCATTCAGTTCATCTCCGATGGGAAACCAATGTCGATATTCCGTAGCCGCGAGATGCCTCTGAATTGCTACTCCGCGGGCTCTGTCCTCAAGCCTCCACACTTGGCTCAACGCATGCCCTGCAAGTTCCCCATACTTGCTTGCAAAGGGTCGAGCCACACCAATTGCGCGGAAGGCTCTCCGAAGTTTTGCAACTTGGCGAATCGTGGTCAGGCTTCTCCCGGACGTAACAACTAGGCGACCTACTCCAGGGGCAAGGACCAACCCGACGCTGAAGAAGAGATCCGTAAGATTGACTTCGCCACCTGTCGAGGCCCCGTTAATGAGATTGAAGCCAGCAACTGACTGAATCTCAGCAAGCACTCCTCTGATCAAGTTGACAACGGAGAGCTCTGTCAATCCCCCGGCGAATAAGCCGCTTGGGTCTGAGTGGCGAATGGGTTCACCAAATGAATACAGGTATTTGTGATTGCTCTTGGGACTTCTTCGGGCTCCCGAGAATCCGTCGAGACTCGGAAATCGGCCTGAACGAGCCTCCAGCCACCGCGCTCGGTTGTAGTAGAAGCCGCTGTTGGGGTCGAGGGGTTCGCCGGCGAAGAGGTAGGCGTTGGGGTCGTCGCCCTGGTGGTCGAGGAGGGTGCCGAAGGCTTCGAGGGTGTAGCGGTCGGTGACGGCGCCAGTTTCGTCGGTCAGGGCGCGGATGGTGCCGATCCCTTCGGCGTGGAGGTAGCGCGGGACGAGGTGGGTCGGGTTGCCGGGCTCCGGCCGCAGGGTGGCGAGGAGGTCGTCGCCGCGGACGTGGTAGGCCGTGAGCTCGCCGGTCGTGGCGTCCGATTCGGCGACCACCTGGCTGAGGACGAGAGCCCTGCCGGCGACGCCCGTCTGGTGCCACGGGTCGACCAGGTAGTCGACCGTTACCGGCGGTCCGGTGGCCGGCGTCGTCCGGGTGCGGACGCGGGTGCCGTCGACGTCGTACGTGTGCTCGACGACCGTTCCCTCCGTCAGCTCCACGCGGATCAGCCGGTTCTCGAGGTCCCAGACGTAGGTCGCGCCGTCCGCTCCGCTCTTCGCCGTCTGGTTGCCGTTCGCGTCCCAGCCGTACGTCACCGGGCCGGCGATCCCGTTCTCCACCAGCAGACGGTCGCGTTCGTCGTAGCTGTAGAGGACGAGCTGCGGCGCGCCCGACTCCACCTGCCGCAGCTGCTCCAGCCGGTTGCCGACCGCGTCGTAGGTGAACCGGTTCCGCCAGGCCGTCGGTGCGTCGTCCACCGTGCCCTGGCGGACGTGCTCGTCCGTCAGGCGGTAGAGCGCGTCGTAGCCGTAGTGGCGCGTCGTCCCGTCCTGCTCGACGATCCGCGTCCGGTTGCCCGTCGGAGAGAGCGTGTAGGCGAAGGCGAGGAGCGTCGCGCCGCCGCTGCCGACCGTCGCGACGTCGAGCAGCTGGTTGCGCGCGCTGTACGAGTAGGTCGTCGCCACCCCGTTCGGGAAGAGCAGGCTCTCGCGATTGCCGTTGGCGTCGTAGTTGTGGTCGTAGACGCCGCCGGCCGGGTCGGTCACCGTGTCCAGGCGGTTGAGATCGTCGTAGGTGAAGGTCGTCGTGAGAAGGCGCCCGCCGACGGCGGCGGTCAGCATCGTGCGGTTGCCGGCGGCGTCGTAGCCGAAGTCGAGCTCCCGCCCGTCGGGATCGATCAGGGCCGCGAGCCGGTCGCGCTCGTCGTAGGCGTAGCTCGTCACCCCGCGGGCATCGGCCGCGCTCGTCCGGCGGCCGCTCGCCGAGTAGGTGAACTGCACCTCCGCTCCGCCCGGGTAGCGGCGCCGCAGGAGACGCCCGGCGACGTCGTAGTCGTAGAGCGTCGTGCGGCCGGCGAAGTCCGTCCGCGACGTCCGGTTGCCGAGCGCGTCGTAGGTGAACCGCTCCGCCGCTCCGTCCGGAAGGATCCGCCGCGTCTGGCGACCGAGGCTGTCGAACTCGAAGCGCGTCACGTTCCCGTTCGCGTCCGTCTGGGCGATCCGGTTCCCCGCTTCGTCGTAGCCGTAGGAGGTCACCTGACCCGCCGCGTCGGTCACCGCGACGAGCCTCCCGAGCGCGTCGTAGGCGAACTGCGTCACCCGCCCCGCCTCGTCGGTCTCGGAGGTCCGCCGCCCGGCGCTGTCGTAGCCGGTCGAGCGCAAGGTGGCGTCGGGGGCGATCGTCCTCACCAGGCGATTGCCGGCGTCGTAGACGAACGTCGTCGAGCTTCCGCGCGGATCGACCACCGCCAGCTGGTTGCCGGCGGCGTCGTAGGTGAACGAGGTCACGTGGCCGAGCGCATCCGTGACCGACGTCCGGCGCCCCGCCGCGTCGTAGGCGAGGTTCGTCCCGTGGCCGCGCGGATCGACCGAATGCACGAGGCGCCCGGCGTCGTCGTAGATCTGCTCCGTCGAAGCACCGTCCGGGAAGAGGGTGCGCCGCAACCGGCCGGCCGGGTCGTACTCGTACGTGGTGCGCCGCCCCGACCGGTCGACGAACGCCGTCCGCCGGTTCTCGGCGTCGTATTCGCTGACTTCGGACGTCCCGTCGGGATGATCGGTCCGCACCTGCCGGCCGAGCTCGTCCCAGGTGAGCTCGGTGCGACGGCCGAGAGCGTCGATCGAGGCGGTGACGTTGCCCAGGGCGTCGTATTCGCTGCGCGACACGGAGCCGTCCGGCGACGTGGTCGCGAGGAGCTGGCTCCTCGCGTCGTAGACGAACGTCGTGACCTCGACCGCCGAGCTGCCGTCGGGGAGGGTCCGGCTGCGCGACGCGCTGAGGCGATCGCCCACCGCGGAGTAGGTGTAGATCGTGCTCGCGCCGGAGGCATCGGTTTCGCGCGTCATCCGGCCCCGCGCGTCGTACTGGTAGCTCGACAGGCCGCCGGCTGCGTCGACCTCGCTCAGGACCTCGCCGCGCGCGTTGTAGGTGAACGTGGTGATCGCGCCGGTCGGATCGGTCGTCCGCACCAGGTTCGAGCGCGCGTCGTAGACGTTGACCGTGACGCCACCCTTCGGATCGGTGGCCCGCAGCACGTTGCCCTTCGTGTCGTACGTGAAGCTCGAGACGTGACCGAGCGGATCGGTCGTCGACAGGAGATTGCGGTCGGCGCTCCAGGTGTAGCTCGTCGTCTGACCGAGCGCGTCGGTCTCCGACAGGAGCTGATCGTCGCCGTCGAAGGTACGGGTCGTCTCGACGCCCGACTCGTCGACCTCGCGGGTGACGTTGCCGCGCCCGTCGTACTCGAGGAGCCGCGACGCACCGAGACGGTTGGTGACGATCTCGCGATTCGTCGCGAGCTGATGGTCGTAGACGATCTCGTGACCGAAGGCGTCGATGTGACGGAGCAGTCGCCCGTCCGCGCCGTACTCGTTGCGGATCGGCGTGACACCGCGCGGGTCGACGATCTCTTCGAGATAGTGGCCGTCGAGATAGCCGTAAGTCGAAACGGCTCCTCCGCGGTCGGTGAAGCTCGCGAGGTCGCCGGCTGCGTCGTAGTCGTACAGGAGCTCCGCCCCCGCCGGGTCGACGATCCGGACGATCCTCCCCTCGCCGTCGCGGTCGAACGAGATCGAGGCGCCGCTCGAGTGCGTGACGCCGGAGGCGCCGAAGGTGACGGCGTTGCCGTTCGCATCGGTGATCCGGCGCACGCCGGCGGCGCGGTCGACTTCGTAGCGGCGGCCGTCTCGCGTGACGAGCTCGACGAGCGCCGGGTCGAACAGCTCGCCGTCGGTGTCGAGCAGCCGGTCGCTGCCCGAGGTCCAGACGACGTTGCGGTTGCCGAGAACGGTGAGCGAGGCGCCGGGCACCGGGCCGTCGACGAGGGCGAAGCCGGCGACGCCGAAGCAGCCGCCGACGCCGGGAGAGAGCTGCGACAGGACCGGACGGAAACGGTAGATCTCGCGATCGGACAGGCGCACCGTGGCGACGTGGCTGCTCGTTTCGAGCGCCGTGTCGCAGGGCAGGAATCCCTGGAGCAGCTGCCAGCCCTCGCCCACCGGCCGGTTGGTGCGATAGCTGCCGCTCCGCAGCTCGAGCTCCCAGCCGAATCCGAAGTCACCGCGACGGGCCCGCCGGCGACTGTCGTAGCTCCGGATCACCTGGATCGGGATCCCGGAAAGCGGCACCTCGAGATCGACGAAGGCGAGCGAGAACGAGCCGATCTTGCGCTGGCCGGCGATCGAGATCGCGATCGAGCTCTCGGCGACCCGGCCGGCGCCGTCGACCGCGACGAGCCGGAGCTCGTAGAGGCCGTTCTCGAGCAGCGTCGGGTCGAGCTCGCCGAGCGGCGCCGCCTCGACCGGAGCCGAACCGGTGCCGAGGTCGATCCAGTCGGCGTCGCCGGCTGCGCGGTAGGAGAGGCGCCACGAGGCGAGCGTCGGCGAGCGCACCGTGCCGACCACCGGGACCGGTCCGGTGACCTCGGCGAGGTCGTCCGGCGAAACGATCGCCGCCGTCGGCAGATCGTCCTGGTTCGAGACCTCGAGCGTCGTCGCCGCGGTGACGTAGATCCAGTAGCCGCGACCGGGACGAAGCTCGGTGAGGTCGTTGGCCCAGGCCGGAACCGCGACGTCGAAGACCTCCCACGGATCGTCGCTGTCGTTCGGATCGAAGCCGAAGACGCGCAGGTAGCTCCCGGCGATCGACGCCAGGGCCGCCGTCACCGGCCGCGGCGAGGATGACGGAAAGCCGATCAGGTTCCACCCCGGGCAGAGCGGGATCGAGGTCGCGTCCGGCTCCGGGCCGCCCTCGGGGATCATCGCCTCCGCCACCCCCTCCAGCCAGAACCCCATCGCCGGTGTGATCGCCGCGAGATCCGAACCGCCCGGATCCGCCGGGTCCCAGAGCTTCCAGGGGTCGCCCGGGTCGCAGGCGTCGAAGGCGAAGACGCGCCGGACGGCGCCCGCGACCGGAAGGAAGACCGCCCCGGGCGACGGATCGTTCGGCTGCCAGCTGATCGAGAGCAGGCTGAACGCCGGCACGACCGGCACGGCCACGGACGGCTCGAGTCCGGAGGAAGGAGCGGTCGCCGGTGTCGCTCGCCGCGAGCGCGCCGCGGCCCCCGGAGGCAGCGCCGTCGGGACCGCATCCGGCGGCGTCGGGGGCGCCGGGAGGTCGGTCAGCGGAAGAGTGGCCGGATCGCCTTCCGCGTTTCGCCGGGAAGCCCCCGCGCCCTCCGTCGTCGCGAACGACGAAACCCCGGGACGGACGAGCGCTCGCTCCGCGGCGAGGTCGAGACCGATCGCCGCCGCGACGCGACCGCGCCGCACGAGCGGAGCGACCGCAGGCCATGCGCTGCGAAGGGAGCGATCCAGCGCGGCGAGCATCGACCGCGCCGCCATCACTCCCGGCCGCGCACGCTGCACGATCCGCCGGGCGGCACGGAGAGCTTCCGCGAGCGCCGTCGTTCGTTCGGAGAGCTCGACCATCGCGCCGAACTGCGGAGCGGGCTCGGCAACGACGAAGCCGAGATCGTCGGCCTCCACCACCCCCATGCCGAGCGCGGGACCGGTGGGCAGAGCGAAGAGAGCAAGCAACAGCCGAGCTACGGTCCGGCGAAAGCCGACCCGGGCGAACCAAGTCATAGATTGACCTTTCTTGCCTCGATGCTACACATTTCGGATCGCCTGTCCAGAAAAGTCGCGACTTTTTCCGGAGCGTCGACGGACGGTCGGGCCGGCGGCCCGACGGACGAGCGCGGAGCGGGGGATCACGTCTTCTTCGGACGCGAAAGGGGGCGGCGAATCTTCGCCTCGCCCGCGGCCTGCCGGACGGGAGCTACGGTGTGGCGGGGAGCGCGGCGGGCAGGAGGAGGATCGCGGTCAGCGCGGCGACGAGGCCGACGTATTCGGCGAGCGCGCGGCGATCGGTCGTTGCCGAGTCGGGACGGAGCGCGCGCCAGATCGCCACCACGATCAGCAGCAGGAGCAGCCCCTCCCGGCTCACCACCCAGGCGGCGGCGAGCGCCGCGGTCGCGAGCCAGCGTCCGCCGCCCGAGAGCGCACGGAAGGCGCGGCCGCCGTCGAGGGGACCGAGGGGAAGGAGATTGAACAGATTGATCCAGGCGCCGAGGTGGGCGATCGCGAGCGCGAGGCCGGACCCGGTGGCCCACCAGACGGCCACGGAGGCGAGCGCGGCGCCGAGACCCCAGATCGGACCGGCGAGCCCGATCCGCGCATCTTCGACGGCGTCGAGCGGCCGCTGCCGCAGGCGCACGTAAGCGCCGAGGCCGGGCACGAACATCGGCGCGTCGACCTTCATGCCGAGCTGCGCGAGCCGGGCCACGTGACCCATCTCGTGCAGGTAGATCGAGACGATCAGCCCGGCGGCAAGCGGCCAGCCCCAGATCGCCCAGTAGAGACCGAACGACGCCAGCATCGAGGTCAGCGTCCCCAGCTTGGTGAGTCCGAGGAGAGCCAATTTCGCCTTGCCGAGGATCGCGACGAGCACGAACTTGAACTTCCAGAGCAACACGCCGACCACGCCGAGCGGTGCCAGGCGCTTCGCCAGCCACGACCCGCGGCGGCCCGAGGCGTCGTCGCGCGCCGCCGCGTCGAGCGATGCCGCCGGCGCCCGGGCCCGCGCCGCGGTGACCCGGTCGGCGATTCGGCGCGCCTGGGACGACTCCGCCGGTAATAGCTCGAGCGCCTCACGCCAGGCAACGAGCGCCGCCGGCAGATCGCCGCCCTCCTCCGCCCGCTCGGCCTGCACAGCGAGCTCTTCGAGACGCCGCCGGTGCACGAGCCGCCGGCAGCTCGGACAGGCGAGGAGCGAGGCGGAGAGCTCGGTCCCGCACTCGCAGCGCAGGCGCTCGGCGGCGTCCGTCGCGGTCACGGGGCGATCGAGGGCGGCGGCGTCTCGGGGACGTAGGTCGATCTCGCGCCGGCGACCCGGAACGGCCCCTCGAACGAGATCTCCTCGCGCCGGTTCAGTTTCCAGGCTTCGTAGAGACCGATCGCCAGGATGATCCAGCCCATGAAGTTCGAGAACCCGCCGAGGAACGGCGCGATGAAGGCGATGCCGAAGAGGATGCCCAGCCCGAGCAGGAAGCCGAGCGGACCGACCGGTCCGCCCGCGTCCGGGTCGGCGGCGGCGAACGGGGCGTCGTCGCGGACGAGCTCGATCTCGCCTTCGTCGCCCTCGTTCTGCCCGGTCGCCTCCTCGTCCACAGCGGTCTCGTCCTCCGAAGTCCCGTCGGCGACGATCGAGTCGCTCTCGCCCGTCTCCTCGTAGCTCGCGGCGGCGTCGAAGATCGCCGGGATGTAGGTCGAGACGATCGAGGTGTAGGTGAGGAAGATCGCCAGGGCCTGATAGCGCCAGCCGCCGCGCCGGCGCGATCCGGCCCGCACCGCCGCGCCGACCATCAGGCCGATGACGATGGCGATCAGGCCGAACTCGTAGCCGGTGAGCTTGGCGACCCCGTACCAGAGGAGCGCACCGACGATCGCCGCTCCGGTGCCGAAGAGCGCGGCGCGGACGAACCGGCCCGGTCCGCTGCCGCCGGTGCGCTCGGCGAGGATGCGCCCGCGGCAGGCGGCGCAGGCGATCTGCCCCCCGACCGTGAAATAGACGTTGCGGATCGGCTGCTTGCAGAGGGCGCAGACCGCCTCCTCGCCGGCCGCTTCCTCCCCTTCGGAACGCTCGAACCGCAGCTCCGGCTCCTTCGCTTCCTCGCTCATCTCCTCTCCTCCGGTCGACTGCATCGACTTCATCGCGCTTCGATCCGTCGCACAGGACGCGAGACGCGGCGCGAATCTCACGACTCGCGCGCGGGCGTCCTGCTCTCGAAGCGTTCTGCTTGCGGCGATGCTACACGGTCCGGCCGGACGCCTCCGGGAGCACGGCCCGGCCGGAAAGGAAAAGGAGCCGGTCGACCACCCCGGCTCCTCCGCTCCGGCCTCATCCGGCCGCTTCAGTCGCGGCTGCGGCCGCCGAGGAGCCCCGCTCTCACCAGGAAGTAGAGCAGCGTCATCAGGGTCGAAACGGCCGCCGCGACGTAGGTCAGGGCGGCGGCATTGAGGACGCGGTCCATCCCTTCGCGCTCCTGCGGCAGGACGATGCCGTTCGCCACCGCCAGCTGCTTGGCACGGTTCGAGGCGTCGAACTCGACCGGCAACGTGACCACCTGGAAGAGCAGCACCATCGAGAAGAGCGCCGCCCCGACCAGCACCATCTTGGGCGATTGGAACATCAGGCCGCCGAGCATCACGAAGTAACCGATCGACGACCCGATGTTGGCCGTCGGCACGAGCATCGAGCGCAGTCCGAGCGCCTTGTACCCCACCTGATGCTGGATGGCGTGCCCGGCCTCGTGGCAGGCGACGCCGACGGCGGCGATCGACGGTACCCCGTAGACCGGCTCCGAGAGCGCCAGCGTCTTCGTCACCGGGTTGTAGTGGTCCGAGAGCATCCCCTGGTGCGCGACGATCCTGACGTCGCCGATCCCGGCCGCGTCGAGCATCTTCTGCGCCGCCTGGGCCCCGGTGAGACCGGTCGCGACGCGCACTTTCGAGTACTTGTTGAACGCGGACTTGGTCCGGAAGCTCGCCCACAGGGAGAGCAGGAGCCCGGGGGCGATGAACAGCAGGTACATCGGATCGAACATCATGGCCGAGGTGCCTCCTTCTCTCGTGTCACAACCGTTTCCTGGCGCCCCCGATTCCCGAGTCGAGGGACCCGCTCGCGTCTAGCGGATCAGGAGCGTCGCCAGGCCGAGGAACGCCCCCATGCTCACCACGTCGGTGGCGGTGGTGAGGAAGATGCTCGACGCCGTCGCCGGGTCGGCGCCCAGCTTCTTCAGGATCAGCGGGATCGTCGCGCCGGAGAGCCCGCTCGCCGCACAGCTGATGATCATCGCGGCGAAGACGCAGAAGCCGAGCATGGCCGGCGACTCGCTCGCCTGCGAGCGCGCGAAGATGAACATGCCGACGCCGGCCACGATGCCGACGAAGATCCCGTTCAGGATGCCGACCCAGGCCTCCTTGAGCATCGAGCGCGCCTGCAGCCGGTCGATCTCGCCCAGCGCCAGTCCGCGCAGCGTGACCGCCAGCGCCTGGCAACCGGTGTTCCCGGACTGGCCGGCGAGGACGGGCAGGAAGACCGCCAGCACGACGATCCGGTCGAGCGTGCCCTGGAAGATGCTGACCACGCCGGCGGCGACGAACGCCGTCAGCAGGTTGAGCTGCAGCCAGGGATGACGGAAGCGGAAGCTCCGCCACCAGGAGGTGGACACCCGCTCCTCGGCCTCGACACCGACCATCTTTCCGGCCTGGGCCGAGATCTCGAACGCCTCCTGTTCGAAGATCGTGCGGGCGCGGATCATGCCGACCAGGCGGCCCTCCCCGTCGACGACCGGATAAGCCGGATAGTGATTGGCGATGATCGCCTTGGTGGCCTCGAGCATCGAGAGCCCCGGCTGGAGCGTCTCGAGATCGCGATTCATCAGCGACGAGACCGGGGCGTCGGGCGCCGCGAAAAGGAGCTCCCGGAAGGCGAAGACGCCGAGCAGCCGGCCGTCCGACTCGGTGACGAAGGCGAGATGGAGGCGGGCGCGCTTCATCAGCTCGCGCAGCCGCTCGATCGCCTCGGTCACGGTCGTCTCCGGCGAGAAGACCGCGAGCGGCCGGTCCATCTGGCGTCCGACCGTGTTCGGGGGATAGAGCGTGTCCTCGAGCCACTGCGGACCGCGACCGCTGACGTCGGCTTCGGCGATCCGCTTGCGGCGCTCCGGATCGAGCGCCGCAAGGATCTCGACCGTCAGTGCCGGGTTGACCAATGCCAGCGCAACGGCGGCGGTGTCGTCGGGGTAGCGCGCGAGGAGTCTCGCGGCGGCGCGCGGCGCCATCCGCGTCAGGCGGATCGGCAGCTCCTTCGCCGAAGGCAGCTCGGCGTCGGGACGGGCGAAGAAGGTCCTCTTTCGGCTCTCGCTCATCTCACTCCTCCCGGACGGCGGCGCCAGGCGGCGGATCGAGCACGATCTTCCGCCGTTTCGGCTCCGCGTGCGGCCGGTAGAAGACCGCTACGTGGCCCACCAGCCCCGCGAGCCCGCAGTGCAGCCGGCTCTCGACCTCACGCGCCAGCGACCGCTTCTCCTCCTTGTCGGAGAGGAAACGGACCTTGATCAGCTCGTGCTCGGCGATCTCGCGGTCGATCTGCGCGAGCGCCGCTTCGGAGAGACCTCCCTTGCCGACGTGGACCAGCGGCCGGAGGTCGTGGGCCAGACCGCGCAACCGCTTGCGCTGGGCAGAGCTGAGCTCGAGGGGCATGACCGCGGATCCTATCGGCTCCCCGGGGAATCTCCGAGCCTCCGAGGACCACGATGTCCCTCGAACGGCTGCGCTCACGTTCTGCCTGTCGGAGGCATTTCATGACCCGCACCTGGAACCGCCCGGGATTCCGCTCGCTCGCCGCCCTGTCGCTCTTCGCCGGGGCGGCCCTGTTCGCCGACGACGGCGCCCTCGACACCACCTTCTCCCTCGATGGCAGGGCGACCTATACCTGGGACGTCGCCTCGGCACGGGCTCGGGCGGTCGCGGCGCTCCCCGACGGTTCCATCCTGGTCGGCGGATCGGCCGGAACGGCCGGCAACACGACCGATTTCGCAGTCGTCCGGTACAACCGGCTCGGGGACGTCGACCTGACCTGGGGAATCCTCGGAACGCAGCTGATTCCGATCGACGTCCAGAACGTGATCCAGGACGACCTCGAATCGATCGTTCTCGACGCGCAGGGCCGCGCGGTCCTCCTCGGAACGACCGGAGCGTCGGGCGGCGCGACTCTGCCGGCCCTCGTCCGATTGACGGCGGACGGCCACGTCGACGGTACCTTCGGCTCCGGCGGGATCGCCGTCGCCAGCTACCCGTTCGCGAGCTACAAGAACACCTGGGGCACGACCTCGCACGAGGACGGCTACCTCTTCGTCGGGAACTGCGGCGCGTGTGCCCCCGGAAGTGCCGCGGGATTCTTTCTCTACCACGCCACCGACACCGGCGATCCCGACACCAGCTTCGGCACGAGCGGATGGCTCGGAATCGCCTCCGGCGGGACGGCGGGCTACAACGCCTGGGAGGTCGCCTCGCAGCCGGACGGAAAGATCCTCCTGGCCGCCACGCATCGGGCTTCGGGCCAGCTGGAGGTCCGGCTCTACCGCCGGCTGGCGAACGGAGCCGAGGATCCGTCCTTCGGCGGCGGCGACGGCCTGGCGACCTTCTCCCCGGCGGACACGACGCTGAACCCGAGTCAGATCGTCGTCGATCCGGTCGACGGCTCGATCTACCTCGGCCTGAGAAACTCGCTCGAGGTCTCGGGTGCATCGAGCGGCACCGTCGTCCGGCTCTCGAGCACCGGCGTCTTCGATTCCGACTACGGCTATCCGGACCTCGCGCTGGAAGAGGGTTCGACCGTCGACAACATCGCACTGTCGAGCGACCGCAGGATCTTCGCCGTCGGCCGGATCAACGCCAACGGCGCCCAGACCGGCGGTTTCTTCTTCGCCCGGCTCCTCGCGACCGGAGCGTTCGACGACTCGTTCGACGCCAACGGGGTCAAGCGGGTGGAGATCGATCTCGTCGCCAACGGTCTCGACGGCGGCCTGGCGCTCACCCTCTCCGGAGGGCGTCCGGTCGCGGCCGGCTTCGCGGCCAACAGCGAGGGGGGCAGCTCGTTCGCCGTCGTACGGCTCGAGAACGCCCTCGTTTTCAGCGACGGCTTCGAGCGCGGGAACACGCACTCCTGGTCGTCGGCGAACCCCTGAGGGCGCCGGCCCTCAGCCGGCGTTCCAGCGCACGGTGACCTTCTTGTCGCGGGTCCAGAAGGCGAGGCTGCCCTCGCCGGTGATGTCGCCGACGCCGAACTTCGATTCGTTCCAGCCGCCGAAGCCGAACGGATCGCGCGGCACCGGAATGCCGACGTTGATCCCGATCATGCCGGCGCTCGCGCGGCGGGCGACCTCGCGCGCCACGGCGCCGGATCCGGTGAAGACCGCGGCGGCGTTGCCGAACTCGCTACGGTTCTCGATCTCGAGCGCCTCGTCGAGCGTCCGCACGCGGATCACCGAGAGGACCGGTCCGAAGATCTCGTCGCGGGCCGCGGCCGAACCAGGACGCACCCCCTCGAGCAGCGTCGGGGCGACCCAGTAGCCGCCGGCGAGCGCCGGCGGCAGATCCGCCGCCCGGCCGTCGACCACGATCCGCGCCCCGTCGCGATCCGCCTGCGCGATCGCACCGCGGATCCGCTCCGCCGCCGGAGCGCTGATGATCGCCCCCATGTCGCGGCCGACGACGAGGGTGCGCGCGAGTTCGGCGAGGCGCTCGAGCAGCGCGTCGCTCTCTCCCACCGCCACCAGCACGCTCGCCGCCATGCAGCGCTGCCCGGCGCAGCCGGTAGCGGCTTCGAGCACCGCGCGGGCGGTGGAGCCGGGCTCGGCGTCCGGCATCGCGATCAGGTGGTTCTTGGCGCCGCCCAGCGCCAACACCCGCTTGTCGCTCGCCGAGCCGCGCCGGTAGACGGCGCGCGCCACCGGCGTCGAGCCGACGAACGAGACCGCCCGGATCCCCGGATGATCGAGGATCGCCTCCACCGCGTCCCGGCCGCCGTGGACGACCTGGAACAGCCCGGCCGGAAGCCCGGCCTCCGCGAGGAGCCGCGCCAGGCGGAGGGGAGTCATCGGCACCTGCTCCGACGGCTTGAGGATCATCGCGTTGCCGGCGGCGAGCGCCAGCGGAATCGTCCAGAGCGGCACCATCGCCGGGAAGTTGAACGGCGTGATCGAGGCGACGACGCCGAGCGGCTCGCGGGTCAGCAGGCAGTCGATCCCCGGCGACACCTCGGAGATCCGGCCCGGGAGGAGATGCGGCAGCGCCGCGGCGAGTTCGACGCTCTCGATCCCCTTGAGAACCTCGGCCTTCGCCTCGGCGAACGTCTTGCCGTTCTCGGCCGATATCGAGCAGGCGATCTCGTCGGTCGCCGCCTCGAGCAGAGTTCGGAACCGGAGCAGGACCGCCGCGCGCTCGCGGGGGTTGCGATCCCGCCAGGCGGGAAAGGCGGCAGCCGCCGCGGCGACCGCACGGTCGACCTCCCGGAGCCCGGCCAGCGGAACCACGGCGAGCTCCTCGCCGGTCCAGGGGCAGAAGACCGGCTGATGGTCACCTCCGCCGGCGACCTCTTCGCCGCCGATCCAGTGAGCGAGCCGGCCGCTGCCGCGGTACCGTTCGAGAAAGGCGAGGTCGGTCGCTTCGTCGATCTGTGCAAATGTCATGAGGCCCTCGTTCGCCGCCATGTTCTCCGGCGTGCGGAACCGGTATCGTAGCCGCAACCCGAGAGGAAGGAGTCGCCATGGTTTCGAGCGCCGCCTCCACCGTCCTGCAGTACCTGTCCGAGCTGCCCCTCGATCGCCGGATCGTCGTCGCCGAGATCCGCCGCGTCATTCTCGAGAACCTCCCGACCGGCTACGTCGAGACGATGAACTGGGGGATGCTGGCGTACGAGATCCCGCTCGCGCGCTATCCCGACACCTACAACGGCAAGCCGCTTGCCTACGTCGCCCTCGCGGCGCAGAAGAACAAGTTCTCGCTCTACCTCACCGGCCCCTACATGTTCGGCGACGAGGCCGCGCGGGCGTTCCGCGAGGGCTTCGAGAAGGCCGGCAAGAAGCTCGACATGGGCAAGTCGTGTGTCCGCTTCCGCCGCGTCGAAGACCTGGCGCTCGACGTCATCGCCGCCTCGATCGCCTCGGTCTCGGTCGACGACTACATCCGCCGGTACGAGGAAGTGCGCGCGGCCGGCGCCGTCGCGACGCGGCCGCCGAAGAAGAAGGCGGCGGAGCGCGCGACGACCGCCGCGAGCGCGAAGCCACCGACGAAGAAGGTGGCGGCAGGGAGTGGCGCCAGGAAGAGCGCCGCGAAGCGGGGCGCGGCGAAGAAGAGCACCGTGAAGAAGGCCACCGCGACGAAGCGCGCCGCCGGCTCCGGGAAGAAGCCGGCGAAGAAGGCCGCCGGGAAGCCGGCTCCGAAGGCGACGAAGCGCCCGGCCGCTGCTGCGAAGAAGCGCACCACGAAGCGATGAGTCCGCGCTCCCGCCGCCGCTCCGGCCTCCTCCTCCTTCCCGCGCCGCTCCTCCTCGCGGGCTGTTTCTCCGCCTACCCTGGCGCCGACCTCGCGACGTCGGCGAGCGGATCGGGGGGCGCCGCCGGAGTCGGCCGGTTCGAAGTCGCCTCGTTCGGCGAGCCGCGCGGCGAGATCGTGCCGGTCCGCTGCGAGAGCGGCGACCTCGAGCACTATCTCGGCGGCGATCTGATCGACGAGGAGCAGCAGATCGCCGTCCGCCTCGTCGTCGACCCGCTCTACGGCCCGGCGCTCCGCGTCTACGACCTGGAGACGCCGTTCGAGCACTCGGTCCTCTTCTACAGCGAGGACTGCGTCCGCTTCGACATGACGCTGGCTCCGACCGGCTGGATCGTCAACGACGTGCTGGTCCGCAAGCTCGACCTCGCAGTCGAATGCGAGAACGAAGACGGCGCGACGATCGCCGGCGAGGTGTCCGCGCGCTGCGACTGAGCGGCGGCGACCGTCAGAGAACGACGCGCCGCAGGCGCAGCGCGTTGGCGATCACCGTCACCGACGAGAAGCTCATCGCCGCCGCGGCAAGCATCGGCGACAGCAGCCAGCCGGTCCACGGATAGAGGATCCCGGCTGCCACGGGAACGCCGAGCGTGTTGTAGGCGAACGCCCAGAACAGGTTCTGGCGAATGTTCTTCATCGTCGCGCGGGACAGCTTCCTGGCGCGGGCAATGCCGATCAGATCGCCCTTCACCAGCGTCACGCCGGCCGACTCCATGGCGACGTCGGTGCCGGTTCCCATGGCGATGCCGACGCGGGCGCGGGCGAGCGCCGGCGCGTCGTTCACTCCGTCCCCGGCCATCGCCACCCGGCGCCCTTCGCCCTCGAGCCGTTCGACGACCGCGAGCTTCTGATCGGGCAGGACGCCGGCGATCACCTCGCTGATCCCGAGCCGCCCCGCGACCGCTTCGGCGGTCGCCCGGTTGTCGCCCGTGAGCATGACGATGCGCAACCCGTCGGCCCCGAGCTCGCGGATCGCTGCCGGCGTCGACTCCTTGACCGGGTCGGCGACCGCCAGCAGACCGGCAGCGGCGCCGTCCACGGCGACGAAGACGACGGTCATCCCGTCGCGTCGGAGCGGCTCCGCCGCCGAGCGGAGACGCTCCGTGTCGGCGCCTTCGTCAGCCAGCAACTCGGCATTGCCGACGGCCAGGCGATGCCCCCGGACGGATCCCCGGACCCCCTGCCCGGGGATCGATTCGAAGCTCTCGACCGTCGCGGAGTCCGCCGCGGACGCGCCGCGCTCGGCGGCACCGGCGACGATCGCCGCCGCCAACGGGTGCTCGGAGGCCGCCTCGATGCCGGCGACGAGGCCGAGGAGCTCCTGCTCCTCCAGGGCAGTGAAGCCGTCGGCGATCCGCACGTCGGTCAGGCGGGGCCGCCCCTCGGTGAGCGTTCCCGTCTTGTCGACGACCAGGGTGTCCACCTCGCCGAGGAGCTCGATCGCCTCGGCGTTGCGGAACAGCACCCCCATCGAGGCGCCGCGCCCCGAAGCCACCATGATCGACATCGGCGTCGCCAGACCCAGCGCGCACGGACAGGCGATGATCAGCACCGCCACGGCGTTGACCAGTGCGTGCGCCAGCCGCGGCTCGGGGCCGAAGCTCGCCCAGAGTCCGAAGGTGACGGCGGCGATCGCCAGCACCGCGAGGACGAACCAGGCCGAGATCCGGTCGGCGAGCTTCTGGATCGGCGCGCGGCTGCGCTGCGCCGCGGCGACCATGCTCACGATCCGCGCCAGCAGCGTCTCCGAGCCGACACGCTCCGCCCGGATGACGAGCGACCCGTTGCCGTTCACCGTCGAGCCGACGACCTGCGATCCCTCCGACTTCTCGACCGGCAGCGGTTCGCCCGACACCATCGACTCGTCGACGGCGCTCCGCCCTTCGAGGACGACGCCGTCCACCGGCACCTTCTCGCCGGGGCGGACGCGCAGTTTGTCGCCGACCCGCACCTCGTCCAGCGGCACGTCCTTCTCGCTGCCGTCGGCGGCGATCCGACGAGCCTCCTTGGCCGCCATTCCCAGCAGCTTCTTCAGGGCCGAGCTGGTCTCTCCCCTTGCCCGGAGCTCGAGCACCTGCCCGAGCAGCACGAGCGCGGTGATCACCGCCGCCGCCTCGAAATAGACCGGGGGCAGCCCACCCGGACCGTGGCGCATCGTGTGCGGCAGGAGCGCCGGAGCAAAGAGGGCGACCAGGCTGAAGCCGAACGCCACCGCGATGCCGAGCCCGATGAGCGTGAACATGTTGAGGCTGCGGTTGCGGACCGAAGCGACCGCCCGCTGGTAGAACGGCCAGGCGGCCCAGGTCGCGACCGGCGTCGCGAAAGCGAACTGCAGCCACAGCCGCATCCCGGGCGACATCCAGCGGCCGAGCGGGTCGCCCGGCAGCATCTCGCCCATGGCGAGGAGCAGGGTGGCGGCGGCCAGGGGCACAGCGATCCAGAAGCGCCGTTTCATCTCGACGTACTCGGGGTTCGGCGCGTCGTCGACGGTCACCGTTCGCGGTTCGAGCGCCATGCCGCAGATCGGACAGCTCCCGGGTCGGTCGCGGACGATCTCGGGATGCATCGGGCAGGTCCATTCGGTCTTCGACCCGCCGGCCTCCGGCATCGCCGGTTCGAGCGCCATGCCGCACTTCGGGCAGGGCCCCGGCCGGTCGCTCTCGACCTCGGGGTCCATCGGGCAGACCCAGAGGCCACCGGCAACGGGCTCCTTCTGGCGAGTCTTCTGAGACTCCATGGGCTCGTAGCCCGAGGATCCGCTGTACCGCTCCGGGTCGGTGTCGAACTTCGCCTTGCAGCCGGCCGAGCAGAAGAAGACGTCGGCCCCCGCGTGGTGGGAGCGATGTTTCGCCGTCGCGGGATCGACCGCCATGCCGCACACCGGATCGCGCACGAGGGGCGGCGTGTCGGGGAGAACGTGCAGCGGGGCCATCGTCGTCGCTCAGCTCTCGACCCGGGCGGCCGGGGCGCCGCAGCGGAGCATCTCCTCGCCGTAGTACGGGTTCGCCACCTCCCCCTTCTTCTGTACCCAGTAGGCACCCGCCATCGGGCAGTAGTAGATCCCGTGACCGTCGACGGCGTTCCCCTCGACGAGGCGCGCCACCGCCGTCGACAGCGCCTTGAACTGTTCCCGCAGGTCGTCGATCCGCGTGCCGTTCATCGCCCGGGCGGCCGCAGCGACCTCCTTCGCCGATTCCCCCGCGGACGATGCGGCGGAGGCGAGCTTCGCCGCCTTCTCGCGTACGGTGAGGACCGAGTCGGCGGCAAGCTCCTCCTGGATCGGAACGTAGAGCGCGACCAGCCCCGCGACGTCCGGGGCCGGATCCTTCGCCGCTGCCGCCGACGCCGACACCGGCGCCACGAGCGCCGCCAGCAGCGCGAGGGCGCCCACGCCCGACGAATACGATTTCCTGTTCCTGTTCATGACCAGCTCCTTTCTCGTGTGCTCTTCGATTTCCTGTCGCACGCGGTTCACGCCGGCTCCTCCGCCGGCAGTCCCGGCTCCGCGTCTCCTCCCGCCCCGTTCCGCAACTCGCTGCGCCGCTTCCACAGCTTGTAAACCGCCGGGTAGACGAGCAGCTCGACGAGGAACGAGGTCACCAGCCCGCCGATCATCGGCGCCGCGATCCGCTTCATCACGTCAGCTCCGGCCGAGGTCGAGAAGAGGATCGGCAGCAGGCCGAGGAACGCCGCAGCCACCGTCATCATCTTCGGGCGCGCGCGCTTCACCGCGCCGTGGACGATCGCTTCGTCGACCCCCTCCGCGGTGCCGAGCTCGCCGCGCTCCCGCGCCTCCTTCCACGACAGGTCGAGGAAGAGGAGCATGAAGACCGCCGTCTCGGCGTCGAGGCCGAGGAGGGCGATCAGGCCGACCCAGGCGGCGATCGAGACGTCGTAGCCCAGGAGATGGAAGAGCCAGATCGCGCCGATCGCCGAGAACGGGATCGTCGCGAGGACCAGTCCGGCCTGGAAGCCCGACTTCAGGTTGACGTAGAGAAGGAAGAAGATCAGGAGGATCGTCGCCGGCACGATCCAGCGCAGTCGATCGCGGACACGGATCATGTTCTCCCACTGCCCGCTCCACGCGAGCGTCGTACCGGTCGGCAGCGAGATTTCGCTCGCCACGCGCGCCTTGGCGTCGCGCACCCAGGAGCCGATGTCGCGGCCGGCGACGTCGACGAAGACGTAGGCCGCGAGGAAGCCGTTCTCGTCGCGGATCATCGCCGGCCCGTGCTGCACCTCGATCGTCGCCAGCTGGGCGAGCGGGATCTGCGCTCCCGAGGCGACCGGAACGAGCACCCGGGCGAGCCGGTCGGGATCGTCGCGCAGCTCGCGCGGGTAGCGCACACTCACCGGGTAGCGCGCCCGGCCCTCGACCGTCATGGTCACCGACTCGCCGCCGATCGCCGCCGCGAGAACTCCCTGGAGCTCCTCCACCCGCACGCCGTAGCGCGCCAGCGCGTCGATCCGCGGAGTGATGTCGACGAAGTATCCGCCGGCGACGCGCTCGGCGAACGCGCTCCTCGTCCCCGGGACGTCGCGCACCAGCGCTTCGATCCGCGCACCGAGCCGCTCGAGCTCTTCGAGATCGGCACCCAGGACCTTGATCCCGACCGGCGTCCGCAGGCCCGTGGAGAGCATGTCGAGCCGCGCCTGGATCGGCTGCGTCCAGGCGTTGGTGACCCCCGGAATGCGCAGTGCCCGGTCCATCTCGGCCACCAGCTCTTCGTGCGTGATCCGGTCGGGCCAGAACGGGCGCAGGAGCGGCTTCAGGAATCCGGGCCACCGTTCGTACCAGACGTCGCGCGAGCGCCACTCTCCGGGCGGACGGAGCGCCACCACCGTCTCGAACATCGAAAGCGGCGCGGGATCGGTCGAGGTGTCGGCGCGGCCCGCCTTGCCGTGCACCGTGAGGACCTCGGGAAATCCGGCGAGGATCCGGTCCTGCGTCTCGAGGAGGCGCGCCGCCTCGCCGATCGAGATCCCGGGCAGCGTCGTCGGCATGTAGAGGATCGTCCCTTCGGCGAGGGGCGGCATGAACTCCGACCCGAGCCGGAAGTAGGCCGGGAGCGACAGAGCGAGAATCGCAAGCGCGATGGCGATGGTCGTCCTCGGTCGCCGCAGCACGGCGCGACAGACCGGCTCGTAGACCGCGTGGATGGCGCGCGAGATCGGATGCCTCTCCTCGGCGTGGTAGCGCCCCACGAGGACCGAGGTCGCCGCCCGGGCGAGCCAGCGCGGGCGGAAGGTGAACGGCTCGCCGCGCGTGAACAGCATCCGCAACGCCGGATCGAGCGTCACGGCGAGAAGTGCCGCCACGAACATCGCCAGGTTCTTCGACCAGGCGAGCGGCCCGAACAGGCGCCCCTCCTGGTCGACCAGGGCGAAGATCGGCAGAAAGGCGACGGCGATCACCAGGAGGGAGAAGAAAACCGACGGTCCCACCTCCTGGAGCGCCGCCAGGCGCACGTCGTGGAAGCTCTTTCCGGTCGCCGCCCCGTCCGCAGCCTGCCAGAGTTGGATCCGGTTGTAGGCGTTCTCGACCTCGACGATGGCGCCGTCGACGAGCACGCCGATCGAGATCGCGATGCCGGCGAGAGACATGATGTTGACGCTGATGCCGAGCAGGTAGAGCGGGATGAACGAGAGCAGGACCGAGACCGGAATCGTGACGATCGGCACGACCGCCGAAGGAAAGTGCCAGAGGAAGAGCAGGATCACCAGCGACACCACGATCATCTCGAGCAGGAGCTCGTGGCGGAGCGTCGACAGCGCCCGCAGGATCAGATCGGAGCGGTCGTAGGTGGCCACGACCTCGACTCCCTCCGGGAGGCTGCGGCCGAGGTCGGCGAGCTTCGCCTTCACCCGCTCGATGACGCGCAGCGCGTTCTCGCCGTGGCGGGCGACGACGATGCCGCCCACGACGTCCCCCTCGCCATCGAGGTCGGCGACGCCGCGCCGCGGAGCGGGACCGAGCTCGACGCGCGCCAGGTCGCGCACCCGGATCGGCAGCCCGCCCGCCGTGGAGCGCACGACGATGGCGCCGAATTCGTCCGGCGTCCGCGCGTATCCGCGCAGGCGCACCATGTACTCCGCTCCGCTCCATTCGAGGAGCCGGCCGCCGCTCTCGTCGTTGCCGGTCCGGATCGCCGTCACCAGCTCGCCGATCGGAATGCCGTACGACGCCAGGCGATTGGGGTCGGCGATCACCTGGATCTCGCGCACGAAGCCACCGAACGAGGCGACCTCCGAAACCCCCGGCACGCTGCGCAGCGCGAAGCGCACCGTCCAGTCCTGCAGCGAACGCAGCTCGTCGAGCGCCAGCCGGCCGCTGCGGTCGATCAGCGCGTACTGGAAGACCCAGCCGACTCCGGTTGCGTCGGGGCCGAGCTCGGGCCGGACGCCGTCCGGGAGGTCGCCCTGGATGTTCGACAGCAGCTCGAGGACGCGCGATCGCGCCCAGTAGAGATCGGTCCCGTCGTCGAACAGGACGTAGACCAGCGAGCGGCCGAAGTCGGAGAAGCCACGCACCGCCTTCACCTTCGGCGCCCCGAGGAGGGCGCTGACCACCGGGTAGGTGACCTGGTCCTCGACGATGTCGGGCGAGCGGTCCCAGGTCGTCTCGACGATCACCTGGGTGTCGGAGAGGTCCGGCAGCGCGTCCAGCCGGATCCGCTCGAGCGACTTCCAGGCCACGACGCAGAGCGCCGCCACCACGAGGAGGACCAGCGCCCGGTGCCGCGCCGAGAAGCCGATGACCTTGCCGAGAATCATCGATGCTCCGCGTGCGAGGGCGACGGCGACTCCCCTGCCGGAGGAAGCGCGGCGCGGAGCCGCGACTCGGCGTCGAGCAGGAAGTTGGCGCGCGTCGCGACACGCTCCCCGTCCTCCACCCCGCGCAGGATCGCCACCATGCCGTCGGAGCGCTCACCGGTCTCGACCTCGCGCGGGTCGAAGCGCCCGGGCGCGCTCTCGACGAAGACGATCCTGCGCACTCCGGAGTCGAGCACCGCCGAGTCGGGAATCACCACCTGCTCGCCCGATGCGACCGAGAGCTCGACGTCGACGTACATCCCCGGCCGCAGCTCGAATCCGGGATTGTCGAGCTCGAACCGGGCCGTGAGCGTCCGCGCCGCCGGATCGAGGGTGGGATAGAGATAGCTGACCCGCACCGGACGACGCGAGCCCCCGTCGAACGGCAGCACGAGCTCCGCCCGCGTTCCGATGGCCAGGAACCGCGCCTCCGACTCGAAGAAGCTCGCCTCGACCCAGACGCGCGACAGGTCGGTGACGGTGAAGAGCTCCATCCCGGGGCGTACCTCCTGCCCTTCGATGACCTCCTTCGAGGTGACGAAACCGGTCGCTGGGACCGCGAGCTCGACCGTCCGCCGCGCGGTGCGGGTGCGATCCAGCTCGAGCATCATCGACTCCGGCACATCGAACAGCTCGAGGCGCCGCCGTGCCGCGATCAGGAGGTCCTGGCCACCGCGGCGCACCTCGGGCAGAGCCGAACCGGCGAATCGTGCCGCCGCGTCTCGAGCCAACAGGTACTCCCCCTGCGCCGCCAGCAGCTCCGGCGAGTAGATCTCCATCGCCGGCTGCCCCTTGCGGACGAACTCGCCGGTCGACGACACCCGCAACTTCTCGACCCAGCCCGAGACCTTGGTCGCGGCCTTCACCTGGCGGCGCTCGTCGGCGACCACGGTGCCGACGGCCCGGATCGTCCGCGCGAGCGACTCGCGGCGGGCGACCGCGGTGACCACGCCGGCGAGCGCCTTCCCCTTCTCGGAGAGCTCGACGCCGGCGCGTCCTCCGTGGTTGCCCGCCGGTTCGCTCCCCGCTCCGAGCGTGCTCCGCCGCACCAGGGACATGTTGCAGATCGGACAGTCCCCGGGCCGGTCCGAGACGTACTCGGGGTGCATCGGGCAGGTGTACGGATCGTTGTCGACGTTCTCGCTCGCCGGAGCGCCGCAGCCGAGCGCCACGAGCAGCAGCAGGCAGACGGCGACACGGAGAGGCTGAGCGGCGGAAGGACTCATGGCTGCACCTCGGATTGCTGCTTCGGTTCGCTCGCCAGCGGCACGGTTCCCGGTCGTGCGACCTCCTGCCACCGCGCCCAGACGGCGAAGCGCTCGGCTTCGACGCGCTCGAGATCGACGCGCGCGTGGAACCACTCGTTCTGCAGCTCGAGCAGACGGGAGAACGGCAGACGCTCGTTGAGGAAGGCGACGCGGGCGGCGTCGAGCGCCGCGCTGGTGCGCGGCACGACGGCGCCCGAGAGCGCCTCGAGCGCGCGCTCGAGCCGGTCCCGCTCGGCGCCCCACTCGCTCCCCTGCGCTGCCAGCTCGAGCTCGAGCTGGCGATAGGCCGACTGTTCGGCCCGGAGTGCCGCCTCCGCGGCGTCGACGCGCGGCGCCATCCGCCGCCGGCGCAGGAACGGCAGGTCGATGCCGAGCTTCGCGGTGAGAGCCGGATCGCGTCCTTCCGGCCAGGTGAAGCCGCCGCCGACCGCGAAGTCGGGACGGAGATCGAGCCGGGCCGCCTCGAACCGGCTCTCCGCGGCGTGCACCCGCGCCCTGGCGGCGACCAGTCGCGGCGCCTCGGGATCGAACGGCAGCGGCCCCTCGAAGACGGCGAAGATCGGCTCCGGAAGCGTGCCCACCTGCAACGGCAGCTCCTCGGGCCGGCGGCCCGTCAGAGCGGCGAGCCGGGCGCGCAGCGCGACGAAACGGGAGTAGACCTCGTCGAGCACGAGGTCGTGGCGGTTGGAAGCCAACTCGGCCTCGAGGACGGCGAGCGCTTCCTCCTGTCCGGTGCCGAAGCGAACCCGTGCGGTCGCGATCAGCAGCTCCTGGAGCTCATGGGCTTCGGCGAGGACGCGCTGTTCGCGGTCGGTGGCGACGAGCTCGGCGTAGAGCGTCCGCACTTCGGTGACGACCGCGCGCGAGGCGCTCGCCACCTCGGCCGTGGCGAGCGTCGCCTCGGCCGCCGCGAGCTCCTGCCAGGCGCCGCGCTTGCCGGGGTACCGCACGGGCTGGACGACCATGAGCTCGACCTCGGTCGTGTCGGTGCCCGGGTTGCTCAGACCGGGGAGGGCGTTCCGCACCCAGAGCTCGAGCGCCGGATCGGCGGCGACCCGCGCTCCGGGGACGAGCGCCAACGCAGCGTCGCGGCGCGCCGCGGCTTCGGCGAGGCGTGGTGAGCTCGCGAGCGCCTCGCGCTCGAGCTCGGCGAGCTCGATCGACTGCGCGCCGCTGCGGGCGGCCGGGAGGAGCAGGAACGGCAGGAGAATCCAGCACGACGAGAACCGCATCGAGAGCCTCCGACTTCGAATTCGCGAACGGAAGCGTCCGGGCGGAACGATTCCGCCGGACACACTTCGCCTACGAAGCCGGGATCAGATGCGCCAGACGGCGTGGAGGGTGAAGAGGCCGAGAGCCTGGTGATTCGCGCGGTGTGCAGCGGCTGCCGGTTCGTGCCGGAGCGGCAACGGAAGCGCGGCGATCTCCGGCAGGGCAGCCTGCTGACGAGCGGTCCCGGGGACGGCCGGCGCCGCGGCGGCGATCGCCGACTGGCGGCAGCAGTCCATCGGCACCGAGAGCTCTCCCGGGCGGTTTCCCGTCGCCGCGCCCTGCGGATGGCAAAGTCCGGCCCGATTCGCCATCATCGGACAGGCGCGCTTCGTCTCGCAGCGCATCGCATCGAGCGGTGCTGCCGCCGACAGCGCGAGGAGCGCGATCAGGGGAACGAGCACGAGTCGCCGCAGGACCGACATCGACGCCATTATACGGAGGTCGTCAAGTGAACCGAACAGCCGAACAGGTCGCCCTCGTCACCGGCGGCAGCCGCGGGATCGGGCGCGCCATCGTCGAGGCGCTGCTGGAGCGCGAGCACCACGTCTTCTTCTGCGGCCGCAGCCCGGAGCTGCTCGAAACGACCCGGCGCGAGCTCGACGAGCGCCATCCGGGGAAGGTCGACGCCGCCCTGTGCAACGTGCGCGCGCAGGAAGAGGTCGACGCCCTGGTCGCGCGGATCGAGGAGCAGACCGGACGGCTCGACGTCCTGGTCAACAACGCCGGCGTCGGCAGTTTCGCTCCGGTCGACGAGATGACCGGCGACGACTTCCGGGCCGTCGTCGAGACCAACCTGTTCGGCGCTTTCTACGGCATCCATGCCGTCGCTCCGATCATGAAGCGGCAGGGCTCGGGTTGGATCTTCAACATCGCTTCGCTGGCGGCGAAGAACCCGTTCGCCAGCGGCGCCGCCTACAACGCCAGCAAATTCGGCATGGTGGGAATGTCGGAAGCGGCGATGCTCGATCTGCGGCAGTTCGGAATCCGCATCGCGGCGATCTGCCCCGGCAGCGTCGAGACCGATTTCGGGGCCGGTCGCATGCGCCAGGGTGGCAGCTGGCGGCTCCAGCCGGAGGACGTTGCGCGCGCGGTGGTCGATCTGATGGCCTTCCCTGCGCACGCCCTGCCGAGCCTGGTGGAGCTCCGGCCCAGCCGCCCGCCGATCAAGTGAACGGGGCTAAGGGGAGACCAGGCTCCACGAGGCGTAGCCGTAGCAGTCGAACGAGTCGCTGAAGATCTCGCCCCCACCGGCTCCGGTGCGCCAGATCGTGTCGCACGCCGGATAGACCGTCGAGCCGTTGCGCACCTCGGAGAAGACGGTGCGCAGTCCGTCTCCGCCGGCGAGCTGCCAGGTCGTCTCCGCCTGGTAGGTCTGCCAGTTCGACCAGGTCACGCCGTCGTTCGAGAACCGCATGTCGTCGGCGCCCGCGGGTCCGTAGACGTAGAGCGCCACCGTGCCGGTGGTGACCTGGTGCTTCTCGCCCTCGATGATCATCGGATAGACACTGGTCCGCGCACCGAAGACCTGGGTCCAGTAGTACTGGAGCGCATTGAAGCTGCAGTTCTCTCCCGCGTCGGTGCAGTCGCAGTCGCCGTTGGCGTCGTAGTCGATGTTCGAAAGATCGCCGGTCTGACGGTAGTAGCCCGCGCCGAGCTCGCGGTAGTTGGAGCTCAGGATGTTGTTGCGATGACCGCTGCTGTTCATCCACTGGGCCATCGTGGCGGACGCCGTCGAGTTTCCGGCGGCGATGTTCTCGCCGACGAAGTTCCAGATGTACCCCGCCGCCGTGGCCCTCTGTCCGGAGTTGGTGCCGCTGGTGAAGTCGCAGTGCGAGAAATAGTCGTGGATCGCCATCGACTCGCTGTGCTCGTCGGCGACGCCGGTGAGCAGCGGCAGGAACTTGAGCGGAGCTCGCGGTCCGGTGCACCAGCCGCTGACCGGGCAGGCGGCGCGCTGGATGTTGACCAGCTCGGCGATCTGCTCCTCCTGCGTCGCCGCGGGAGGTGCGTCCGGTTCGTCGGGGAGATCGTAGGCGCTTCCGGCCGCCGACCGGTCGAGCCCCGCCGCGCGCAGCGCGACCGTCCACTCGTCGACCGACGGCGGTGGGTCGTCCCTGGTCGCGCCGGCGGCCGGCGCCGCGAGGAGCAGCAGGGCGATCGGAAGCCGCAGGAGGTTTCTCACCGTCCGGATCGGGACGCAAACCGCGTGCCGTGCGACGATCCTCGACACGAATTGCAACCCTCTTGTTTCCAGAGCTTTGCGATTGTGGAACGACTCACAATGACAACCGTTGTCATCACCGCATGCCGCTCCGCGTCGCGCCGTCAGCCGAGGTGCCGGGCGATCAGCCCTTCGAGGATCCGCTCGGCCGGAATGCCGCGCAACCGGAGCGGCGCCGCCGTTCCCAGCGCCTCCGCCAGCTCGAGCAGCCGGCGGGCGAGGCCGGCCGGCAACTCCTCCCCGTCGCGCGGCGTCGCCGCTTCGAGGACGATCGCCGCGGCGTGGGTCCAGGGGGCCGAGGCGCGCGGGTCGTCGAAGTCGCCGGCCGAGGCGAGCCGGTGCGCGATATCGAGGCGCAGGAGCGCCCCCTCGCCGCTCGTCGCGGCGGCCGCACGCGCAGCGTTCGCGCGCAGGTCCTGCGCGACGGTTCCGATCTCCGCCGCCTCCGGACGTCCGATCGAACCGAGAAAGACCGAAAGCGACCGGCTGCGCAGCGTCGGAGGCAGGTCGATCCGCGAACGGGCGAGGAAGAGGAAGTGCCGCGGCGCCTTGAGGCCCGGCTCCTCGATCGCCTTGAGCAGGGAGTCCGACGCTTCGGCGGTGAGCGTGTCGGCCTCGGCGACGACGAACACCTGTCCGCGCGCCTCGAACGGCGTGAGCTGCGCGGCGCGCAGGAACTCACGCGTCGCCTCGGCCGAGGTCGACGTCTTGAGGTCGCGGAGGAGCCAGGCGAAATCGGGATGGAACGCCTCGTCGTCCCCGCTTCCGCCCCCGGCAACGATGCGCACGCAGTGGCGGCAGACGCCGCACGGCCGCTCCTCCGGCGCGCGCTCGCAGAGCAGCCGGCGGGCGAGCGCGAGCGCCGCCTCTCCGCGTTCATCGGCCGAGCCTCCGTGCAGAATCACCGCGGGGTAGAGCCGGCCGGCGACGGCGAGCGCACCGGCCGGCGCGAGACGTGCGGCGAGGAGGGCGGCGCGCTCCGTCAGGCGACGCTCCCCGTGAACCGCGGCAAGAGGTCCTCGAGCGTCGCACGAAGTGCCGCCGCCGTCTCGTCGACCGACGCCGACGAGTCGAGGATGCGGAACCGGTGCGGCTCGGCCGCGGCCAGTCCGAGGTACCCCGCGCGGACCCGCTCGTAGAAGGCGAGCGACTCGACGTCGAGACGGTCGACGCTGTCGGCCCGCCGTCGGCTCTTCGACAAGCCGCGCGCCCGCGCCTGATCGGCCGGGAGGTCGAACAGCAGGGTGAGGTCGGGCCGGCGGCCGCCGGTGGCGATCTCCTCGATGCGGTCGATCGTCACCGCGGAGAGACCGCGGCCGGCACCCTGGTAGGCGCGCGTCGAATCAGTGAAGCGGTCGCAGAGTACGTGCGTTCCGGCGGCGAGCGCCGGCTCGATCTTCTCGATCAGGTGCTGACGGCGGCTCGCGAAAACCAGGAGGAGCTCCACCACGCCGTCCATCTGGCCCCATTTGCGGTCGAGGAAGACCTCGCGGATCGCCTGCGCGAGCGGCGTCCCGCCCGGCTCGTGCGTGACGACGTGCGGCAGTCCGCGCTCGGCGAACCAGGCGGCGGCCGCTTTGAGATGGGTCGACTTGCCGCTGCCGTCGAGACCCTCGAAGGTGAGGAAGAGTGCCACGCGCGGAGAGTCTACACGCCGCTCGCGCCGCCTCCGCTCCGGTAGACTCGCGCTCCCCGGAGGTCGCGTCCGTATTCGCGGCGATCCGCTCCCGTGATGACCTCGATCGCCTCCCCCGTGCTCTGGACGACCTTCCTGGTCGGCTGCTGTCTGCTGCTGGCGCTCGACCTGTTCGTCCTCAACCGTGGCGCAAAGGTGGTGACCGCCCGGGCGGCGGTGCGCAACACCCTGTTCTTCGTCTCGATGGGCGCGCTCTTCGCCGCCTACCTCGGGTTCGAGTTCGGTGGCGCGACGGCGCTCGAATTCGTCACCGGCTACCTGATCGAATACGCCCTCTCGGTCGACAACCTGTTCGTTTTCCTGGTGATCTTCACCTACTTCGCGGTGCCGGCGGAGCACCAGCATCGCGTCCTCTTCTGGGGGATCCTCGGAGCGATCTTCCTGCGCGGCGTGTTCATCGTCGCCGGCGCGGCGCTCCTCGCCCGTTTCGCCTGGGCGATCTTCGTCTTCGGCGGCTTCCTCGTCTACACCGGCGTCAAGCTGATCTTCGCCGGCGACGAGTCGATCGACCCGTCGAAGAATCCGGTGCTCCTGCTGTGCAAGCGGTTCCTGCCGGTGACGTCCGACTATCACGGCGATCGCTTCTTCGTCCGCGAGGCCGGCAAGCTGCTGGCGACCCCGCTCTTCTTCGTGCTCGTCGTGGTCGACGTCATCGACGTCGTCTTCGCTGTCGACTCCATTCCCGCGATCTTCGCCGTGACGCGCGACCCGTTCCTCGTCTTTTCGTCGAACATCTTCGCGGTCCTCGGCCTGCGCTCGCTCTACTTCCTGCTCGCCAGTCTGATGGGCCGATTCCACTACCTCAAGTACGGCCTCGGGCTGGTGCTCTCGTTCGTCGGGCTCAAGATGCTGCTCTCCGAGTGGTGGCACTTCCCGATCGGCTGGTCGCTCGGCATCATCGTCGCGCTCCTCGCCGGCGCGATCGTCGCTTCCTGGCTCTTTCCGCCGAAGGGCGCGGCCGGCTCAGGCGCGGAAGAGCAGCAGTAGAGCGATCCCGAGCGCGATCCGGTACCAGCCGAACGGCGCCAGCGGCCGGCGGCGGATCCAGGCGAGGAAGAGGGCGATCACCGCGAAGCCGGCCGCCGCGGCGACGGCGATCCCGATCCCCAGCGGCAGCGGCGCGACACCCAGCGGCTCGCCGAGGATGATGTCCTTGAGCTGGTTCGCCGCCACCAGCAGTCCGATCGGAACCGAGAGCAGGAACGAGAAGCGCGCCGCGGCCGGACGCGCGAAGCCGAGCAGCAGCGCCGCCGTCATCGTGACTCCCGAGCGCGAAGTCCCGGGCACCAGCGCCAGCGCCTGGGCGGCGCCGATGAGCAGCGCCTCGCGGACCCCGAAGCCGTCCTCGCCGCGGATCTTCGTACCCGCCCGGTCGGCATAGATCAGCCACCCGCCGTAGAAGATCGCCGTCGCGGCGATCAGCCGGGGATCGCGGCCGTAGGTCGAGATCCAGTCCTTGGCGAGCAGGCCGACGACCGCGGCCGGGATCGTCCCCAGGGCGAGAGAGAAGAGGAGTCGCGCCTCGGGCCGCTCGGCACGGCCGTCGGACGTGAGGCTCGCCGGCAGGGCGCGCGCCATCTTCCGGAGATCGTCGCGGAAGTAGAGCATCACCGCGAGGAGCGTTCCGGTGTTGGTGGCGATGTCGAACTCGAGCCCCTGATCGCCCCATCCGAGGAGCCGCGGCATCAGGATCAGGTGACCCGAAGAGGAGATCGGGAGGAATTCGGTGACTGCCTGGACGAGGGCGAGGATCGCGGCCTGCCAGGGTGTCATGCGGCGATCCTAACCTCCCGCCGGGCGCCCGGGAGGCGCCGCGCCCGCCGATATACTCGCCCGATGAAGGGAATCGTCCTCGCCGGCGGCTCCGGCACGCGACTCTACCCGGTGACGCGCGGCGTCTCGAAGCAGCTCCTGCCGGTCTACGACAAGCCGATGGTCTACTACCCGCTGTCGAGCCTGATGCTCGCCGGCATCCGCGACATCCTGCTCATCTCGACCCCGCACGACCTGCCGAGCTTCGAGCGCCTGCTCGGCGACGGCTCCGGTTTCGGTGTGCGGATCTCGTACGCGGCGCAGCCGCACCCGGGCGGCCTGGCGCAGGCGTTCCTGATCGGCCGCGACTTCGTCGGCGACGACCGGGTGGCGCTGGCGCTCGGCGACAACATCTTCTACGGCCACGGCTTTCCCGAGGATCTCGAGGTCGCCGCGAAGCGCGAGCGCGGCGCCACGGTCTTCGCCTACCGGGTGCGCGATCCGGAGCGCTACGGCGTGGTCGAGCTCGACGCCACGGGGCACGCCGTCTCGCTCGAGGAGAAGCCGCAGAAGGCGCGATCGAACCTCGCCGTTACCGGCCTCTACTTCTACGACAACCGGGTCCTCGAAATCGCCGCGAACCTCGAGCCGTCGCCGCGCGGCGAGCTCGAGATCACCGACGTCAACCGTCACTACCTGGAGGCCGGCGATCTCGCCGTCCGGGTCCTCGGCCGCGGCATCGCCTGGCTCGACACCGGCACGCACGAGTCGCTCCTCCAGGCCTCCGAGTTCATCGGCGCCGTCGAACAGCGCCAGGGTCTCAAGGTCGCCTGTCTCGAGGAGATCGCGCTCCACATGGGCTATCTCGGCGCCGCCGACCTGCTGCGTCTCGCCGACGAGCTCGGAAAGACCGAGTACGCGGACTATCTGCGCCGCGTCGCGCGCGAGGAGCGGCCCGCAAAGTGAGGTTCGTCGAGACCGCGCTTCCCGGCGTGCTGGTCGTCGAGCCGGCGGTCTTCCGCGACGAGCGCGGCTTCTTCCTCGAGGTCTTCCACGCCGGAAAGTTCGCCGCCGCCGGTCTCGATCTCGAGTTCGTGCAGGACAACCACTCGCTGTCGGCCCGCGGCACGCTCCGCGGCCTGCACGTCCAGCTGCCGAACTCGCAGGGAAAGCTCGTCCGCTGTACGGAGGGGACGATCTTCGACGTCGCGGTCGACATCCGTCGCGGCTCCCCCACCTTCGGCAACTGGTTCGCGACCGAGCTCTCGGCCGAGAACTTCCGCCAGCTCTGGGTGCCGCCCGACTACGCCCACGGCTTCTGCGTCCTGTCCCAGCGCGCCCAGGTCGAATACAAGTGCACCGCGCTCTACGACCCCGCGGCCGATCTCGCGATCGCCTGGAACGATCCCGCGATCGGCATCGAGTGGCCGGTCGCCGAGCCGCTCCTGTCGCCGAAGGACGCCGCTGCGAAGCGGCTCGTCGAGCTCGACGACCGCCTGCCCGACTTCCGGGGCTGACGCGCACCGTGAGCGACGGCCGGACCCTCTCCCCCGCGGACCTCGCCGAGCTCTCCGCGGCCGGAATCGACGCCGCCGAGGCGCTCCATCAGCTCGCCTTCCTCGAGAACCCTCCCGCCCGGCTGCGGCTGCTGCGTCCGGCCACGGCAGGCGACGGCGTCCTCCGGCTCCCGCCGGAACGTGAAGAGGAGCTCGTCGAGCGCGGACGCGCGGCGCGGGACGCCGGGCGGCTCACCAAGTTCGTGCCCGCGTCGGGAGCGGCGACCCGGATGTTCCGCGCCGTCCTCGGGCGCGAGGCCGCCGATGCGCAGGAGACCGCCGCCACCCTCGCGGCGCTGCCCGGAACCGCCATTGGCAGGGAGATCGCCCGGCGCGCCGGGACGACCCCGCTCGCCGACTGGTTCCTCTCATCGGAGGGTCAGGCGTTCGCTGCGCTCCCCAAGGCGCTGCTGCCGTTCCACCTCGAGGACGGCACGCTCCGCACCGCCTTCGACGACCAGATCGCGGAGGGGCTCTGGTACCTCACCGACCGCGACGGCCGGACGCGCTTCCATTTCACCGTTCCGGCGGAGTTCCGGAGCGAGTTCACAGCGGTCCGCACGCAGTGGCGCGAGCGCGTCGGCGCTGGGCTCGAGATCGGCTTCTCGGAGCAGCTGCCTTCGACCCGGGCGATCGCGCTCGACCCGTCGGGCGCGGTCGCACGCCAGGCCGACGGCCGGCTCCTGCTGCGGCCCTCCGGGCACGGCGCCCTGCTCGACAATCTCGCCCGCCTGGGCGACGACGGCGCCGACCTCGTCCTGATCAAGAACATCGACAACATCCTGCCGCCGTCGCGCCACCGCGAGATCGCCCGCACCCGGCTGCTCCTCCTCGGCGTTCTCCTCGAGCGGGAGGAGCGGCGCACCGACCGCTCACGTCCGCTGCGCGCCTGCGCCGTGGTCGCCAACTCGGGCGAACCGGGCGGCGGGCCGTTCTGGGTCGCCGGCAAGGACGGCCGGCCGTCGCTGCAGATCGTCGAGTCCGCCGAGGTGAACCTCGCGGACGACGACCAGGCGGCGATCTGGCAGGGATCGACGCACTTCAATCCGGTCGACCTCGCGGTCTCGCTCCGCGCCGCCGACGGCCGCCCGTTCGATCTCCGTCGCTTCGTCGATCCCGACCGCGCCTTCGTCGCCGGGAAGAGCGAGGGTCCGCGCCGGCTGCGCGTCTACGAGCGCCCCGGGCTCTGGAACGGTGCGATGGCGGACTGGGAGACGATCTTCGTCGAGCTCCCGGCCTGGACGTTCGCTCCGGTCAAGACCCTCCTCGACCTCGCCCGCCCCGAACACCGGGTCGCTGCACCTTCGGACTGAGGTACGATCGCAGCGGTCGCGGAAACGGGAGAATCGTTCCATGACGACACTGTTCGTGCCCCAGGAATCGCGCGCCGGCGAGCGGCGCGTCGCCGTCTCGCCGGAGAGTGCGAAGAAGATCGTGCACGCCGGCCTCGAGCTGCTGATCGAACACGACGCCGGGCGCGAGGCCGGCTTTCCGGACGCCGCCTTCGAAGCCAGCGGCGCACGCATCGTCGACGGCGCCGCCGGCTGGCGGAGCGCCGACATCCTCTTCAAGGTCGCGCCGCCGTCGCCGACCGAAGCCGAGCTACCGCGCGCCGGGGCCTACCTCTTCGGCCTGCTCGACCCGCACCGCAACACCGAGGTCGTCGGCCGACTGGTGGAGCGCGGCCTGGTCCTCTTCTCGATGGAGCTCGTCCCGCGCACTACCCGGGCGCAGTCGATGGACGTGCTCTCGTCGCAGGCCTCGATCTCGGGCTACAAGGCGGTGATCCTCGCGGCCGGCCGACTGGGCAAGTACTTTCCCCAGCTGATGACCGCCGCCGGCACGATCCAGCCGGCGCGCGTGGTCATCCTGGGCGCCGGCGTCGCCGGACTGCAGGCGCTGGCGACCGCGCGCCGGCTCGGGGCCGTGGTCGAGGTGTCCGACGTCCGCCCGGTCGTCAAGGAGCAGGTCGAATCGCTCGGCGGCCGCTTCATCGACCTGCCGCAGATGCCGTCGGCCGAGGGCAGCGGCGGCTACGCGAAGGAGGTCTCGCGCGAGTTCCTCGACCAGCAGCGCGCCATCCTCACGGCGCGGATCGCCGCCGCCGACGTGGTGATCACTACCGCCCAGGTTCCGGGAAAGAAGGCGCCGGTCCTCCTCACCCGCGCCATGGTGGAGGCGATGAAGCCGGGATCGATCGTCGTCGACATCGCGGCCGCGCAGGGCGGCAACTGCGAGCTGACCCGCGCCGACGACGTCGTCGAGCACGGAGGGGTCCAGATCCTCGGCCCGTCCAACCTCCCCGCGTCGCTCCCGGCGGACGCCAGCCTCCTCTACTCGCGGAACCTGTGGAACTTCCTGCAGCTGCTGTGGAAGGGCGGTCAGCTCGCGATCCCCGGGGACGACGACGTCGTCGCCGGCACCCTGCTCGCCCGCGACGGCCGGCTCGTCCACCCGGCCTTCGCCCCCGAGGTCGTCGCACCGGCCTGAATCGGTCCGCGCTAGACTGCCGGCGATCGACGCGGAGGGCACGATCGCCATGGGTGAACAGGAAGTCAAGGAGCTCAACTCCGAATCGCTGCGCGGCTTCACCCGGCGCCTGATCGGCGACCTGCAGGCGCTCGAGACGATGCTCCGCTCGGGAGCGATCGAGTCCGGCGTGCGCCGCATCGGCGCCGAGCAGGAGCTCTTCCTGGTCGATCGCGCCTTCAATCCGGCGCCGCTCGCCATGGAGATGATCGAGCATCTCGGCGACCATCACTTCACCACCGAGCTCGCGCGCTTCAACCTCGAGTTCAACACCGACCCGCTCGACTTCGGCGGCGACTGTCTGCGCCGCATGGAGCAGCAGCTCACCGGTTTCCTGGTGCAGGCCCGCGAGGCCGCCCATTCCCTGGGCGCCGACGTGGTCATGGCGGGGATCCTGCCGACGCTCGACATCTCGGACCTGACGCTCGAGAACATGACGCCCAAGCCGCGCTACTTCGCCCTCAACGAGGCGATGCGACGGCTGCGCGGCAGTGCCTACGAGTTCTACATCAAGGGAACGGACGAGCTCATCATCCGCCACGAGAGCGTGATGGTCGAAGCGTGCAACGCCAGCTTCCAGGCGCATTTCCAGGTCGGTCCCGAGGAGTTCGCCTCGCTCTACAACCTGACCCAGGCCGTGGCCGCGCCGGTCCTCGCGGCGGCCTGCAACTCGCCGATGCTCTTCGGACGCCGGCTCTGGCGCGAGACGCGGATCGCGCTCTTCCAGCAGTCGGTCGACCATCGCGCCGCCGGCCTGCACATGCGCGAGCAGGCGCCGCGCGTCTCGTTCGGCCGCCGCTGGGTGGACGATTCGGTGCTCGAGATCTTCCAGGAGGACATCGCCCGCTTCAAGGTCCTGCTCTCGGCGGACATCGAGGAGGACTCGCTCGCGGTGCTGCGCTCCGGCCAGATCCCCTCGCTCCAGGCGCTGCGCCTGCACAACGGGACGATCTACCGCTGGACGCGTCCCTGCTACGGCGTCTTCGAGGGCAAGCCGCACCTCAGGATCGAGAACCGGATCATCCCGTCGGGACCGTCGATCGTCGACGAAGTGGCGAACGCAGCCTTCTGGTTCGGCCTCCTCTCCGGTCTCTCGCGCGTCTACCCCGACATCCGCCGCGTCATGGACTTCGACACCGCGCAGGAGAACTTCGTGGCCGCGGCGCGGCTCGGCATCCGGGCGCAGTTCGGCTGGCCGGGACACCACCACATCCCGGGCGACGAGCTGATCCTCGAGGAGCTCCTGCCGGTGGCGCGCGACGGCCTCAAGCTCAAGGGGATCGTCGCCGCCGACGTCGACCGCTACCTCGGCATCATCGAGGAGCGCGTGCGCAGCAAGCGGACCGGAGCACAGTGGCAGCTCGAGAGCTACAACGGCCTGCGCGACCGCGGCACCCGCGGCGAGCGCCTGGCGGCGATCACCGGTGCGATCATCGAGAACCAGAAGGGCGGGCAGCCGGTCACGACCTGGCCGCTGGCCAGCCTCGAGGACGCCGGCGGCTGGGAGAAGCACTTCGGCCAGATCGAACAGTTCATGACCACCGACCTCATCACCACGCACGTCGACGAGGCGGTCGAGCTGGTCGCGAACCTTATGCAGTGGAAACGGATCCGCCACGTCCCCGTGGAGGACAACCAGCATCGCCTGGTCGGCCTGGTCTCGCAGTCGAGCCTGATCAAGCTCCTCGCCGAGCGCGCCACCGAGCTCGGGCGCGGCCCGATCCCCGTCAAGGAGGTCATGTCGACCGACATGGTGACGGTGAGCCCCGAGACCCGCACCGTCGACGCCATCCGCCTGATGCGCCAGCATCACATCGGCTGCCTGCCGGTGCTCAAGGAAGACCGGCTGGTCGGCATCGTCACCGAGTTCGACTTCCTCGTCATGGCCGGCCAGCTCCTCGAGCAGGAGCTCGGCGGGTAGAGCCTCGTCGCACCCGTTCCGACGATCGAGTCGGTCCGCCTGGACTATTCGGCCTCAATCGACTGAAGCGCCGGCCACGGAAAGGGGACCGTCTTGCGCTTGTGGTCCAGGGCACCCGTTCGCACCAGCTCGATGGTTCCGGCCTCCGGGCGGTAGAAGAGAACCTCCAGCGGGGACGCGGGCGCGTTCGAGAGCTCGAAGAGGCCCCCCGGCGGAACGACGTTCCGGCCCGGCGCCGCCACCGCCAGCGCCAGGCCCGAAAGTCGATAGCCGAGCGACCAAACCACCACCCCGGCGGAGACGACCGGTTCCCCGGCGGCGTTCGTGACCCGAATCCGCAGCGGCACGCCCGCCTTCGCCGGCAGCGTCAGATCGCGCACGGACTCGGTCACCGTGAATGGCAGGAAACCCGAACCGGGGTGTGTGACGATCGCCATGGCACCCGAGAACTTCTCCGGAACCCGGACGAGGCCGCTGGCGTCGGACGTCCCACTCCAGGACACCGTCGCCGGATCGGGCACCACGCTCAGACGCGCTCCCCCGGCAGGCTCGCCGTTCGGCAATCGAAGGACCATCTCGATCGCTCTGCCTTCCGGTTCGAGCGGAATGGCGATCGACCTCTCCTTCGTCTCCTCGGTGACCGATTCCTCGAAGCGATCGGAATCGACATACCCGGCCTTGCGCGCCTGGAGACGCAGCTTCCCCTCGCGGAGTGGTTCGAGTTCGACCTCGCCTGCGGAGTCGGTCTGCGCGACCGTGCTGAACTGCAGCTCCAGGCCTTCGTTGGCGATCGTGACGCTCGCATCCGGTACGGGTTCACCGCTTTCGGAATCCGCGACGATGACGACGAAGTGATTCGACGGGATGTCGACATCGAATTGTCGCGACTTCTCGAAGCGCTCGGGGCCGATCCAGTACTCGCGACCCCGACCGCGAAGGCGCGCATGAAGATCGTACTCCCCTGCCGCGAGAACGACCCGATAGTCGCCGATCTCATCGGTTGTCGACTCGACGACCGTCCCGTCGGCTTCGTTCCGGAACAACAGAACCGCCGGTCGAGAGTCGGTGTCGGTACGAACCGTGCCGTGAAGCTCTACCAGCCGCAAGTCCAGGTCGACCTCCTGATCCAGCCCATCCGAAAGATCGGCCACCGAACGGGCACCGAATCGACCGACGGTCATCAACAGCTCGAGCCGATGCGGCGGAACCTGCACCACTGCGGGCTCTTCTCCTGCTTCGAGGAGCGATACCTCGCGCCACCAGTCACTCGCGGGATCGCTCACTCGAATGACGGCAGGGACACCCCGCAACGCCGGTGGCACGACCGGCCGAAGCGACAGTCGGGGATTCGGCCGAAGTTCCTCTTCGATTCGTTCGATACGGCCGGATCGGAGCGTCAGCGAGCGCACGGGAAGTCCTTCGCGCAAACCCGCGGATGCCAGAGTCACGTTCCCCGCAGGGAGGCGATACCAGACGAAGTACTGCTGATATCGGGTCGGAAGTACCAGGTCGGGTTGCCAGCGCTTGCGATCCGGCGTGACGAGCTCGACGTCCTGTTCGGCGTCAGCGACCGCGTAGACGGGGGAACTCCGGCTGAGTGACAAGACGAGACCAGCTTCCCCTCTCTCCGGGGCACCGAAGAGGAGGTCGCGTGTCGTACCGGCGACTACCCGCGTCACCTCGGAGAGCCCGACGTACTCCTGCGTTCCGGAATCGACGAGTGCCGCTACGACCATCCCCGCCGGCATGGCGATGCCACCTTCGCAGGCAGCGAGCTCCACCCGCCGGCTCATCTCCACTGGAACCGGTTCGTTGCCGTTCGACCCGGAGTCCGCTCGCAGAAGATGAACACGAAGGCGCCCTCGACGCGGAAAATCGGCCTCCACACGGGCGCGCAGCAGTCCGGAAGCGACGACCGGGATCCTCGCCGCTTTCGAGCGCTCCGGGTTTCCGAGCTCGTTGACCATCGACACCAGCGACGGCGAGATGAGCCCGGGACCCTCGCCATAGAGCCGAAGTCTTCCCTTCGGCAACAGCAGAGGCTCTCCGGCAGGGAAGACGAGTTCCCGGTCCAGGTCCTCTTCCCGTGAGACGTGTATCGAGAAAGCCGCCGGATCCTGCAGCAGCGATTCACCCGACGGAAGCAGCTCGACCGGCTCGAATCGGGGCCCGAAGAACTCCTCGGGCGCTGGCGCCCGAGCTCCTGCGATGCTCGGGGCGAAGGAAATGACCAGAACAGCGGCGCGAACCACCGCCGGCACTCTCATGGCAGCAGAGGGCCTCCCTTCAGAAGCCGGACTTGAGCGAGCCGCATTGCGGACAGGACGCGCCGCCGCTGCAATGACCCACCGCTTGCGTCTTGCACCAGCATCCGCCCGTGCACGAATTGATGTCGCACGCGCTGTACCAGGGATCGCACTTCGCGTCGCAGAGAACCGATCCGCTGCACTGAGAGGATTCGAGCGAGCCGGGTGAAACGAACAGCAACACCACCGCGAATACGAGGAGTCCACCGATTCTCTTCTTCATGGCAATTCCTCCTGTCGAAGAGCATCCCCCCCCCCCCCCATCGAGAAATCGCCGTGAACGACCTCACACTCCCCATGGTCGCCGACCCGTGTCGTGAACCCCGGCGTCGTCCGGACGCTACGGGTGCTCCAGAAGGACCAGAAGTCGCTCACGCTCACCCGGATCCTGCTCCAGTCGGAGCGCCTCGCGCGCCGAGCGCTCGACGCCGGCGGCGTCGCCGAGCTCGAGGTAGAGGGCGGCGAGCGTCTTCCAGACGTCGACCCGCCCGGGCGCGAGGCGGGCGAGCGCTTCGTAGCTCGCCGCGGCGTCGCCGAGCCGGCCGAGGTGGAAGGCGGCGCGGCCGGCGTTCTCGAGCGCCACCGGATCCTCCGGCGCGCGCCGTGCCGCCTCGCGGAAGTCGGCGAGCGCCGCCACGAGGTTCCCGCCGGCCGCGCGCACCGTGCCGCGCTCGAGATAGAGCACCGGATCGACCCCGCCCGCGGCGAGGGCCGCGTCGAGCAGCGCGAGCGCTTCGTCCGGATGCCCGCTCTCGCGCCGCAGCCGGGCGAGATTCGCCGCCGAATCCCCCTGGGTGGGATCGAGCACCAGGGCGTGGCGGAACTCGCGCTCCGCCTCCTCCTTCCGGCCCAGACGCAGAAGGCAGCCCGCGCGGTTCGCCACCGGCACCGCCGAGGCCGGGTTCTCCGCCGCCGCCCGGTCGAAGAGCGCCAGCGCCTCGCGATCGCGGCCCGCGTCGCGCAGGCACTGGCCGGCAAGCGAGAGGGCCGGGAAGTTGTGCGGGTCGCGCTCGACGATCGCCTGCAGCTCGCGCAGCGTCTCCGCGCAGCGCCCCTCCCGCACCGCGTCCGCCGCCTCGTGCAGCCGGCGGGCGACGTCGACGCGGAGACGCGGATCGGGCAGATCGACCGACACCTCGCCGCTCCCGCCTCCGCCGAGATAGCCGAGACTCGCCAGCTGTCGCATCTGCTCTTCGTCGAGCGCTGCGGCCGGCGGCGCGACCGCTGTCCCCTCCTCCCCCCAGCTCCGCTTCCAGCGCGAAATGCGACCGCTCCAGAGGGCGAGGAGCGCCGGCTCCCGCTGCGCGAGATCGTCCGCTTCGCCGGGATCGACGTCGAGCCGGAAGAGCGACGGCTGCGGTGCGTCGACGAAGAGCGCCCGGCCGTCCGACAGCGTCCGCAACGGGAACCACTTGTAGGCGTAGAACGGCAGGAAGCTCTCGCTGTAGGAGATCCGTTCGCAGCTTCCCGGCGCGTCGAGCGGAAGCAGCGGCGTACCGTCCAGCCCGTCGCCCGCCGGCACGCCGGCGAGCGCCAGCAGCGTCGGAGCGAGGTCGGCCGTGCGCACGAGACAGTCCGGGCTCCTCCCCGCGGGCACCCCGGGGCCGGCGAGGATCAGCGGCACCCGGCGCGCCGCCGCGAGCGGCAGGAGGCCGTGCGACACCTCGCCGTGCTCGCCGAGCATCTCGCCGTGATCGCCGACCGCCGCGATCACCGTCCGCTCCGGGAGCGCCGCGAGCAGCCGGCCGATCTCCGCATCCATGAAGGCGATCTCGCCGTCGTAGAGCCGGGTCGGGCCGCCGGCCGCGTCGGCGAAGCGCGCCGGCGGCCGGTACTCCTCGTGCGGATCGTAGTAGTGCACCCAGAGGAAGAACGGCGGACGCAGGGCGGCGAGGCGGGCGATCGCCGCGTCGGTGGTGGCGTCCGCCCGACGCTCCTCCCGCGCGGAACCCGATGCCGGATCGCCGCCGAGGTCGTCGTCGTAGATCCGGAACCCCTGGTCGAGACCGTGCCGGCGCGCGAGGACGATCGCCGAGACCACCGCCGCGCTGTCGTACCCGTGCGCCGTCAGGCGCTCGGCCAGGGTCTCGACCCCGGCGGCCAGGGTGAATGTGCCGTTGTCGCGCACCCCGTGGCGCGGCGGGAAGAGTCCGGTGAGGATCGTCGCGTGCGACGGCAGGGTGATCGGCGCCGCGCTGTCGCAGCGCGGGAAGCGGGTTCCGCGACCGGCCAGTCCGTCCAGCACCGGGGTCGCCGCGTGCGGCCAGCCGGCGATCCCGAGGTGATCGGCGCGCGTCGTGTCGAGGGTGACGAGGACGACGTTGGGCGGTCCGGACCCGCCCGCAGGCGCTTCCGCCGCGGCCGCCGGCTCGCCGCAAAGCAGCGGGACCAGGGCGATCCCGGCGATCGCGAGGCGGCGGAACATGGCGCGGATGATGCCAAGGATGGGACGAAAGAAAACTCTTGACAAGCGGCGCGATCCTTCCTAAGGTCCGTCCAACCCTCAAAGGTTGCAGTTCCGCAGCGCAGCACTCCACAAGAACCGGTCGCCGACGGCGACGTCAGAGACCGGGACGGGCGACGAGCCGTGGGGTGTGGCGACTCGTGTGTCCGTGTGACGCGATTGGCTCGATCGCGCTCGCGGAAAGAACCGTGTGCGCTTACGCCCCAAGGAGATGCAAGTCATGAATGGATGCGCCAGAAGGTGGAAACAGATGACGGTCCTCGTGGCAACTCTCGCGTTCGCGGGACTGGTGGTCGCTCCGGCCACCGCGCAATCGCTGCGCGATGCGGGTGACGGCCTCGCCGCCCGCCAGATCGACAGCGACATGCTGCGCACCAGCAACGATCCGGTCCTCCTCGAGGACGGGCTCTCGTTCGCGAACGAGGGTGTCGACGCCCGCTGGCAGCAGTTCGCCGGCGCCCAGAGTGTCGTCTGGACGAGCTACGTCGACCGGCGGACGGGCAGCATCGACTACGCCGAAGGCGGCAACATCGCCTGGATCCCGGGCGCGGGCAACTCCCTGCGCGATGCGGACCTCGGTCTCGCGGCGGGCGCGCCGATCGGACTCGGTTATCTCGAGGCCCTGGCACGCGGCCAGGTCGCCGAGCTCGCCGATGCTCTGGGTGTCGACCCCGCGACTCTGGTGCTGAACTCCGGCCGTTCCGGCCAGCGCGGCGACCATGTCTGGTTCGTCGACTTCGACGTCCTGCTCGGCGGTCGCCCGATCGAAGGTGCGCGCGTCGTCTTCTACGTCAACAACGGCAACCTCGTCGCCTTCGGAACCGAGAATCTCCCGTCGCGCGGCACGCAGGCGCCGGTAGTGCGGATCAACCGTGATCGCGCCCGCCAGATCTTCTTCGCGCACGCCGACGGTTTCCAGGTCGGCGACACCATCATCGACAACGGCACCTACAGGATCTTCCCGGTCTCGCGCAGCAGCAGCCGGTTCGGCGAAGGCTACGCGCCGGGCAACGGCCGCGGCGTCGTCGGCGTGTGGGAGTTCGTCTTCCGCCGCGACGGCATGCCGGGCACCTGGCGCGGCCGGGTCGACGCCACCAGCGGCGAACTCCTCACCTTCCACGACATGAACGAGTACGGATCGGCGACCGGCGGCGCCTATCGCAGCGATCGCCCGGCGACCGAAGTCGTCCTGCCGCTGCCGTTCGCGAACGTCGCCACCGGCACCTACACGAACTCGGCGGGTCTGTTCAGCGGTTCGACCGGAACGACGACCCTCCAGGGCCAGTACGTGCGGATCACCGACACCTGCGGATCGATCTCGAAGGCGGCCGACGGCTCCGGCGTGATCGCCATGGGCTCCGGCTCGGGCACCGACTGCACGACTCCCGGCACCGGCGGCTCCGGCAACACGCACGCCTCGCGTACCCAGTTCTACATGGTCAACCGCGCCAAGGAGATCGGCCGCGGCTGGCTGCCGTCGAACAGCTGGCTCAACGGCGCGCTCACCGTCAAGGTCAACCTGAACCAGACCTGCAACGCCTACTGGGACGGCTCGGCGCTCAACTTCTTCAAGTCGGGCGGCGGCTGCGCCAACACCGGCGAGCTGCCGGGCGTCTCGCTCCACGAGTGGGGCCACGGCCTCGACTCGAACGACGGCAACGGTTCGTCGGCGGACAACGGCACCGGCGAGACCTACGGCGACTTCTCGGCCGCGCTCTTCACCCACAGCTCCTGCATCGGCAACGGCTTCCTCGGTTCGTCGAACTGCGGCGGCTACGGCAACTCGTGCACCAGCTGCTCCGGCGTCCGCGACATCGACTGGGCGAAGCACAGCGCCAACACCGCCTCGACGGTGTCGAACTTCACCCAGGCACGCTGCCCCACGAGCTCCAACTACAAGGGACCCTGCGGCCGTGAAGGACACTGCGAGTCGTACGTCTCCTCCGAAGCCCTGTGGGACCTCGCCAACCGCGACATGCCGAACCCCGGCAGCGGCGCCGCGTGGGCCACGGTCGACCGCCTCTGGTACCTCTCCCGGTCCACCTCCACCAAGGGCTTCAACTGCACCGCCTCCGGGACCTGGTCGTCGAACGGCTGCTTCACCGGCTCCTACTTCCGGGCCATGCGCACGATCGATGACGACAACGGCAACCTGAGCGACGGCACGCCGCATGGCGGCGCCATCGCGGCGGCGTTCAACCGCCACGGCATCGCCTGCACCACCGACAGCGGCTGGAACACGACGAACGCGGCGGTGACCCCGCCGGCCGTACCGAGCCTCACCGCCACGGGCGGCGCCAACTCGGCGTCGCTCTCGTGGAGCGGCTCCTCCGGCGTCTACGACGTCTACCGCAACGAGGCCGGCTGCAGCGCCGGCTTCACCAAGGTGGCCAACGACGTCTCCGGCAGCGGCTACACCGACAACGCGGTCGCCAACGGCTACACCTACTACTACCAGGTCGTGGCGCAGCCCTCGGGCAACGAGGCTGCGGCGTCGGCCCCGTCGACCTGCCGTTCGGTGACTCCGTCCGGTGGCAGCTGCACGCCGCCCGCGGCGCCGACCGGGGTCTCGGCGTCCTCGTCGTCCCAGACGGCGGCCTCCGTCTCCTGGAGCGCCTCGTCGGGAGCCACCTCGTACACGATCTCCCGCGCGACTTCGAGCGGCGGTCCGTACTCGGCGGTCGGCACGTCGGCTTCGACCTCGTTCTCCGACAGCGGTCTCTCCTGCAACACGACCTACTACTACGTCGTCTCGGCGTCGAACGGCAGCTGCTCGTCCGGCAATTCGTCGCAAGCGTCGGTGACCACCGCCGCGTGCGGCGGCGGCAGCAGCGTGCTCTCGAACGGCGTTCCGGTCACCGGCATCTCGGGCGCCACCGGGAGCGAGCAGTTCTGGACGATGGACGTCCCCTCCGGCGCTTCCAATCTGGTGTTCCAGATCTCGGGCGGCTCGGGCGACGCCGACATGTACGTCCGGTTCGGCTCCGCGCCGACCACCACGACGTACGACTGCCGGCCGTATCTCAACGGCAACAACGAGACCTGCACCATCCCGTCGCCCTCGACCGGCACGTACCACGTGATGCTGCGCGGCTACTCGGCCTACTCCGGGGTATCGCTGGTGGGCAGCTACTCCGCACCCTGCACACCGCCGGCGGCGCCGACCGGTGTCTCGGCTTCGTCGTCGTCGCAGACTGCGGCGTCGGTCTCGTGGAGCGCCTCGTCGGGAGCCACGTCCTACGCCATCTCGCGCTCCACTTCGAGCGGCGGCCCCTACAGTTCGGTCGGGACCTCCGCTTCGACGTCGTTCGCCGACAGCGGTCTCACCTGCAACACGACGTACTACTACGTGGTCTCCGCCTCGAACGGCACCTGCTCGTCGGGCAACTCGTCGCAGGCGTCGGTCACCACGGCCGCGTGCGGTGGCGGCAGCAGCGTGCTCTCGAACGGCGTTCCGGTGACCGGAGTTTCGGGTGCGGCAGGCAGCGAGCAGTTCTGGACGATGAACGTCCCGGCCGGCTCGTCCAACCTGGTGTTCCAGTCGTCGGGCGGCAGTGGTGACGCGGACCTCTACGTCAACTTCGGTGCGCCTCCGACGACCACGACCTATCTCTGCCGTCCGTATCTCAGCGGCAACAACGAGACCTGCACCTTCCCGACGCCGTCGACCGGCACGTACCACGTGATGCTGCGTGGGTACTCGGCCTACTCGGGACTCTCCCTGGTCGGCAGCTACACGGCCGGTGGGGGCGGGTGCACGGCGACCGGCGACATCGAGCCGAACAACAGCCGCACCGCACCGCAGACGATCACCGGGGCCTGCAACCAGATCTCGGGGACGTTCATCGGCGAGTCCAACTCGAGTGACTACTTCCGGCTCTCGCTTCCGGCCGGAGCCACGGTGACCGGTCTGCTGGACGGTCTCTCGGTCGACTACGACCTCTACATCTACAACTCCACCAGCGGCAGCGCGGTCGCCAGCTCGACCAACAGCGGATCGACTCCGGAAAGCGCTTCGTGGACCAACAGCGGCAGCTCGGCGATCAACGTCTACGTCCGGGTCTACCGCTACTCGTCGACCAAGACGACGTACCAGCTGAAGGTCAGCTACTGATCGACGCGCCGCGGGAATCCCCGCGGCGGCCTCGCCTTCCGGCCCCCGGAGCCCACGCTCCGGGGGCCTTCTTTCTTCGCCGCAAGCCCTTGACAGTGAACGGCTTCGCTGGCGCCCCCCGGAACGTTCGTGTACACTCGAGCGTGACATTTCTTGTCGCAAACGAGGGGAGTCGCCGATGCCGCCGACCCTGAATCAGATGTTGAAATCGATGGTCGAACAGGGGGGGTCCGACCTCCACATCACGACCAATTCACCGCCGCAGGTGCGGGTGGACGGCGTGTTGAAGCCGCTCAACCTGCCCCCGCTGACGCCGACCGAGACGAAACAGATCGCCTACTCGATCCTCACCGACAACCAGAAGCACCGGTTGGAGGAGGATCTCGAGCTCGACTTCTCGTTCGGCATCAAGGGCCTCGCCCGCTTCCGCGCCAACGTCTTCCATCAGCGCGGCGCGATCGGCGCCGCTTTCCGGCAGATTCCGTACGAAATCCGCAGCTTCCGCGAGCTCGGCCTGCCCCCGGTGGTCGAGAAGATCTGCGAGAAGCCGCGCGGCCTGGTGCTCGTCACCGGCCCGACCGGTTCGGGAAAGTCGACCACCCTGGCCGCGATGCTCGACAAGGTCAACCGCGAACGGGCCGAGCACATCGTCACCATCGAGGACCCCGTCGAGTACCTCCACAGTCACAAGAAGTGCATCGTCAACCAGCGCGAGCTGCACGCCGACACGCACAGCTTCTCCAACGCGCTGCGCTCCTGCCTGCGGCAGGATCCCGACGTGGTACTGATCGGAGAGATGCGCGACTTCGAGACCGTCGAGTCGGCCCTGCGGATCGCCGAGACCGGCCACCTCACCTTCGCCACCCTGCACACCAACTCGGCGGCGCAGACGATCAACCGCATCGTCGACATCTTCCCCGCGCACCAGCAGGGGCAGATCCGCGTGCAGCTGTCGTTCGTGCTCGAAGGGATCCTCTGCCAGTCGCTCCTCCCCCGCGCCGCGGGCAAGGGGCGCGCGCTGGCGATGGAGATCCTGATCCCGAACTCCGCCATCCGCAATCTGATCCGCGAGGACAAGGTCCACCAGATCTACGGCATGATGCAGACCGGCCAGTCGCGCTACGGAATGCAGACTTTCAACCAGTCGCTGGCTTCCCTCTACTTCAAGCGCATGATCAGCCTGCAGACCGCGCTCGCCCGCTCGTCGTATCCGGACGAGCTCCAGGAGATCATCTCCCGCGGTCCGGCAGCGCTGAATCCCAACATGACCGAGGGTCAGGGCGCGACCGTGGCCCAGCGGGCCTGATCGAGGAGCATTCGAGATGCCCAGTTTCGTCTGGAAGGGAAAGAACCGGTTCGGAGCGTTCCAGGAAGGCGTACTGATCGCCGACAGCCGCGACGCCGCCGTCGCGACGCTGCGCCGTCAGAATCTCCAGCTGACGTCGATCCGGGAGAAGGGCAAGGAGATCCGCCTGCTGCCCAAGCTCCCGCTGGGGATCAAGCAGAAGCGGGTTGCCATCTTCACCCGCCAGTTCTCGGTCATGCTGGACGCCGGACTCCCGCTCGTCCAGTGTCTCGAGATCCTCGGAGAGCAGGAAGAGGACCGCAACTTCCGCGAGATCATCCAGCAGGTGCGGACCGACGTCGAGTCCGGCGCCTCGCTCGCCGATGCGATGCGCAAGCATCCCAAGGCATTCAACAACCTCTACGTGTCGATGATCGCCGCCGGTGAAGCGGGCGGTATCCTCGACATCATCCTGCAGCGCCTCGCGACCTACATCGAGAAGGTCGTGCGGCTGAATTCGCAGGTCCGGTCGGCGCTGATCTACCCGGTGACCATCATCGTCATCGCGGTAGGCGTGGTGGCGATCATCCTGTGGAAGGTCATCCCGGTGTTCGCGCAGCTCTTCGCCGGCCTCGGTGGCGAGCTGCCGTTCCTCACCCGGATGGTCGTCGGCGCCAGCAACTTCCTGGCCCGCTACTTCCTGCTCGTCATCATCGTCCTGTTCCTGCTGTTCATGGCGATCCGGCGCTACTACCGGACACACCGCGGCAGACGGGTCATCGACGGAATGCTGCTCAAACTCCCGGTCGTCGGCATGCTGATCCGCAAGATCGCGGTGGCGCGCTTCTGCCGCACCCTCGCCACGCTGACCAGTTCCGGCGTGCCGATCCTCGACGGCCTCGAGATCACCGCCAAGACGTCCGGCAACGCCATCGTCGAGGACGCCATCATGGCCGTACGCAAGGCGGTCGAAGAGGGCAAGACGATCTCCGCGCCGCTCGCCGAGACCAAGGTCTTCCCTCCGATGGTGGTCCAGATGGTCAACGTCGGCGAGCAGACCGGCGCCCTCGACCAGATGCTGACCAAGATCGCCGACTTCTACGAAGAGGAGGTCGACACCGCGGTCGCCGGCCTGATGAAGCTCCTCGAACCGGTGATGATCGTCGTCCTCGGAGGGATCATCGGCACGATCGTGACCGCCATGTACCTGCCGATGTACGCGATCCTCCAGAAGATCGACTAGGACCGCTGCGACGCTCGGCACGACAGCACCCGGAGTGAGCAGACGGGGGAGGGTTCGCCCTCCCTCGCCTCTCCGCTTCCACCCATGACGGAAGTCTCTTCCAGCCATCCGCACGATCTCGCTCGCCAGCTCCGCTGGCTGATCGCGATGCGCCTCGTCGTGATCTCGAGCGTCCTCATCTCGTACCTGGTCTTCGAGCTCTCCGCGCGCGGGGAGCTCCCCGAGTTCAACCTCCTCTTCGTGCTGGTCGGCGCCACGTACCTCGCGACGCTCGTCCATGTGGCGCTCCTCCGCTGGTCCGACCTCGGCCTGATGTTCAAGGCGTACGTCCAGTTCGCCGGCGACCTTTTCCTCGTCACCGGGCTCAACTACTTCTTCGGCGGGATCACCAGCCCGTTCTCGATGCTCTACCTGGTCGTCATCATGCTGGCGTCGGTGATCCTGCGCCGGCGGGCCGGCCTGACCGTGGCGGGTGTCGCCTACATCCTCTACGCCACGCTCCTCACTGCCCTTGCGCGCGGCTGGATTCCGACGCTCTCGCTGATGCCGACCAGCGAGGAACTGTCGTGGCGGATCTCCTACAACCTGGCGATCCATCTCTTCGGTTTCGTCGCGGTCGCGATCCTCACGTCCTACCTGGCCGAGAATGCTTCGCGCGCGGAGGAGGAGCTGGCCGAGAAGACGGGCAACCTCGCCGATCTCGAGATCTTCCACCGCGACGTGGTGCAGTCGGTCTCGTCCGGGCTGGTCTCTACCGATCTCGCGGGCGTGATCACCTCGGCCAACCGGGCGGCGGTCGAGATCCTCGGCATGAGCGAGCGCGAGCTCGTCGGTCTGCCGATCACGGAGTGCGGACTCTTCACTGCCGTCGAATGGCAGAACGCGGCCGGGCTCGAGAAGCCAGCGCGCAACGCACGCTCGGAGCTGACGCTGCGGCGGGGATCGCGCGAGCTCCAGGTCGGCTTCACGGTCACCCGCCTCACCAATGCGCGCGACGTGCCGACCGGCTGGATCCTAGTCTTTCAGGACCTCTCGCAGTGGCGGAAGCTCCAGGAGGAGCTGCGGATCAAGGACCGCATGGCCGCCGTCGGCGAGCTCGCCGCGGGCCTCGCGCACGAGGTCGGCAATCCTCTCGCCGCGATCTCCGGTTCGGTTCAACTGCTCTCCTCCACGGTCTCCGCCGAGGCGCGGGAGCGGAGACTGCTCGAGATCATCGTCAAGGAGAGCCAGCGTCTGGACCGCACGATCAAGGGATTCCTGCGCTTCGCCAAGCCGCGCGAACGGTCCGCGACGCGCTTCGACGTCGGGGCGCTCCTCACCGGAAACATGGCCCTGCTGCAGAACTCCGAGGAGATGTCCGGTCGCCACGAGCTCGCCACGGAGGCCGAACCGGCTCTGATCGTCGGTGATCCGGACCAGATCAGCCAGATCTTCTGGAACCTCGCGCGCAACGCGCTGCGCGCCATGCCCAACGGCGGGCGCCTCACGGTCCGCGGACAGCTCGACGCGGAGAGCTACCGCCTCGAATTCCGTGACACGGGCCACGGCATGACCGAGGAGCAGCGCACCAAGCTGTTCCAGCCGTTCCAGTCGTTCTTCGACGGCGGCACGGGAATCGGCATGGCGATCGTCTACCGCATCGTCCAGGAGCACGGCGGCTCGATCTCGGTCAACAGCGACCCGCGCGCCGGAACCCAGATCCTAGTCGAGCTTCCGGTCAATCAGCCCGCGGAACTGAAGACGCAGCCGCTCGCGACCTCCGCGGCGGGAGCCCGGGAACGATGATCGGTACGATCCTGATCGTCGACGACGAGGCCAGCCTGCTCGAGTTTCTCTCGGTCCTGTGCACGGCGGAAGGCCTCGACGTGTCGACCGCCAGGTCCGTCAAGGAGGCGCGCGCCAGCCTCGCGGAGCGGATCCCCGACCTCGTGCTGTGCGACATGATGATGCCCGACGGCAACGGCCTCGAGCTGCTCAAGGAGATCAAGGAGATCGAGGCGCGAACGTCGGTCGTCATGATGACGGCCTACACCTCGACCAAGAGCGCCATCGAGGCGATGAAGCTCGGGGCCTACGACTACGTTCCCAAGCCGTTCGACATCGACGAGCTCAAGGCGGTCATCCACCGCGCCCTCGAGAAGAACCGCCTCTACGAGGAGAACACCTACCTCCGCCGCGAGCTCGAGCAGCGCTACGCCTTCAAGAACATCGTCGGACGCAGCTCCCGGATGCGGGCGATCTTCGGTCTCATCGAGCGCGTGGCGCGCACCGCGTCGACGGTGCTGATCCACGGCGAGAGCGGCACCGGCAAGGAGCTCATAGCGCGCGCCATCCACTTCTCCAGCCCGCGCTCGAACCAGCGCTTCCTGTCGGTGAACTGCGGCGCCATTCCGGAGACCCTGCTCGAGAGCGAGCTCTTCGGACACGAGAAGGGTTCGTTCACCGGCGCCACGCGCGACAAGAAGGGTCTCTTCCAGGAGGCCGATCAGGGGACCCTGTTCCTCGACGAGATCAGCGAGATGAGCGTGCCGATGCAGGTCAAACTCCTGCGGGCGCTCCAGGAACGCGTCGTTCGCCGGGTCGGCGGCGCGACCGAAGAGGCGGTGGACGTCCGCATCATCGCGGCGACCAACCAGAACCTCACCGAACGGGTGGCGCGGAACGAGTTCCGCGAGGATCTCTACTACCGGATCAACGTCATCCCGATCTCGATTCCGCCGCTGCGCTCGCGGCGCGAGGACATCCCGCTCCTCGTCGATCACTTCCTGCACAAGTACTGCGAAGCGCTCGGCACGCCCACGAAGCGGATCTCGGCCGAAGCCATGCGCCTCTTCGAGCGCCACACCTGGCCGGGAAACGTGCGCGAGCTCGAGAACCTGATCGAGCGCGCCGTCGCGCTCTCCACCTCCGACGTGATCACTGCGGCCGACCTCCCCGGAGCCCTCGGCGCGAGCCACGTGTTCGACGACCAGGCTCCGGCGCTCCCCGACGAAGGCCTCGACCTCGAAACCCTCCTCCAGGGGATCCGCGCCGACCTCATGCGCCAGGCGCTCGCCCGCACGGGCGGCGTGCAGACACAGGCCGCCGAGCTCCTGCAGATGACCTTCCGCTCCTTCCGCTACTACGCGAAGAAGGCCGGACTCACCGGCAGTCCGGAGTGACCCTGCGAACTCCGAAGTCATGACGCCGCACGACGACGACGAGTCGGGCGAGTTCGAGGAGAGCGAATTCGAAGGGCTGCCGTCGCGCGAGCGGCGCGGCGGGCGCCGTTCGGCGGCGATCGCGCAACGCAGCGAGCGGGCGCGACAGCGCGAGCAGGCAGCTGGCGAACGATCCACGGAGAGCGCCCCGGCGTCGTTCGACGAGCTCCCGGGCGAGAGCACCATCGTCGCCATCACCCGCGGTCAGTGCGAGGTCGAGCTCGACGGCGCGGAGGTCGACTGCGTGCTGCCGAAGGCGCTGGTCGAGGTCGAAGAGATCGCCGTCGGCGACCGCGTGAAACTGGCTCGGCGACCCGACGGAACGCTCTTCGCCGCGCGCCTCCTCGAGCGCACGAACCGACTCTCGCGGCCCGACCCGTTTCTGGCTCATCGCGAACGGATCATCGCCGCCAACCTCGACATCGCCGTGGTGGTGACCGCGATCCGCAAGCCGCCGCTCTCCATGGGCCTGGTCGATCGCTTCCTCGTCGCCCTCGCCCACGGCGGCGTGCCGGCGGCAATCGCGGTCAACAAGGTCGACCTCGCCGATGGCGACCCGGCCGCGGACCCCGAGCTCGCCCAGCTCGCGGGCTACCCCGAGCGCGGCACGCCGGTCATCCCCTGCTCGGCGAAGCAGGGGATCGGCCTCGACGAGCTGCGGCAGACGATCCGCGGCCGCACCGCGGTCTTCGTCGGGCACAGCGGCGTCGGCAAGAGCTCTTTGCTCAAGGCGATCGCACCGGAGTTCGACGTCCGGGTCGGAGCGGTCTCGGACATGAACGACAAGGGGCGGCACACCACGACGCGCTCCCGGATCTACCGGCTCGAGGACAGCTCGACCAGGATCGTCGACACCCCCGGGATCCGCGAGTTCGGCCTGTGGAAGCTCGAACGGGAAGAGCTCGCCTCCTACTTCGAGGATCTCGCCGCCCTGGCGCCGGGCTGCCGTTTCACCGACTGCACCCACACCCACGAGCCCGGTTGCGCGGTCCTTGCTGCCGTCGAATCGGGCGCACTCGACACGCGCCGCTACACCACCTACCGCCGGATCTTCGATTCGCTCGGCGGCTGATCCGCCGCCTCCGGTGCGGGTCGGTCTCAGTCGACGAGCAGCGTCTCCCAGAGCCCGAAACCGCTGGTGCCGAGGAAGAGGCGATCGCCGACGACCAGCGCACTCAGGATCTCGCGCGCCGGAAACGGCGTCTCGAGCGCACGGAGCGAACCCCGCGTCGCGTCGTAGACCTCGGCCGAAGAGGCGCCGGCGATCGGGCTCTCCTCCCGGATCGAGACGAACGAGTAGCGGGGATCCTGGGTGGCGAAAGCGCGGCTCCGGCCCGGCACGACAGGAGTCCAGGCGCCCTCGAGACCGCGGCGCAGGTAGGTTCCTTCCGGACCGAAATAGACGAGATCGCCGCGTCCGTCGAGCAGCCTGCCCCCACGGTACGGCAGTCCGATCGGCACCGGCTTTTCCTGGCGCTCGCCGAACGGCAGCCGGAAGAGCGAGTCGCCGCTCAGCAGCCAGAGCGCCTCTGCGTCCTCGGAGACCGCGCTGGGAGGCGCGATCGAGAGCGGCAGCTCCTGCCAGCGCGGCCGGGTCACCGCGAGGTCGGCCGAGAAGAGCGACTTCGCGCTCCGCGCGAGCCCCCTGCTGCCGCTCCCCGAGAGCTGCTCGAAGCGCAGATCTCCGACGTCGCTCTGCTGCTGCCAATGGCCGGAGACGCGCTCGAAGAGGCCGCGCTCGGTCGCCGCGAACAGCCGCCCGTCGAGAACCGCGAGATCGAGAACCGTCGGCAGCGGCTCGGGAACCGGCGCGAACGAGACACCCGCGTCCGGTGAGCGGAAGACGCCCGACGCCGGTCCGGCGTGGGCGAGGGCGACGAACACCTCGTCGCCGAGCCGGGCGAGGGCCGGAACGCGGACGTTGCGGAGCCCGACCGAACGCTGCGCGAAGCTCTCGCCGCCGTCGGAAGACAACCAGATGCCGGAGCCCTCGGTTCCGAGAACCACCCGCTCGGGCCGCGTCGGATGCTGGGCGATCGCCAGGACGGAGAGCGATTCCGGCGATGTCCTCCGGAACGATTCGCCCCCGTCCGTCGAGAGGAAGCTGCCGGCGACCGTACCGGCGAGGAGCCGGGTCGGCGAGAGGACCGCGAAGCTCGGCGTGCGGCGCTCGGTGAGGCCGTTCTGGTGCCGCTGCCAGCGCTCCCCCCACCGTTCGCCGCGATAGACCCAGCCGCAGGAGGAGGCCCAGAGTCCGCCGCGTTCTCCGGGGATCGGATGCATGCTGAAGACGTCGGTGTCGAGGACCATCCCTTCGTGAATGGCCCTCCAGGTTCTGCCACCGTCGTCGCTGCGATAGGCGCGACGCCAGGTCCCGGCGAGGATCGTCGACGGGCGCTCGCGATCGACGAGGAGACTCGAGACGTGGATCAATCCGTCGACGTCGCGTCCCGACGCCCGCCAGCTCCTCCCCTCGTCGTCCGACAGCAGGACGCCGGCGCGCGTCCCGGCGACGAGGTGACCGGGCGAGCCCGGGACCGGCGCCAGCGCGTAGAGCTGGTCGGCGGCGAAGTCGCCCAGCGGCCGCGGCTCCCAGGTGGCGCCGAGGTCGTCCGAGACGGCCGCCATGCCGCCCCCCCAGATCCCCCAGAGCCCTGCCCAGAGACGTGACGGTCGGTCCGGATCGAAGACCAGCGTCCCGACCACCCAGCCGGCGAACGGCACTTCGATCCCGGCGTTCCTCCAGGTGAGACCGCCGTCGTCGGAGCGGTAGACGTGCCCCGCCGAGCTCCCCGCGAGGAGCCGATCGGGAGCGGACGGATCGAATGCGAGGCTGCGGATGTCGGCGCCGAAGAGGGGCGCCGGCCGCAGCTCCGTCTCCGCCCGGAGAGGAAGCGAGTCGGCCTGTCCGGAGGCGGCGATCCCCGTCGCCACGACGAGCGCCGCGAGCGAGCGCCGGATCGCAACCGCCCGGTTCAATCGCCGCTCTTCGCCGGCGTCGACTTCTTTTCGGCGGTCGCCGGCGCTGCCACCGGCGCCTCGCTCTTCTTGCTTTCCGACGAGGTCGAACCATCGGCAGCCGGGCCGGTCGTGCCGGAGGCGCCCGCATCCTTGCCCTTCTCCTCCGACCTGGCCGTCGCGCTCTCGCCGGTCGAGCGGTTCGCGTAGTCGGTCAGATACCAACCGCTCCCCTTGAACTCGAACGCCGGCGCGGAGATCTGCTTGCGCAGCTTGCCGCCGCAGTTCGGGCAGACGGTCGCCGGGGCGTCCCCCATCTTCTGCAGGATCTCGGTGCGCTGATGACAATCGTCGCAGATGTATTCGTAAAGCGGCATGCGATTCCCTTGCGGATCAGGATTCCGACTTCAGTTTGATCTTGATGCCCTGCGCCGGCGAGACCGGCTCGGCGACGCCTGCCTTGCGGATGAGCTGCAGGACGCTGTAGGCATAAAGCAGACGGGCGTTGTCCTGGGCTACCAGCGGCCCCTTGGTCGCCAGCTCGTAGAGGGTCCGCTTGCCGTCGACGAGCGCCAGGAGACGGTATTCGTCGGCGTCGAGCGCCACTTCGATCAGGTCCTCGAGCTCGTAGTTGGGCTCGAAGAGGATGTCCTTGCCGCCCATCCGGTTGACCAGCGACCGCGCGTTCGCCGCCCGCTTCACCCCCTGCACGACCGCCTGGCGCAACGGGATCTGGATGCGGATGAGATCGCCGGTCTCGAATCCGCCGAGGCGGAAGGTGACCGTCCCCTCCTCCCAGGCGAAGAGGCTCCAGACGATCCCCTCGACGTGCTCGCGGATCGCCTGGAAGACCTGCCCCGGCGAGAGTACGCCCTGCTCGATCAGCACTTCGCCGAGTCGCTTGCCGCCGCTGCCGCGGCGCTGCATCGCGGCGTGGAACTCGGCCTCGGTCAGGCGTCCGACGCGGCGCAGATAGCCGCCCAGGCTGTCCGCGATGTCGCTCGACGCCGCGGAGACCACGTAGCCGTTCTCGAGGAAGATGCGCTTGGTGACTTCGCCGAGAACCGCCTCGACGACACCGGTCATCCGGCTCTGGTCGAGGATCGCCAGCATCTCCGGCAGGGCCGTCTGGCGAAGATCGCCACGGTACTCGAAGGTCTTGTCCACGTCGTGTCGTTCCCGGGCCTTCGATCCTACCGCAGCGACGGTTTGTCGCCTGTGGACGGCTCTGTTTAGACTGCCCCATGATCGACCCGGAAGAGGCCTGGACCCGGCTCTCGCCCCGCCTGCGGCCGCTCGGACCGGAGATCGTCGCGCGCGAGGCGGCAGCGGGGCGCACCCTCGCCGGACCGCTCCTCGCCACCGACGACCTCCCGCGGAGCGATGTCTCCGCCCTCGACGGCTTCGCCTTCGGCGCCCCCGGCGCAACGGGCGACTACCGGATCGCCGGCACCGGTCTCGCCGGCGGCGCCCCCGCCCGCCCTCTCGCCGCCGGCGAGGCGGCCCGGATCATGACCGGCGCCCCGGTGCCGGAAGGGGCCCGGCACGTCCTGGGATTCGAGGAGTGCACGGAGGCGGGAGGCACGGTACGCGCTGGCCGGGCGGCCGAGGCCGGGGCGGCGATCCGGCGGCGCGGCGAGATCTTCCGCGCCGGTGCGACGATCCTCGGCGAGGGGAGCCGGCTCTCCCCCGCCGCTCTCGCCCTGGTGGCGAGCCAGGGGATCGCCTACCTCCCGGTCGCCCGTCTGCCGCGCGTCGAGATCCTCGTCACCGGAGACGAGGTCCGTCGCGAGGCGGGACCGCTCCCTGCCGGAGCGATCCGCGACTCGCACTCCGACTTCCTGGTCGGCGAGCTCGAGCGGCTGGGGATCGCACCGCACCGCGGCGAGGTCGTCGCCGACCGCGCCGAGGTCGTCCGCGAGCGTCTGGCGGCAGCCGCCGGACGCGCCGACGTCGTCCTCACCACCGGTGGCGTCTCGATGGGCGACGTCGATCTCGTCGCCGGTGTCGCCGCCGAGCTCGGTTTCGAGACCCTCTTCCACGGCGTCGCGATGCAGCCCGGCAAGCCGCTGCTCGCTGCCGCCCGCGGGGCGACGCTACTCTTCGGGCTCCCGGGGAATCCGGGTTCGGTGATGACCAGCTACTGGCTCTTCGTCCGGCCGGCACTCCGCCGGCTGGCCGGGGAGGCGGGCGAATTCTGGGCTCCACGTCTCGCCGGTCGCCTCGCGGGCCGGCTGGGAGGCGGACGGAGCCGGGACCGCTTCGTGCCGGCCCGTGCCGAGCTCGGCGAGGGTGGCTGGAGCGTCCGCTCGCTCGCGCCGAAGGGATCGCACGACCTCGCGGCGTTCGCCGGCGCCAACGCGCTCCTGCGGGTTGCGCGCGCTGCCGCGCCGCGGGAGGCCGGCGCCGACTGCGAGTTCCTGCCGCTCGACCCCATGCCCTGAGGGCAGGGAGACTGGCGGAAGCGCATGGGAATCGAACCCACCTCCGCCGCCGCAACCGGCGCCGGACAACGGTTTTGAAGACCGCGGAAGGCACCAGCCCCCGCGCGCTTCCGGACGGATCCTACTTCGCCGCGGCGTCCTCCGTGCTTTTCTTCCGCGCCTTCTTCTCCGGCGGCTCGGTGGGCAGCGGCTTGCGCGGAAACGGGGTCTCGTCCATCGCCGCCTGGTAGAGCAGCGACGCCATCACGACCGACGCCTGCATCAACGACTCGCGGTCGAGGTGCTCGTAGGTGTCGAGATTCGAATGGTGGGTCCGGTACGAGTAGTCGCGGCCGTCCTGGATCAGCTGGAAGCCGGGGATCCCGACGCCGTCGAAGGAGACGTGATCGGTCGCGCTGGTGTTCTCCATGGTCACCGTCGTGACGCCGAGATCGGCGAGCGGTTCGATCCACTGTTCGAACCTGCGCTTGGCGCCGAAGTTCTCCTGCGCGTAGACACCGTGTACCCGCCCGCTGCCGTTGTCGAGGTTGAGGTAGAGCGCGAGCTTGGCGTGCTCCGGCTTGGTGGTGAGCGGCCAGGTCGTCTTGCGATACCGCTTCGGCAGCGCCAGCTCGGCCTCGTCGGTCGGCTCGGGGCGCGACGCGAAATGCTCTGCGACGTAGGCGCGCGAGCCGAGGGACCCCTGCTCCTCGCCGCTCCAGAGCCCGATGCGGATCGTCCGCTTCGGGCGCACTCCGATCGCCTGGAGGATCCGCACCGCCTCGAGCGCCACCGAGCTGCCGGCGCCGTTGTCGGTCGCTCCGGTGCCGAGATGCCAGGAGTCGAGGTGCGCGCCGACCATCACGACCTCCCCCGACTTCCCGGTGCCGGGGATCTCGGCGATCGTGTTCCACGCCAGAGTCGAATCGCGGTAGAACGTCGTCGCCACGTCGAGCTCGAGCTCGACTTCGATCCCGTCGTCGAGCAGGCGCACGATCCGTTCGTACGGCTCCATCGCCATCGTCAGCTGCGGCGGCCCGATCGGATAGCCCGGGATCCCCTGGTTTCCGCCGCCGCCGGTACGGACGACGCCGTTTTCGAACGAGGAGACATCGACCAGGGCGACGACCCCTTCGTCGACGAGCCGGTCGGCGATCTTCCGCCACAGCTCACGACGCTTGCGGGAGCGCTCGCGCCAGCTGTCGCTGTCGCGCTCCGCCGGGATGTCGTACTGCTCGAGGTCGGCGAGGCTGGCTTCGTCCCACCGTCCGAAGGCGTTCTCCGCCGGATCCTTGTGCTCGGGACGGTCCGAGACGAAGAGGATCTTGCCCCGGAGCTTTCCCGCCAGCTCGTCGAGATCCTCCTCCTTCTCGAGCTTCGTCTCCATCGCGACGCCGCGGACCGGTCCGTCGGTTCCCGGCGTCCACGCCTTGGGCAGCGCCGACAGCACCGCCACGGCCGGCGAGAGCTGCCGCACGGCACAGCGCTCGAAGCTCCAGCCCTCGCCGAAGTCGTGCGATTCGAGGTGGGCGTTCCGGAGCCCCCAGCTCTCGAGCTTCTCCCGCGTCCAGTCGTTCGCCGCCCGCATCTGCGGCGAACCGGTCAACCGGGGCCCGATCACGTCGGTCAGGTGCTCCGCGGTCGCCATCACCTGCGACCGGCGGAACCCCTCGTCCCGGATCCTGCCGAGCATCTCGGCGTCGGTCGCCGACAGTGCGGCTGCACCGGCCGAAGCGCTCTGCGCCCCCCCGGCGGCGAGCCAGAAGGCAGCCAAAAGGACTCCCGTCATCCTTGGATTCATGCGCGACACCTCAGGAATTGTGAATCGATTGTATCCAGAGTTCAGGTCACTCGATCGAGCATCCGGGTGGAGCCGATCGCGCGGCTGTAGGCAAGACCCAGGTGGTACCAGTGCAGCAGAAATCCCTCGTTCGCCGCGCGCAGCCACCAGCCGGTGGAGCGCGGCGCCGGCGGACAGTCCGGGGCCCCGGAGGGAAAGACTTCGATCGCCAGGCCGCGCGCCAACGTCGAAGCGCGCGCCAGGTGCAGCGGATCGGTGACCAGGAGCAGCCGTCGCCAGCCGGCGGCGCGCATGGTCTCGCGCACGAAGTGGAGGTTCTCGAGGGTGTGCCGGCTGCGTGCTTCGATCAGCACGGCCTCGGCCGGCACCCCCCGTTCGACGAGATAGCGGCGCCCGGCTTCCGCTTCGCTCACGGTCGAGCGTCCGGTGAGTCCGCCGGAGACGACGATCCGCGGCGCGAGTCTCCCGGCGAAGAGTCTCGCGCCGTGATCGAGGCGGGCGCGGAAGACGGCGGACGGGAGATCGTGAGCGAGCGCACGGCCGAGCACCAGGATCGCATCGGCCGCTTGTCGCTCGTCCAGCTTCGCCGCCGCGAAGACGCTGCGCATCCGCCAGGCGACCGGCAGCCCGGCCGTCAGCAGGCCGCTCAGAAAGGCGAGCGAGAAGGTCGTCGCGCCTCCCGGCCCGAGCTCCTGCCACCACTGCCGAAGAGAGCGTCCCAAGTCGCCCGCCGACCGGAGGTCAGGCTCCGGCGAACTGGTAGAGCGCCGCTGCGGCGCCGGCGGGATCGCGGATGACCGCGTAGCGGTCCGCGCCCACCTTGCGCACCGGCGACAGCACCTCCCCGCCGCGCGCACGGACCTGCTCGAGACTGGCGTCGAGGTCGGCGACCACGATGTAGATCATCCAGACGGGCGGCAGGCCGGCGTTGCCGCCCCGCGCGTGGCAGACCCCGGCGACCGACTCGTCGTCCCCGGGTCTGCTCAGGACGAAGTCGGGGTAGCCCCCCATGTCGAGCTCGGCCGACTTCCAGCCCACCACCGCGCTGTAGAAGTCGCGGATGGCGGGCGCGTCCTCGATCGTCAGGTCGATCCAGCCGATCGATCCCACCGGTTTCGTGCTCAACGTCGCTCCTCTTCTGGCGCTGACGTCGCTGCCGGCGCCGGACCGGATTCTACGCGCCGGTGCGGCGGGACCCTGCAGCGCGCGCCACACGCGGCCGCCAGCGGAACCGCTCGAGATCGATGCGCCCGGAGAGGTCGAACACGACTCCCTCCTCCTCGAGCAGGTGTCGCTGGAAACCGCTCCGCCCGAGATCGGCGCCGCCGCGCGGGCTCACTTCGCCGCGGGCGTTGACGACGCGCTGCCAGGGGAGATCGCTGTCGTCGGGAAGCGCCGCGAGCGCGTAACCCACCTGTCGCGCGTGGCGAGGCAGTCCGGCGAGAGCGGAGATCTGCCCGTAGGTGGCGACACGACCCGGTGGAATGCGGGCGATCACCCGATAGAACCGGCTCCAGCCGCCCGTTCCGGCTGAACGCGTCACGGAATCGTGCGGAGCTGCATCCTCTTGCGGCGCCGCTTCTCCTCGGTGGAGAGTCCCCGGTCGTTCTCGTAGAGCGCCCTCTCCCAGGAGCCGTAGTCCGGGTTGGGCAGCAGGAACCAGCGCTCCCCCCAGAAACCGGCGTGCTCCCTGGCCACTGCGATCCGGCGATCGGGCCGGTCGAGCGCTCCGGTGACGAAGTCGTTCAGATCGTCCCCCGCCAGCAGAAGGATGCGGTGACTCCGCGCGATCTCGGCGCGGCGGCTGGTCTTGTCCGAGACGTAGGCGGGCCGCTCCCCGCGCAGGAGGACCGTGTCGGTCTCCTCGTGGATCGGGAAGCCCAGTCGGGCGAGGTTTCTCCGCGTGCCGTCCTCCTCTCCGACGTCACGGTTGGTGACGTAGAAGATGGTCACGCCGAGGGCGTCCGCGCGGCGCGCGAACGCGAGCGCCCCGGGCACCGCGGGAGCGCTCGCCGAGGCGATCCAGGCGAGCCAGCTCTCGCGTTCGAACGCGCGACCGGCGAGCAGTGACTCCGCTTCGAACGGCGAGTTGTCGAGCACCGTTTCGTCGACGTCGACGATCACCGCCGGCGGGAGACCCGCGGAGTCGCCGGTCTGCTCGAGGGCCGCGGTCCAGTGCGGATCGGCGAGCGCCCGTTCGAGCGCCCGGGATGCGGCGGACCAGGTCGTCTCGGCCAGTGTCCGGTACTCGGCCGAGGTCTGCGTCCAGAGGAGTGCGTTGAGACGATCGTCCTGGGGCACCGCGTCTTCGACGACGTACGGCGGCCCGTCCGCCACCGGCTGCAGCTCCGGCTCGTGCACCGCGACCGGAGCGGCGGGAGCCGAGGCGACCGGCGTGGCCGGCTCGGGCGCCACCAGTGCGGTCGTGCGGCAGCCGGCGAGAACGGTCGCCGCGCCGAGCAGGAGCAGGAACGCCGCTCCCGACGAACCATCCCGCATCCATCTCTTCGTCGATTCCGCGCGACCGCTCACTGCGCCACCGCCTGGAACCCCTTGGTGTCGACCCGGAAGATGCGCAGCGAGACCGGGTAGGCCTCGGAGAAGAAGCTCTCCTGGACGCTCCGGCGCACGCTCGCCTGGAAGTCGGCCGAGCTCTTCTCCGACCACATGACGAGGACGTCACGGTTCGGTACGGCGGCGAAGAACGGTTCGCCCAGCTTGGAGATCGCGAAGCGCCGGAAACCGGGCAGCAGGAGGCGGGTGGCGTCGTAGCCGTCGCCGATCTCCACCGCCAGCAGCTGATTCTCGCCTTCGACGCCGGCCACCGGCATGTCGACTGTCGCCGCTTCGAGGTTCGCCACCGCCAGTCGCCGGACCTCCTCGACCGAGACGCCCCAGCGGGCGAGATCCTCGTCCGAGACGTAGCGGTAGTTCTTCGGCGCGTCGGTGACGAACGCCACCATCAGGCCGTCCCCCAGCGGGTCGTGCGGGATCTTCAGCCCCTCCAGGACCTCCACCGGGGTGAGCTGGGGCCGGAGCCTCGGCTTCGCCGTCTCCCAGTCGAGCCCGCCCACGACGTCCGGTACCGCCAGACTCTCGAGAATGAGGGCGAAATGTTCGCGGATCACACCACGGCAGCTGTCGACACCGCCGGCCGCCTCGCACTTCGCGCGTAGATTGCCGAGATGGAGCTCGGCGTCGCCCCGGCGCAGGACGAGAGGATCGACGCTCGTTACGAGGCCGGCATCGGGGAACTCTTCCCCGACGATCGCGAGGACGCGGTCCCGGAAGGCGGTCGCAGCCGCGGTCTCGGTGTCCGCCGCGACCGCGGGGCCGGCGTCCCGGCTCTTGCCGCAACCGACGAGAGCGGTGGGAAGGAGTGCGGCGACGAGGAGGATCGTGAGGCGCATGGGAGGGGATGATATCGTCGCCGCTCCGGCCCTGGTGGCTCCCCGCCCGCGGCCCTTCCCTTTCGAGACGACCATGGGACGGATTTTCGAAACCCGCAAGCACACGATGTTCGCGCGCTGGGACAAGATGTCCAAGGCGTTCGCCCGCATCGGCAAAGAGATCACCATCGCCGTCAAGGCCGGCGGCCCGAACCCGGAGGCCAACCCCTCCCTCAAGCGGGCGATCCAGAACGCCCGCGCCGTCAACATGCCGAAGGACAAGGTCGAGTCGGCGATCAAGCGCGCCTCCGGCCAGAACGCCGTCGCCTACGAGGAGGTCCTCTACGAGGGGTACGCGCCGCACGGCATCGCGGTCATCGTCGAAACGGCCACCGACAACACGGCGCGCACCGTCTCCAACCTCCGCACCCTGTTCAACAAGGGGGGCGGAAATCTGGCGCAGACCGGCAGCGTCGCGTTCCAGTTTCAGCACATGGGAGCGTTCCGGCTCGACCCCGATGGGCTCGACCCCGACGAGCTCGAGCTCGAGCTGATCGACCACGGGCTCGAGGAGATGGGCGAAACGATGACCGAGAAGGAGGAGCGCCAGCTCCTCGTCCGCTGTGCCTTCAACGACTTCGGCAACCTCCAGAAAGCGCTCGAGGAGCGCGGGATCGCGCCGATCTCGGCCGAGTCGGAGTACGTCCCCACCTCGACCATCGAGCTCGCCGAAGCGGCGGCCAACGCGGTCCTGAAGCTGGTCGACACCCTCGAACAGGACGACGACGTCCAGAAGGTGTTCCACAACCTCGCCTGAAGACGAGGGCCGGGCCGCTCAGCCGCCCGGGAGCGACCCCGGCGGCGCCGCAGGATCGCCGGCAGTCAGGTCCCAGAGCGCTCCGATCGTGCCGAACGGGCCGCCCCAGACGGCCCGGCTCACCACCAGCCGCTTGCCCCGCGTATCGAGCCCGCGCCGCGACATGAGGCGCAGCAGCATCGCCGGAATCCAGATGAACGCGACGAGATTGAGTGCGATCGCCGACCAGACGATCGGCGTCGTCGCCGGATGCTCCGGCGCCAAGATCTTCATCCCCACCGCGAGAGCGAAGCTCGCGATCCCGCCGAGGAGCAGGCCGAGCCCGGCGACCCGGTAGGTCCGCCCGCTCCAGCCACGAACAGGGTCGACGGACATGGCTGCCGATGCTATCGCCCCGACGGGGTGAGACCGCATCCCGGCGCCCGCGCTGCGTTCTTCAGCAGTCGGCAGGACATTCGAAGAAGTCGACCTCCCCGGTCTCGAGCGAGTACTCGGCTGCCACGACCAGCAGCTCGTCGGTCCGGATCAGCTGCTCGAGGATCTGCGAGCCGTTGCGCAGATGCTGGGCCGAGGCCCGGATGTTGGCGCGCACCGCCTCCCGCACGAGAGCGGCGGGGTCCTTGCGCAGTTTCGTCGCCAGGAGCGGTTCCACCGAGGGGCGCACGCGGTCGACGATCGAGCGCAGATTGGGCGACTGATTCTCGGTCGGTCGACCCAGCTCTTCGAGCGTGGCGAGGATCACGCCGCACATCGAATGTCCGAGCACCACGACCAGGCGGGTCGCGAACCGTTCGGCCGCGAATTCGACGCTGCCGACCTGGGAGGGGGCGACGATGTTCCCGGCCACCCGGATGACGAAGAGGTCGCCGAGGCCCTGGTCGAAGACGTATTCGGCCGGCACGCGGGAGTCGGAACAGCCGAGGACGATCGCGAACGGCTCCTGGCCGGCGAGGAGCTCGTTGCGCCGCGTCACGGTCGGGTGCGCCTCGCCGGTCTGCAGCGCAGCCACGAAGCGCCGGTTGCCCTCCCGCAACCGTTCGAGTGCCTCTCTCCCGGAGATCATTCCGACCGATCCTACCGGAGCCGGGTTCGACCCACCGGAGGTGCCGCCTACCTCCCCTCGGGGGCACCCGGCCCCTAGAGGATCCCGCGCCGGATCGCGGCGTGCACGGCCTGCGAGCGCGAGTGGACGTGGAGCTTGTCGTAGACATTGCGGACATGGCTGCGGACGGTGTTGACCGAGATTCCGAGCTCTTCCGCGACCCCCTGGTAGCTGTACCCCTCCGAGAACAGACCCAGAAGCCGCAGCTCCTGCGGCGTGAGATCGTGCTCGGCGCGCGGCGGCGGCGCGACCTGGCGGAACAGGCCGATCACCTTGCGCGCGATCTGCGACGACATCGGCGCACCCCCCTCCCGCGCGTCGCGCAGCGCGGTGAGCAGGCGCTCCGGCGGCGTGTCTTTCAGGAGGTAGCCGCATGCCCCGTTCAGGAGCGAAGTGAAGACCTTGTCGTCGTCGGCGTAGACCGTGAACATGACGATCTCGGGCGGCGGGTCGAGCTCGCGCAGGATCGCCGCCCCCGCCGGGCCGGGGATCCCCGGCAGGTCGACATCGAGCAGGACCAGATCAGCCCGCACCGACTCGAGGCCGCGGCGCGCCGATTCGACGGTGGCATAGGCGCCGCAGCACTCGAACCCGGGGGCACTGTCGAGGAGCCGACGCAGCGTCTGGCTGAGCAGCCGGTCGTCGTCGACCAGGGCCACGCGGATCGTCGGCTCGGGCACGGTGCCCAAGACTTACAGAGCCCCCCGGGGAGCACGCAATCGCATCTTCGTGCGGTCGCCGGCGGCGAGCGGCACCGAGAAGCGGATCGCGGTCCCCTCCCCGGGCCGCGAATCGAGGAAGAGCTCCCCGCCCAGCGCCCCGATCCGCTGGCGCAGATTGCCGAGACCCTGGCCGGAGCCCTCCCGCGGCTCCTCCGGCAGACCGCAACCGTCGTCCACGATCGCGCCGACCAGCATCCGTCCGTCGAGACCGAGTCGCAGATCGATCCGCTGCGCACCCGAATGCCGCTGCGCGTTGTGTACCGCCTCCTTGAACAGCAGCAGGAGGTGTCGCCGCAGCTCCGGCCGGAGGACGATGCGTCGTGCCTCGTCGGTCGGCGGCGCGGCGAACGTCCAGGCGATGCCGCCCGGGTCGAGCAGCTCCCCGGTGAGCTCGCGCACTCGGACCGCGAAACTCGCGAGGTTGTCGTGCCGCGGATCGAGCGACCAGACGATCTCGCGCGCCCGGCCGGTGAGGCCGCGCGCCGCGTCGGCGATCTGACGCAGCGTCTCCGCCGGCGCCTCGGCCCGCTCGCGGTCGGCACGCGCCAGCTCGGCGAGCAGCGAGATCCGGGCGAGGCTCGCTCCGAGGTCGTCGTGCAGATCGGCGGCGATCCGGGTCCGCACCCGTTCGAGCTCGACGGCCCGCTGCACCCGGAGCCTGTGGACGGCGATTCCGAGCGCGGCGAGCGAGAGTCCGACGGCGGCGAAGAACCAGCTGCGGTGCCAGAACGGTGGGCGGACGAGGAGCACCGCGCGCGCCGGCTCGACGCTGGACTCGCCGCGGACGTCGACGGCGCGCACTTCGATCCCGTGCCGTCCGCTGCCGAGTCCGGCGAAGACGACGCTGCGGTCCGGCGACGGCGGACTCCAGTCGCTCGCGTCGCCGTCGCGAAGCTGGTAGTGCAGGCGCTCGCCGGCGACGAACGAAGGGCCGTGGAAGTCGATCCGGACGCGATGACGGCCGAACGGCAGCTCGATCGCAGCGGCCGCCGTCGTGCCGAAGGTCGGCACCGGCATCGGCCGGTCGTCCACCCAGAGACCCGCGATCCAGACCGGCGGCGGATCGCGCCGCGGCTCGGGCTCGGGCACCAGCCGCGACACGCCGCCGTACGTGGCGAACCAGAGCGACCCGTCGCGGTCGCGCAGAGCCGCCGTCGTCTCGAGCTGCGCCAGACCGTCGGCGGTCGAATAGTGGCGCAGGGCATCGCTCCCGGTGTCGAGCCGGTCGACCCCGTTGACCGATCCAAAATAGATCCCGCCGACACGGTCCTCCACGAGACAGCGGCCGTCGTCGCTCGCGAGGCCGTCGGCGCTCGTCAGGTGACGCCAGACCGGTCGATCGGGCGACGGGTCGGTCGCGTGCCAGAGCCCCTCCCCTTCGGTCGCCACCCAGAGCCCGCCGCTCCGGTCGTGGAGCAGCGCCGCGATCGTCGAGCGCACCGGCAAGGCAACCGGACGGAATCGTTCGCCTTCGCCGCGCACGAGCCCGCCGCCGTCCCAACCGACCCAGATCGTCCCTTCCGGAGCCTCGAGAAAGGCCGTCGGCACGTCGTCGACCGGAACGCCGTCCGCCTTCCCGAAGGGGCGGAAGCGCTCTTCGCCGGGGAGCAGCAGCGACAGGGTGCCGTGCGGCGAGCGCGCGGTCACCACCCAGAGACGACCGCGCGAATCCTCGAAGGTGGAGTGGATCTGGCCGCTCGGCAGTCCGTCCTCCGGTCCGAACCTCCGTATCGGATCGCGGCGCCCGAGCTCCTCGATCCGGTCGGTCGGTGGGTAGCGGTAGAGCCCTTCGCGCGTCGCCATCCACCAGCTGCCATCGCGCCGTTGCCGGACCTGCGTCGCGGTCCGGCGGAGCCGTTCGGCGACCGCCGGAGCGACGCGCGGGCGCGCGGCGACGAACCGGCCGGAGTCGAAGCGGTGGATCCAGCCGCCGATCTGACCGCTGGCGTGGAGCGATCCGTCACGCGCTTCGAAGAGCGAGGTCACCGAGGTGTGTCCGAGACCGTCCGGCGTGTCGAACGTCACCAGTCCGGCCCGCGCCAGGCGGAGGGCGCCGCCGACGTCGGTCGCCAGCCAGAGATTGCCGGCCGGATCCTCGGCCATCGCATTGACCGTCTCGTCCCGCATGCCGTTGGCCACGCCGAAGCGCCGGGGCGTCGCTCGCGCCTCGCCCGCGGCGAGCGCCAGCAGTCCGCCGGCGACGCCGACCCAGATCGTGCCGTCGGCCGCCTCGTGGAGCGAGCGCACCCGGAGCCCGGCGAACGCCGCGAGGGAGACGATCCCGTCGCCCCCGGAGCCTTCCGGAGCGAGGAAGAGGCCGGCGTCTGCTCCGATCCAGTGCCGCCCCCGCCGGTCGCGGAGGTGCGCCCGCACCGTTCCCGGCGGTCGCGGGAAGGCGAGGCTCGCCACCGTCCCGTCCGGGGCCCAGCGGAACGCGCCGTCGACACCGCCCGCCCAGAGGCCTTCGTCGTCGACCGCGACGGTCTCGAGGCCGCTTTCGAACAGCCCTCGGGAGCCGTCGGGCGGCGCGACGGGGCGGAGGACCGGCCGCTCCCCGCCGTCGATCTCCAGCAGGCCCACGTCCGAGGCCGCCCGGATCCGGCCGTCCGCGTCGACCGCCAGTGCATTCACCGGCCGTTCGGCGAGCCCGGCGGCGCGTGGCACCTCGGCGAAGCGCGGGGCGAGGCCGGACACGGGACGCGCGCCGTCGAGCCGGAAAACCCCCGCATCGGTCGCCACCCAGAGCTCCTCCAAGGGCGCCTCGAGCAGCCCGTTGATCCTGCCCACCGGCAGTCCGTCGGCGGTCCCGAAGCGGGTGAACTCGGCGCCGTCGAAGCGCGCCAGGCCGATCGCGGTACAGAACCAGAGGAGTCCGCGCGAGTCGACCAGTGCGCAACGCAGATGGTCGTGCCCGAGACCGTCCTCGGCGCTGAACGAGGCGATCGGCAGGTGCTCTGCCGCGGCGCCCGCGACGACGAGCGACGTCACGGCGAGCGCAGCTGCCGCCCGCCGGAATCCGTGCGACCCGCCGCCCTGTCCCGGCACGCGGCGAGTCTAACGGTCGCGCGAAGGAAAGGTCAGTTCTGCGCGATGGTGATGCCGCCGCCGCTCGACCGGAGCTCGAGGTTCGCGCCGCCGCCGTTCAGCTCTCCCTGCAGCCGCTCGCGCCGGAGCTGGCCGCGGACGGTGACCGGCAGGTCGCACCGCACGTTGCCGCCGGAAGCGACGGCGTCGATGGCAAGTCCGACCGAGGGATCGAGCGTCACGTGGACCCCGCCGCCCGACGAGCTCAGGCGGCCGCCGCGATGGTTGCCCGCAGCGAACCCGACCGTCACCGGACCGCCGGAGCTCTCCGCGAAGACCGCTCCGTGCGCCTCGCGGATCCGCACGCCGCCGCCGCTGCTCGAGCTGTCGAGCTTGCCGCCGATCTCCTCGGCTTCGACCGAACCGCCGCTCGACTGCAGCGACGCGGCGCCGCCGATCTCCCGCACCTTCACGCTCCCGCCCGAGCTCTCGATCTCCACGTCGCCGCGGATCCGTTCGACGACGACTCCGCCGCCGCTGCTCGAGAGAATCGCCGAGCCTCCGAGGTCCGCGGCGCGGAGCGCTCCTCCGGAGCTCCCCGCCCGCACCGCTCCGTCGAGTTCCGAGAGCTCGAGCCTGCCGCCCGAGCTCCGGATCGTCGTCACGGCGGATCGCGGCAGCACCAGCTCGAGCCGGCCACCGCCGCGCCAGGCGGAGGCGATCCAGTCGAAGAGGCCGCGCGACTTGCGCTCGACCAGAATCTCGAGGTGATCCGGACGCCGGTCGTCGACGGTCAGTGAGTAGAGCTCCGTGAAATCGCTCTGCGGGTAGCGGATCGAGAGCTCCGCCGAGCTCCCTCCGCCACCGCGGACGACGACCGCCCCGACCTCCGAGCGCAGCTCGACCGTAGCGCCGGGCGTGAGCGGAAAGCTCCGATCGAGGCGGTACTCCTCGGCGCGAACAGACGAGGCGGTCGTCAGGGTCAGGGCAGAGACGAGAATCCAGAGGTGGCGCGTGGCTCGACGGTTCATGACGGAACCCTCCCCCGGATACAACGAGGCCGGGACGGCCCGGGTTTCAGGGTCGGGTCGATCGAGGTCGCGAGAGAGGCCGGCGGCGCTCCGCCGGCTCAGCGCACTTTCGTCGGATCGAACTGCGGATTCTCGATGATCCCGAACCGGTTGCCGAACGGATCGCGTACCGCGGCGGCCCGGATCCCGTCACCGACGTCGGTGACCGGTTCGAGCGGGGTCGCGCCGAGCTCGAGCAGGCGGTCGAACGCCTGCACCGCGTCGGCGACACCCCAGAGCGGCTGCGGGCCACTCACCCCCGGATCCCCGTCCGGAACGAGCCCGAGCTCGAATCCGCCCACCGAGAAGCCGACGTAGAACGGCTGGTCGAAGTACGGATCGATGCCGAGGAGCTCGGCGTACCAGCGCTTCGCCCGATCGAGATCGGGCGCCGGATAGACCACCGTCCGCAGTCCCAGGATCATCCGAACCTCCGCTTTTCCCCTGGCCGTTCCCGGCTGCTCCGCGTCAGCCCTTCGGCATCGGCGGCGGCAGCTCGCGCGCCACGGTCACCGAGTCGAATCCGCAGTCGTTGTGCGAGCCGTCGCAGAACGGCTTGTTCGCCGACTGGCCGCAGCGGCAGAGCGAGATCACCCTGCGTCCGCCGAGGCCGAACACGTTGCCCTGCCCGTCGACGAGCTCGAACGTCTCGTCGTCACCGATCTCGATCTTCAGAGAAGCCTTGTCGCGCACCACGATCTTCATTCCGGCATCACCTCGCCGTCGATCCTACCCTTGCGAGCGCAGAAGTTCGCCGAGTTTGCGCGTCGTGCTCCAGTTCCGCGTCGTGCCGCGATCGCCGAGCCGCCTGGCGACCGTGGTCGCAAGAGCGCTTTCGAGGATTCCCTGCGGACACCAGAGGTAGGCCGCGTGTCGTCCGCAGACGAACGCATCCGGGTCGGGATCGGGTCGCGCGAGATCGGCGAGCGGCACGAGATCCGCCGCCGACTGCGTGAAGGTGACGAACAGACGCGACGGGTCGGCCGCGTGCGCGACCAGCGGATTCTCTGCCAGGATCTTCTCGAAGGTTGCGGCCGACTTCACGACCACCTGCGCCGCGACCCCCAGCTCATCGGCGAGCGCCTGGCCGAGCCGCTGCGCGATCGCCGCGTCGCCGCCCGACGCCGCCGAGAAGACGACGTTGCCGCTGTTGAGCAGCGTCCGGACCTCGTCGTACCCGAGGCGCTCGACCAGTGCCCGCAGCTCCGCCATCGCGACGCGCTTCGCCTTGCCCACGTTGATGCCGCGGAGGAGCGCGACCCGGCGCGTCATCTCAGCGACCCGTGGACTCGTCCTTCCACTGCGGGTTGCGCCCGAAGAGGCGCGCGCCGAACGCAACCGAGAGGACACCGAGTCCGATCGCAATCGCCAGCAGCAGGGTGCGCTCCGGAGCGCGGCGCCAGGCCGCGAGCGCGTCCCAGAAGGCGACCGAGACGAAGATCAGATTGGGCAGCAGGACGGTGCGGCCGTAGATCCCGCCGATCTTCGTCTCGCGGTGGAGCCAGTTCATCCAGGCGAGACCGAGCAGCGCCGCACCCAGCGCCTGCAGGAACCAGATCATCGCGGGCTCCGGTGTCAGACCGGCGCCGCGCAGCGTCTCCGCCGGAGCGAAGGTGAGGGCGAGGCCCGCGAGGCCGTACGCGGCCGCGGTCAAGGTGAGCAACGGATTCGATCGCATGTGCGGAAGATACGTGATCCGGCGCACCGGGGTTCTGCGCTCCGGCGCCGCTCAGCCGCGCACGCAGTTCCGGCCGTCGCGTTTGGCCTGGTAGAGGGCCAGATCGGCGTCCCGCAGCATCCGGTGCGCCTCGGCGGCGCTGGAGACGGGAGCGCTTGCCACTCCGGCGCTCACCGTGACCCGATTGACCGTCGTCGTGCCGGGCACGGGGACCTCCAGCTGTTCGACCCCTTTCCGGATCCGTTCGGCCAGCGCACGCCCAGCCATCAGATCGGCGTCGTCGACGAGGCAGGCGAACTCCTCGCCACCGTAGCGCGCCGCCAGGCCGCCTCCGCCGAGAGTGCTTCGCAGGACTCCGGCGACCCCTCGCAGCGCTTCGTCTCCCGCCGGGTGTCCGAAACGGTCGTTGTAGCTCTTGAAATGATCGACGTCGACGAACACGAGCGCTGCGGGCCTCGATCCCGACCGGTCCTCCGAGGCGATCTCCTCGATCCGTTCGAGTAGGCGACGGCGGTTGGCGAGTCCGGTCAGCGGATCCGTGTGCGACAGCTCGAGGAGCCGGCGATTCGCCTGATGGAGCTCCGCGGTGCGCTGATGGACTTCGCGCTCGAGCCGGTCGTGCTGGCTTCGCAACGAGCGCGTGCGCCGCGCGACGAAGGCGACGAGCCCCGCGAGGATCGCCGCAGCGAGCAGCGCCCTCACCCAGCCGTTCTGCCACCACGCCGGGACGACTTCGATCGCCAGCTCCAGCGGCGCGCTCGGGTTGTCGGCATAGTCCCTCCCGTCCACGCGCAGCGAGTAACGTCCGGGTGGCAGGGCGCTGAAGGCGCGAAAGTTCTGGGAGGTCCAGGCGCCCGGCTCGACCTCGAGCGGAAGGAGCTGCGTCCGGTAGCGCGATTCGGTCTCGCGCTGCCAGGTGAGGAGCGCGAAGTCGACGCGCAGTTCGCGCGCGCCGGGGGGAACATGCACCGGTCCCGCGGCCAGTGGCGCGCCGTCGATCCGGATCGCGGAGAGCCGCAACGGCTTGGCATTGCGGTCTTCGATTTCGCGCTCGGGATCGAAGACGGTGAGGCCGCCGAGCGTTCCGGTCCAGAAGCGATCGTGGCTGTCGACGAACTGCGCGTTGGTGTTGCACTCTTCGTGCACCATGCCGTCGCGGCGCGTGAACACCCGTGCGACGTAGCCTTCGCCCGCAGGCGTCAGCAGCTGGACACCGTTGTTCGTGCAGACGTAGATCCGGCCGCGCGAGTCGCCCACCGCAGCGTAGGTCGTCGGGTGAGGCGGCGGCGGCAGATCGGTCCCCTCGAGTGCCGTCGGCGAACGCGGATCGCTGACGTCGATCCGCTGCACGCCGTGATTCATGCTGCCGCTCCACAGGATCGTCCGGCCCTTCTTGTCCGGGATCGCCGACAAGCCGACGAGCTCGCGCTCCGCCAGACCGATCTCGGTACCGAACAGCTCCCAGCGCCGGCCGTCGAAGCGACCGAGGCCCTGGTTCGTCGCCGCCCAGAGCCACGATCGGCCGCCCGGTTCCACCTGCTCGAGGAGCCGCGAGATCCGCCACTGGCCGACGACCCCTTCCGCCTCGAAGCCGGTCCAGACGCCGCCGCGGCTGCGCCAGATGCCCGACTGCCGGGTCGCGACCCAGCGCTCCCAGGAGCCCTCCGAACGACGTCCGAGTATGTCCATCACCGCCTGGCCGGGGTGCCTCGACCAGGGAGTCGGGACGGTCTCGAACGAGTAGGAGGAGCCCGAACGTTCGTGGATCCGCACGAGGTAGCCGCCGCGCTCGCCGAGCCAGAGGACCGGTGCACCCGAATCGTCGGGAGCGCGCACGACGACACGCGCGTCGGAATCCGGAAGCTCTCCACTTTCCGCGCGGAACTGGCGCCAACGGCCGTCCTCGTAGAGCCCGAGGCCGTCGGCGCTGGTCGCCAGCCAGAGGCGCTCGCCACCACGGCTGTCCGGTTCGACGAGGACGCCGAAGACGCCACTGCTCCCGCTGCCCAGGAGGCTCGCGGTCTGCCAGGGACTCGCTCCGACGAGGGTGCGCGCAACACCGCTCTCCGTGGCCACCCAGAGCACGTCGGTCCCGCCCGGTGTCCGCCAGGCGCTCAGCCCGCGCACCGCGTTCGAAGGCAGACCGTGGCGGCGATCGAAGATCTGCGCCCGGTCGTCGTGCACCCGGACGAGGCCGCTCCTCGATGCCGCCCAGATCGCCCGGTCGCCGTCCGGCAGACGCGTCTCGGCGAGACCGTAGAGCTCGTCGGTGGGCAGGTCGCCGGAAGCGACATTCCAGGCGCGGAGGCCCTGTTCGTCGAGGCGCCAGAGTCCCGATCCGAAGGTCGAGATCCAGAGCTCTTCGCGGCCGCGATGCGCGGTGGCGAGGAGATACTCGACCTGCGCCGGACGGAAGCGTTCGTCCTCGAAAGGCCGCCAGCGATCGTCTTCGCGGTACCAGACTCCCTGATTGAAGGTCCCGATCCAGAGCCGTTCCCGCCCGCCGAGACGGAATGTCTGCGCCGCTGCGATCAGCGGTCCCGGCGGCAGCTGCTCGGAGCCCGTCTCGCGGACCCAGCGCTCTCCCGTGCGGTGCAGGAGCTGACCGTCCATCGAGAGCGCCCAGATCTCGCCCGTCCCGTCTCTCCCCCCTGTATCGACGACGCGGCGGAACGGCCCCTCCGGCAGACCGCTCTCGCGGTTCTCGACATGCCACTGCCGGCCGTCGTAGCAGGCGAGCCCGACGCCGGGCAGCGTGGCCCAGAGGCGGCCCTGACGGTCGCGCGTCAGGTCGTAGACCACGCCCGGAGCGGGAGCGCCGTCACGGCCGTCGGATATCGCACCCCAGCGGTGTCCGTCGTAGCGATAGAGGCCTTCGGGAGAGGCCAGCCAGACGAAGCCTTCGCTGTCCGTCTGGATCGCGACCGCCACCGACTCGGGAGCTCCGTCCCGCCCGGTGAAGCTGCTGAAGGACGGGGCACCGAGATCGAAGAGCTCGATCGGACGGAAGGCGTCCGGTCCCTGTGCGGAGAGTGGACCCGCCACGCAGCTCACGAAGAGTGCGCAGGCGAGACGCCGTGATCGGGAGCGCACCGGCGAGGAGGAGCGCGCGCCCGGCCGACCCGTTCGAGCCCTGGTCACCAAGCGAGCGCGAGTCTAGCGGTTCCGTCGCTCGGCGCGCGGGGCTCGGCGACCCGTCGGATCGGACCGGTGCTCAGTACTCGACGACGCGATCGACCCGCAGCACGAAGCCGGCTTCGCCGCGGGCGAGCTTGTACTGCAGCTGGCGCGTCTTTGCCTCCGGCTTCGCGTCGGCCCCGGTTCCGGCGACGATCGGGAAGCGCCGGGCGATGACGTTCTCGACCACCGCGAACTCGTCGTGTCCCTGATAGCCCTCGGTCGCTCCCTCGGTCTGGTCCATCGGCGGCAGGTAGATCTCGCTCAGCGACTTGCGCTGGTTGGCCGCGTAGGCGACGAGCGAGCCGCGCGCCGCCTCGTCGTCCGACTTCACGAAGAGATAGATCTCCGGCGAGCCGTCGACGTCGAGGTCGCCGATGTCACCATCGACCAGATGGCCGTCGATCTCGCGCTCGACCGGGTCGTTGTCGATCTCCAGCCCGGACGGCTCGATACGGACCATCCTGGTGCCGTCGACCGTGGCGGTGGTGACGTGGAACTGCACCCCCTGCAGCTCGAACGTCCGGTCGAACGGCTTTGCGGCGGCGGCCGCCGGTGCCGCGCTCGGCGTCGCGGTGGCCGGTGCGGCAGCTGGCGCCGGTGCGGCCGTGGCGCCGGTTCCGGCGTCGCGCGAGCAGGCGACGCCGGTGACGAGCACCGCAAAGGTCAGCAGATGGATTCCCGTTTCCCGTTTCATGTTGGTCTCCTCGACCCGGAGGTCCGCCGCGCTCAGCGGCGCAGTTTCTCGAAGCGGCCGACCCGGCCACTGCCGTCGACCTCGCACGCGTACTGGCCGTCGGTGTACTGCATGATCAGCTCCCAGTAGCCGGGGCGCATCACGGTCGCCCGTACCAGCGTGCCGTACCAGTCCTCGACCGCGTTGCAGCCGCGGACCGCCGCATCCGGCGGTCGGGAGCCGCCACTGACGTAGCCGCCGTCGTCGGAACGGAAGACGGCGCGGCAACCGTTCGACACCCAGACCGCACCGCGACGCGCTCCCCAGGTGGACCCCTCGATGCATGGCGAGTTGCTCAGCCGCCGCACCATCCGCACCCGGCCGCTCGTGTCCATGCTGCACTCGGTCCGCCGGTTGTCGTTCGATTCGCAGGTGGTCTCGCGCGACGGGTCGGGTACGTAGCCGCCACTTCCGTAGCCCGGATCGCCGCCGTAGCCCGGTCCACCGCCCACGCCGCCGCCCTCGGCACGGAAGACGCCGCGACAGCCGTTCGAAACCCATACGCCGCGCCGTGCCATCCCCCAGCTGTCCCCTTCGACGCAGGGAGAACGGCTCAGAGTGCGGACGAGAACGATCCGGCCGCTGGTGTCGAGCTCGCACTCGACCCGGCGGCCGTTGCTCGAATCACACATCACCTCCTGCAGCTGGCTGCCCTGGCCCGGCGCGTAGCCGGGCGCCTGCCCCCAGGAGCCGCCGTCGCTGGTGAAGACCGCGCGGCAACCGCCCTGGACCCAGACGAGACCGCGCCGGGTGCCCCAGGTCGAGTTCTCGATGCAGGCGGCATTGCTGAGGCGCCGCACCATGCGGACCCTGCCGCTGGTGTCGATGCCACATTCGACGCGCCGGTTGTCGATCGACTCGCAGGTGACTTCGGGCGAGGCGCCCGAACCGTAGCCGTCTCCCGAATCGTAGCCGTAACCGTTGTCTCCGCCATCGGAAGCGAACTCCGCCCGGCAGCCGTCGCGGACCCAGACAGAGTGCTTGAAGAGTCCCCAGGTCTGGCCCTCGATGCAGTCGGCGCGGCTCAGCTGCCGCACCATCCAGACCCGGCCCCGGGTGTCCATCGGACATTCGACCTGCCGGCCGTCGTTCGATTCGCAGACGACCTGATCGGCCACGGCACCGGTCGCGGTCGCCGCCGCCAGCACGAGAAACAATCCGAGGACTCGGCGCATCGTCATCCTCCCTGGGCGGCGGAGATCGCCGCCGACGACCGAACCCTCGCATATCGCCTCGACGATGCCAAGGGAATCGTGCGGTCGTCAGGGTCGCGCGAGGCGCCTGGCGCCGGTGTCCGTGGAACGCGTGCTGCTTCGAGGCAGCGATTCGGACCGGGGCGGCGCTACTCGGGGATCCAGGAGGTCATGCCGCTGACCCCGTTGACGCCGGTCGCTCCGGAGCCTCCGACGACGGCGATGCCGACGCCGGTCGTCGGACTGATCGAGACGAGGTCGTCGTTGCCGCTCGCATTGCCGCTCTTCACCCCGTAGAGCAGACCGCCGAGGAAGCAGAGGTCCGGCGTGCTGGAAGTCACGCCGATCCCGATCGTCCCCAGCAGCGTCGCCTGGCCTGTGGCCTTGTCGATCGTGTAGATCTTGTCGGCCTCCTGCACCGAGGAGCCGTAGAGAGTTCCCGTCCCCGGATCGAACGCGAGACCCCGGAGATGGGTCGACGTCACGTGCGAGCCGACGAGCGTCGTTGCCGCCGTCGACGTGTCGACCGTGTAGAGCGCCTCCCCGTCGGTCGCGTAGAGGACATCCGCATCGTCGAAGGCGATGGCGCGCAGGCCGCTCACGCCCGAGATCGACCCGATCACGCCGGAGCTTCCGTCGACCGCGTCGACCACGGCGAGATAGAAGAGGCTGGCGGCGAACAGCTTGCCCCGCGAGTCGATGGCCAGTCCCGGGACCGCTCCGAGGTGACAGTTGGCCACGATCGTCGCGACGCCGGTCGTCGTGTCGAACGTCATCAGGTCGCCTCCCTGCGTCCCCCCGCCGCTGCCGTAGCAGACGCCGGGCTGGGCCGAACGGAACCAGGCGGAGATGTTGCCGCTTTCGAATCCGTCCTCGAAGATCGCGTCCCCCGAGGGCACGAGCGCAGGCGGCTCCGCCGCCCGACTCGCTGCTCCGGGCAGGAGGCCGACCGAGAAGAGGACGAGGGCGAGCTTCGGCCACACGACCGAAGAGTCCGCCGACCTGCGGCATCTCGTTGTTCCGCGCCTCATGAATCACCTCTCTCCGCGCGGACCGTCTCCGTCCCGCGACCGGAAGGGCGCCCGCGGAGCGCCACCCGCATCGGTACCCGCTCCGGATGAATGGAGAGGTCGCCGAACAGGAGGCGCCGCAGGATCTCGTCGGGCCGTGCGTACCAGCTCGCCCAGGAGAGCGGACTGTCCCCGTGGGCATCGCGCGCCTCGCGGGACGCGCCGGACGCCAGCAGCAGGTCGATCGTCGCGGACGTGCCGAAGGCCGCGGCCCGGTGCAGCGACGTCTCGCCGCGGGTGCGGCAGTCACGCATGAAACTCCCGGTCTCGACCCCGGGCCGGGTCGGACGATTCGGGTCCGCCCCGTGCGCGAGGAGAACCTCGACGACGAGGTCGTGCGCTCCGCGATCGGGCGTGCAGAGGGCCGCGTGCAGCGGGGTCTCACCGGAGTCGCCGGCGGAATCGACATCGGCGCCCTGCTCGAGCAGGAATTCGCAGAGCTGCCAGTGTCCGTGGAACGCCGCCGCCCCGAGCCCGAAGTCCGCGCCCAGAACAGCGAGCGAGGCTCCTGCCGCGAGGAGAAAACGGACCGCGCTGACGTCGCCGTACCAGGCACATCGCTCGACGAGGGTGTCGCCTTCCACGGTCCGTGACGTCGCTCCGCCGCCACCCTCGACGAAATCCCGCACCAGGTCGGTTCGCCCGTCCGCGATCCGCCGCAGCAGTTCCTTCTCCCGCATCCGCACCTCCGGCACGACGACCCGAAACGTCGCGATCAGCGGTGCTGATCGAAGAGGATGGTGTTTCCGTCCGGGTCGACGACCACGAAGCTCGCCGGCCCGGTGCCGCCCTCGTCCGCCGCCTGCATCGGCTCGACACCCTGCGCCCGGAGCTGCTTCTGCAGCTCGCGGACGTCGTCGAACTCGGGAAGCGGCTGGGCGCTCTGGTCCCAGCCCGGGTTGAACGTCAGGATGTTGTGCTCGAACATCCCCTGGAAGAGCCCGATCACGGTCTCTCCGCTCTTCAGGATCAGGTAGTTCTTCCCGTTGCCGGCGAACGGCCGGAATCCGAGCTTCTCGTAGAAACTCTTCGAGAGCGCAAGATCCTTGACCGCCAGACTGACCGAGAACGCGCCGAGTTGCATCGCCACCTCCGCAGGAACGTCGTCTCGTCGAGCCTATCGGAAGGCCGGCTCCGGCTCGCCGAAGCGATTCCGGCGGAGGGATCAGGGGGCCGGATTCTGCGCCCCGACTCGGCCAGAGAACCCGTCGGGCGGGAACTTCGTATCTGGATTCCGTAGGATGCCACCAAGAACCGACGCGAAGGGTGGGGATCCGCAGCGGTCACGATCCCGTCCTGCGCCGCCGACCGTCGATCCAGGGAGAATCTCCGTCATGCGTACCGATCGCCTCACTGCAGCCGCCGTCGCCCTGCTCCTCTTTTCCCCGGCCGTTCTCCATGCCACCCCGAAACGCACCGACGACAAGAAGGGAGCGAAGAAGGAGGAGAAGAAGGACGACGCGCGGCTCTCGGCGGGCACCTTCGCCGGTCTCGAGCTGCGCGGCATCGGTCCGGCGCTGACCGCGGGCCGCATTGCCGACATCGCGGTCCAGCAGGACGATCCCAACACCTGGTACATCGGCGTCGGCTCCGGTGGCGTCTGGAAGACGACCAACGCCGGAACGACCTTCCGGCCGCTCTTCGACGGCCAGGACTCGTACTCGATCGGCTGCGTGACCATCGATCCGTCGGAGCCCGCCACCGTCTGGGTCGGCACGGGCGAGAACGTCGGTGGCCGGCACGTCGGTTACGGCGACGGCGTCTACGTCAGCCACGACGGCGGCGGTTCCTGGGAGAAGAAGGGGCTCGCCGACTCGCAGCACATCTCGAAGATCGTCGTCCATCCCGACGATTCGCGGACGGTCTGGGTAGCGGCCCAGGGGCCGCTCTGGTCGCCCGGCGGCGATCGCGGCCTCTTCCGCACCACCGACGGCGGCGCCACCTGGAGCAAGGTGCTGGGCGGCGGCGACTGGACCGGCGTCACCGACGTGGTGCTCGATCCGCGCAACCCGGATGTCCTCTACGCCGCCACCTGGCAGCACCAGCGGACGATCGCCGCCTACATGGGCGGCGGTCCCGAGTCCGCGGTCCACAAGTCGACCGACGGCGGCATCACCTGGACGAAGCTCGGCGGCGGTCTGCCGGGCGGCAATCTCGGCAAGATCGGGCTGGCGATCTCGCCGCAGCGCCCCGACGTCGTCTATGCCGCGATCGAGCTCGATCAGCGCAAGGGCGGCATCTGGCGCAGCGAGGACCGCGGCGCCTCGTGGGAGAAGCGCTCCGATCGCGTCTCGGGCGGCACCGGTCCGCACTACTACCAGGAGCTGGTCGCCGACCCGCACCAGTTCGACCGCATCTACCTGATGGATTTCGCCGTGCGCCAGTCCGACGACGGCGGCAAGAGCTTCTCGACGCTCAGCCTCGAGCACCGCCACAGCGACGACCACACGCTCGCCTTCGACCCGCGCGACCCCGACTTCCTCGTCGTCGGCTGCGACGGCGGCATCTACGTCTCACGCGATCACGCGACCACCTGGCGTTTCGTCTCGAATCTGCCGGTGACGCAGTTCTACAAGCTCGCGGTCGACGACGACGCGCCGTTCTACAACATCTACGGCGGCACGCAGGACAACTCGACCCTCGGCGGACCGTCGCGGACCGACAACGCGAGCGGGATCCGCAACCAGGACTGGTTCGTCACCATCTTCGCCGACGGCTACCAGCCGGCGACCGAACCCGGCAACCCCGACATCGTCTACTCCGAGTGGCAGGGCGGGAACCTCGTCCGCTACGACCGCAAGACCGGCGAGTTCGTCTACATCCAGCCGCAGGGGGAGCCGGGAGAGCCCGCCGACCGCTTCAACTGGGATGCACCGATCCTCGTCAGCCCGCACTCCCCGAGCCGTCTCTACTACGCCTCGCAGCGGGTCTGGCGCTCGGACGACCGCGGCGACAGCTGGCGCGCGATCTCGGGCGACCTGACGCGCAACCAGAACCGGCTGCGCCTGCCGATGATGGGACGCCAGTGGAGCGCCGAGTCGCCCTGGGACGTGCAGGCGATGTCGCTCTACGGGACACTGACGTCGCTCGCCGAGTCGCCGCGTGTCGAAGGCCTTCTCTACGCCGCGTCCGACGATGGCCTCGTCCAGGTCTCCGAGGACGGTGGCGCCCACTGGCGGGCGATCGAGGTCCAGTCGATGCCCGGCGTGCCTGCCGGTGCCTTCGTGAACGACGTCAAGGCCGATCTCTTCGATGCCGACACCGTTTACGTCGCGCTCGACAACCACAAGGCGGGCGACTTCAAGCCGTATCTGATGAAGAGCACCGACCGCGGCCGCAGCTGGCGCTCGATCGCCGGCGATCTTCCGGATCGCCATCTCGTCTGGCGGATGGTGCAGGACCACGTCCGCCCGGAGCTGCTCTTCGCCGGCACCGAGTTCGGCCTCTTCTTCACCGTCGACGGCGGCGGCAAGTGGGTCGAGCTCACCGGCGGGCTGCCGACGATCTCGTTCCGCGACCTCGCCATCCAGCGGCGCGAGAACGACCTCGTCGGCGCATCGTTCGGCCGCGGCTTCTACGTCCTCGACGACTACTCGGCGCTGCGCGAAGTCAGCGAGAGCGCGCTCGCCGCCGAGGCGATCCTCTTCCCGGTGCGCAAGACCTGGTGGTACCGGCAGCGCGAGCCGCTCGGTGAAGCCGGCGTCGGCGCCCAGGGGCACACCTACTTCGCGGCCGACAACCCGCCGTACGGAGCGGTCTTCACCTACTACCTCGCCGAAGGCCTGACGCGGCCGTCCGTCGAGCGCAAGAAGGCCGAGGGAAAGCTCGCCGAAGAGGGCAAGGACACGCCGTTCCCCGACTGGCAGACCCTCGAAGCGGAGCGCCGCGAGAGCGAGCCGGCGATCCTGTTCACGGTACGCGACGCCGAAGGGAAGATCGTCCGGACGTTCACCGGACCGTCGGGCAAGGGGATCCACCGCGCGACCTGGGATCTGCGCTATCCCGCGACCGACGGACAGCGGGAGAAGGGCGGCGGCTTCACCGGCGCGCGCGTCGCGCCGGGCCGTTTCACGGTGTCGCTCGCCAAGCGGGTCGACGGCAAGCTCACCGAGCTCGCCGGTCCGGTCGCGTTCGACGTCGAGCAGATGACGCGCGGGACCCTCCCCGGCGCGACGCCGGCCGAGGTCTCGGCGTTCGATCGTGCCGTCGAGGCGCTCAACGGCGACTACAGCGCCGTCAACCTGGCGCTCTCCGAGACGGTCGACCGGGTGGAGCTCCTGCAGGAGGTCCTCGCCCGCTCGACCGCCGCACCCGAGCTCGGCGCGGAGCTCGCGGCGATCCGTCAGGAGCTCTTCGCGCTCGAGTACGAGCTGCGGGGCGATCCGGCGAAGCGGGAGTTCGGAGTCGACGAGCCGTCGATCGTCTCGCGCCTCGGCGTCGCGCAGTTCCCGATGCAGGGCTCGACCTACGGCCCGACGCCCACCCACCGGCGCAGTCTCGAGATCGCCACCGCGCAGCTGGCTGCGTTCCGGCCGAAGCTCGAGCGGCTCCGCGACGTGACGCTGCCGGCGTTCGAGAAGAAGCTCGACGCCGCCGGAGTGCCCTGGACGCCGGGGCGCTCGCTGCGCTGACCGCGGGTCAGATCGCGACGGTGACGAACAGGAACGTCGCGGGGATGACGATCGCGTCGTTCGACCCGCTGCGGTTCTGGCTTTCGAAGAGGGCGACGAGGTCGCGCTCGAGGTCGGCGTCCCGGCCCTCCTTCGCCGCGGCCTCGAAGGCGTTCATCGTCGGTCCGTAGTAGTCGCGGAAGTTGGCGAGGTAGGCGGCCGGCGAGATCGCCTGGCGGAAGGTGAACGTCCGGCGTTCGAACGTCACCCGCTCCGCCGCGACACCGGCCGCCGCGAAGCGCTCGACGACGTCGCTCTCCACGCCCCACTTCATCGGACTGACGAACCCCTCCGGGGGCGGCGGCGTGTAGGCCGAACTGATCTTCAGGATCTGGGCGACGAAGGTCGGATCGCCAGGGATCCAGTTCCCGAGGAGGATCCGGCCGCCGGGCCGGGTGACACGCACCATCTCCTTCGCCACGTCGAACGGCCGCGGCGCGAACATCGCGCCGAAGATGCTCACCGTGAGATCGGACGAGTCGTCGGCGATCTCCGCGAGATGAGTGACATCGCCCTGCTGGAAACGGAGGTTCACGAGGCCGAGCTCCCCGGCGCGCCGGTTCCCCGCCGCGACCAGATTGCTGGCGATGTCGACCCCCAGCACCTCGGCGCCGAGCTCCGCCTCCGGGACCGCGGTCGTGCCGTCGCCGCATCCGAGATCGAGCACCTTCATCCCCGGGGTGATGCCGAAGGTTTGCACGAGCTCCGTGCCGCTTTCCCGCATGCTGGCCGCGATCCGCGTGAAGTCACCCTTCTCCCACAGCGCCTGGTTCGGATTCATCCGTCCGCTCTCCCTTTCGAAATTGGATCCGCGTCCGCCCCGGTACCGCCCTCCCCGGCAGCGAATCGCAGCATCGTCTCACGGCCGGCGGCGCCGGCGCGACCGGGCCGCTACTTCGCCGGAAGCCGTTCGAACAGCTGGAGGACGTTGCCGTCGTTGTCGAGAACGAGGATCGACTTCGCCCGCAGCACGTCGTCCGTGAAGACCGAGCCCTGGAACATCGCGCCGCGACTCCTCAGGCGCGCGACGGCGGCGTCGAGGTCGTGGACGAAGAAGCCGACCTTGAACGGACCGTGGACGAGGTAGCGACCCGTCGCCTCCGGCACCCGGGCCGCGAGATCGAACGCCGCGGAATGCTCGACGAGCTCGACGAGCAGCCCCTCGCCCTGCAGGAGCGCCACCCTGGCCGAGGCGTTTGCCGGAAGCCGCGTCGCCTCGAGGTCGAGCTTCTCGGTGTACCAGCGGATGGAGGCCTCGAGATCGGGGACCGAGAGGGCGAAGAAGAGTGGCGGTGCCGCCGGATCGTTCGCGCCGGCGACCGGCGTCGCGGCGAGCAGAAGAAGCAACGGAATCTGGAAGATGGGAGCAAGGCGGAGTCGCGGCAATCTCATGGTTGATCCTCTCGGATGGCAGGTGTCGTTCGTTGGCGCCGCCCGTTCAGCGCAGGGCGCGGAAGATCCCCCAGGCGGAGAGCAGCGCCAGCAGCGGCCAGATCAGCAGCAGGTCGACGCGGATGTCCGCCTCCGGAGTCCTCGACTGCAACAGCCACTCCCAGGCGGCGTAGAGACCCCAGGCCGCCGCCGCGACGAGCAACGCCCGCGGATGCCGGGCGGCGCCGAACTCCGACGAGCGGAGTGCGAGATGGACCGCCAGGAGAGCTCCCGCGACCAGCAGGATCGAGAGCGGCTTGCCGACGAACAGCGCGGCGAGAAACTTCATCCGGCTTCTCCTTTCTTCTTCTCCGGTCCGGTCGTCCGCGCGACCTCCGGGACGGACCCGGCCTCCCGCGCGATCCGACGGAGCAGCGAGCGGGTGATCCGGCGATGCCCTCCGCTGCCGATGACGGCGGTCCGGTAGATCCGTCCCGCGAGACCCGGGAAAGCGGCGTGAGTGCGCGCGCGCACGAGCTCGCCGTCGAGGAGGAAGGTGAGCGAGTAGTCGGCGAACCGGTGCCGGCCGCGCAGCACGAGCCGGCGGCCGGCCTCGGACTCGGCGACCCGGAATCCGGGAATCGCCTCCCCGGCGCGCCCGGCGAACTCCGCCGTCCCCTCCACGGGATCGCAGCGCAGGAGCCGGGCGAAACGCGTGGCGCCGGCGAGCCGCCGGCGCAGCACGTTCACGAGCGGCGCCCAGGTGACGTCGGCCGGCGCCCGGACGCGTTCGCTCAGCTCGTCGATGAACGGCAGAGGGGCCACGTACCGTGCATCGTACGTCACGCCCGGCAGACCGAGGGAACTCCGGTGCCCGCTACGCAACGACCTACGGATCGCCCGCCGGTGCGCGGATCGTCAGCGGGCGGTCGAGCTCGATCCTCGCGATCTCGTCCGGCCGCAGATACTCGGGGCGCTCGCTCCCCTCGACGAAGAGCAGCATGCCGGCGTTTCCGGCGCCGAAGTCGCCGCTCGACTCGAGCTCCAGCACCTCGCCTCCGTGCAGCGTCACCCGCACCGGCGCCGGAGCGCCCGAACCGCGAGCCGGGAAGTCGATCGCCGCGACCCGGCCGAACGGGAGCATGTAGTCGACGCCGCCCCCGGGCGCGTCGAGCGTCTCGGTGGTCTCGCTCTCGTCGAGGTCGTAGACCAGCCGCCCCGTCCACCGTCGACCGTCGCGCGTGGTGACGCTGCCGGAGAGCGGCTGTCCTTGCGGAAAGTCGGCGTAGCCGGGGCCGCTCGTGGCGGCGTGGAACTCGACGCGTTCGAAGGCGTCCCAGGAGACCAGCACCCTCCCGTAGCGCGCATCGTCGACGGAGAGACCGCGGTTGCCGTGGCCGGCATCGCGCGTCCCGGAGAGCATCCGCGTGCTGCCGTCGAGCGTCGTCACCTCCGCGCCCGCCGGCGGCCGGCGCGCGATCGAACGGACGGAGTCGAAGCGCAGGCGGAGCCTCTCTCCGTCGGCGTTCCGTCCCTCGAGCTCGTCGGAGCCGACGCACTTCTCGCGATCCCACTGCACGAACCCGGTGAAGTCGCCCCACCGTGTCCGCACCGTGCCGTAGAGCCGTGCAGGGACCCCGCCGAGCTGCGGCGTGGGCAGGAACTCGATCGTGCGGATCTGCAGGCTGTCGAGATCGACGACGCCCTGCCGCTCGTCCCAGACGCGGACGCCGTCGTCGAAGTCGCCCGCCTCGTAGCGGTCGAGGACAGACACCGTCCCGCTCCGGAGCGTCACCAGGACGTCGCGGCCTCGTCTCTCGATGCGTGCGATGTCGCCGAAGCGGGCCACGAACGGGCGCCCGAGGCCGACCGGGCGCTCGCGGCGGAAAAGCTCGAAGCCGAGGAGACGGAACGGGTGGCTCTCCCGCGGCAGCCGCTCCTGCGGCACGTAGCTCGCCCAGCGGTTCTCCTTGCGGACGCCGTGGAACAGGTCGCTCCAGAACGCCTCCTCGCCGCCACCCCAGCGCACCCGCCCCTCGTACTGCGCGCCGCCTTCGGTTGTCACCAGGCCGTAGAGGAAACCCTGCGACGCCTCGGGCAAGGCGAGCGGTTCCCCCGGCCCGGACCCGCCGGCCGACTCGGCCGGGGCTGGCGGTGCAGGAGCCGCCTGCGGCGAGAAGGAGCGACGACCCGCCGCGAGGGCCACGAGAACGACGACGATGGCGATGACGCTCGCCGCGATGACGCCTGCGGTCCCACCCCTCCTCATGGCCGGGCTCCCCTCGGCATGGCGCTACAGCACCCCCGCGATCAGTCCCGACGCCACGACGGCGAGAAGCACGGCGACCAGGCGCTGGATGCCGGGCATCGTCAGCTTCTTCAGGTGCCGATTCCCCAGCACCGCGCCGGCGAAGGCGGCGAGCACCGCCACCGCGAGCAGGCGATCGTCGAAGCGCGCGCTCTCGCGCGCGAGGGTTCCGGAATAGAGCGCCAGGCGGGCGAGATCGACGAAGCAGGAGACGACGACCCCGGTGGCGATGAACGCCTCCTTTCCGAGTCCGGCGCGGGAGAGAAAGGCCGCGCGCAGGGCGCCCTGCATCCCGGAGAGGCCGCCGAAGAATCCGCTGAGCAGGCCGCCGAGCGACATGGCGCCGGCGGGGAACGACAGGCGGCGGAGCTGCGGCAGGAGCTCGAGGGAGGCAAAGAGGAGCAGGAGCAGCCCGACCACCAGCTTGATCGGCGTCACCGAGACGTCGCGCCCGAACGCGGAGTAGGCGAAGACCGGAGCCGCCCTCGCGAGGCGGACGAGCACCGCCGCTCCCGCGAACGACATGACGATCGCCGGCAGCCCGAAGCGGAGCACGACCTTCCGGTCCGCGTGGCGTCCGACGAGCGCCAGCTTGAACAGATTGTTGAGCAGGTGCACCACCGCGGTCAGGGCCACCGCTTGCTCGACCGGAAAGAAGAACGAGAAGGCCGGCAGCAGCAGCGTCCCGAGCCCGAAACCGGAGAAGAACGTGAGGGCCGACGCCAGCAGCGCCACCGTGCCGAGGATCAGAATCGTCATGCCGCGACCGCGATCGACTCTCTCCTCCGCTCCGGGGCTCCCGTCGGAGCGGGAAGCCGGTGGATCACGTCCGGCTCCTCCTCGAAACGATCGTCGCGCCGTGCATCGCTTTCAGCCTAGCGGCGGGCGCACCCGGTGACAACCGGTCGGCGCGGCCGAGCCGACCCGCGACTCTCCCGGTCCCGGGACCGGTCGCTCTCGCGCCGCCGGACGCCGACTCACCGACCGATGCATCGAAGCGAAGATCCGTCCCGGGAGGGTGGAGAGCGCGATGTAGAAACCGGTCTCGAACGCGGACGCGCCGGCTTCGGAGCGGATCGCCGAGCTCGGCGACTGGCGCGTTCCGCCTCCTCCTACCGGATCCGGGCGTCGAGCCAGGACTGGATGTCGGCCATGACGATGTCCCGGTCGAGGTCGTTCAGGAGATCGTGGAAGTGTCCCTCGTAGAGCTTCAGGGTCCTGTCCATCGATCCGGCGTGGTCGTGGAAGTACTGGCTCCCCGCCGGTCGCGTCGCCCGGTCGGCGGTGCCGTGGAGGATCAAGACCGGCGCGCGGAACTCCGGCATGTTTTCCTTCAACCGCGCCGCCGCCTTGAGCAGCTCCGCGGCGGTCTCGGCCGGCTGCGACTCCCCGGCGATCAGCGGGTCGCTGTTCATCCTCGCGACCGCCTGCGGATCGCGCGAGAAGTCGGCGTTCTTGAGCGAGAAGACGTGCACGTGCGGCGCGATCTTGCCGACCCCTTCGAGCGCCAATTGCACCAGGTGCGGCAGCCCGACGTCGAAGGCGAAGCTCTCGCAGACCAGACCCGCGACTTCGTCCTGGTGTTCGAACACCCAGGAGGTGGCGATGACGCCGCCGGCGCTGTGCCCGAGGACGAAGAGCGGCAGCCCGGGATTCTCCCCTCGCGCCAGCGTCACCAGCCGGTCGACGTCCTCCAGGTAGTCGGAGAACTTCTCGACGTAGAAGCGCTCTCCTTCGGAGTTGCCGCGACCGCGGAGATCGAGCGCGTAGCTCACGAGCCCGTGCGCGGCGAGCTGCTCGCCGGGCCACTCCATGTAGCCGCTGTGCGCATTGAAGCCGTGGACGAGGACGACGACCGCCCGCGGACTCCCCGCCGGCTTCCAGGATCTGGTCGCGATCTTCAGCCCGCCGGCCCCTTCGAACGATGACTCGACCACGCTGCCCCCTTGCGGAAGGCGCTCGATCCCGCCGCGGAACCGAACGGTGCGATTCCCGCGAGCCGGCGTTGCGCGATCGTCTTCCGTGCTGCGGGATGGGGCGGAATCTACGACAGTTCCGGGCTCAGGACGTGACGGGACTGTGAAGCTCCTGCACCGACCGTTCGGGCCGGAATCCCGGTGGCAGGTTGGGCGCGCCCGGACTCACATCCCGTCCGGCGGTTGCCAGAGCTCGACCTTGTTCCCTTCGGGGTCGATGACCCAGCCGAACTTGCCGAACTCGGAGTCGTCGGTCTTCTCGAGCACTTCGCACCCTTCGTCGCGAAGCGCCTGGAGCAGCGCGGCCAGGTCGTCGACACGGTAGTTGATGACGAAGCTCGCCTTGCCCGGCGCGAAGCTCTCGCCCGTCGGGCTGATCGACCAGACGGTGGTGCCGCCGGTCGGCTGGCCGGCGTCGTCGGCCCAGGAGAAGGCGGTCCCGCCCCACGCCTGCACGTCGATGCCCAGGTGCTTCTGGTACCAGGCGCGAAGGGCCACGGGATCGCTCGCCTGGAAGAAGATTCCGCCGATACCGGTGACTCGCTTCATGGAAACCTCCGGATGGGTTCGATTCGAACGGCTAGCGTACTGCACCGCTCACGCCTGGCGGAGGATCTTCTCCATCGCCTTCCCTCTGGCGAGCTCGTCGATCAGCTTGTCGAGATAGCGGATCTTCCGCATCAGCGGATCCTCGACCTCTTCCACCCGGATCCCGCAGACGACGCCCCGGATGAGCGCGCTGTTCGGGTGGAACGCCGGCGCCTCGTCGAAGAAGGTCCGGAAGTCGGTCCCGTTCCCGAGGATCCGCTCGAGCCCCTTCTGGTCGTATCCGGTCAGCCAGCGGATGATCCGGTCCACCTCCTCCTTCGTCCGCCCCTTGCGCTCCGCCTTCTGGACGTAGTGCGGATAGACGCTCGAAACCTTCGTGCCGAAAATGCGGTGTTCGGACATCCGTGTCACCTCCTCCTCAACAGTTGCATCGCTGCCGCGTCGGGAGACAGTTTCGGTTCAGGATTCCGCCGGGATCGCCGGCGCGCCGAAGTTGAGCCAGTCGCCGTCCGGCATCCGCACCTGGAACTCGCGCTGGCCGTACGGCATGTTCTTCAACGGCTCGACCCGATCGGGCGGCAGGGTCGCGAGCGCCGGCGCGAGCTCGGCGTGCAGCCCGTCGACGTCGGCGACGTCGACGTAGACCGTCACCCGCGCCTTGCCGTCGGGAGTCAGTTTCCGCGTCGGCTCTTCGAGCAGGCGCAGACCGCAGCCGCCGAGCTCGACATAGGCGTAGTTGCTGTGGCGCACCACGAGCTCGAACCGCAGAGCGCCGCAGAAGAACTCGAGCGCGGCGGCGAGATCCGGCACGTGCAGGAACGGCGTGATCTGGTGGATGCGAGCCATGCGGACCTCCGTGACGTGCGCTTCCGCCTCAGGTGGTCCGGCGGAGGAGGACCAGGTGGGCCGCCTTGTCGGTTCCCACGAACTCGACGCAGTCGTATCCCAGGGTCCGCAGATCGACCCCGGCGAAGAGCGGCTCTCCCCGGCCCAGCAGGACGGGAGCGATCGCGACGTGCAGCTCGTCGATCAGACCTTCGCGGAGATACTGCCGGATGACGCTCGCGCCGCCCCCGATGCGGACGTCCTTGCCGTCGGCCACCGCGCGCGCCTGCGCCAGCGCCTCGTGGATGCCACCGGTCACGAACCGAAACGTCGTACCGCCCTCCATCTCGAGATCCGGTCGTGGGTGATGCGTCAGGACGAAGACCGGCACGTGGTACGGCGGGTTCTCCCCCCACCAGCCCCGCCACTCGAGATCGGGCCAGGGACCGCGCACCGGTCCGAACATGTTCCTGCCGAGGATCCAGGCGCCGACGTTCCGGAACCCCCGGGCCGCGAAGTCGTCGTCGACACCGGTCGTACCGGAGCCGCCGCCGTGGACACTCTGGAAGGTGTGCGTCGGCAGGAACCACCGGTGCAGCTCCTCGCCGCCCACACCGAGGGGCTCGTCGACGCTCTGATCGGGCCCGGCTCCGTACCCGTCGAGCGAAATGGTGAAGCTCTCCACCCGGACCCTGCTCATCTCGGGATCTCCCCGGTTGCGCCGTTCCGAGCGGAGAATCTATCCGCTCGGCGGCGCTCGAGCGAGGTCCGGGCGTCCGACGTCACCCGCCGGGCTCGCGCCGCGGACCCGATCCGGACGGTATTCGGCTCTACTGCCCGAGCTGCTGGGCGAGGCCGAGGAGGATCCCTTCGGGGCCGCGGAGATAGCAGAGCCGGTAGACCCCCTGGTAGTCGACGACCTCGTCGACCACCGTCGCCCCGAGCCGGCCGAGCCGGGCGAGGGTGTCGTCGAGATCGTCGACGGCGAACATGACGCGCAGGTAGCCCAGCGAGTTCACCGGCGCGGTGCGGTGATCGGACGCGATCGCCGGAGCGTCGAAGCGCGACAGCTCGAGGCGGCCGTGGCCGTCGGGCGTGCGCAGCATGGCGATCTCGACACGCTGGTCGCGCACTCCCGTGACGCGGCCGGCCCACTCCCCTTCGATCGGCATGCGTCCTTCGAGGGCGAGGCCGAGCTCGGTGAAGAACGCGATGGCGGCATCGAGGTCTTCCACCACGATGCCGACGTTGTCCAGGCGCTGCACGGTCATGGGCACTCTCCTTGGTTCTGCGGATCATGAGCTCCGCGGCGACTGCCGCGTTCAGGGTGCCGCATCGAAGGGGAAGAAGCGGGGATCGAACCGGGGCCTGAGATACGCGAAGAGATCGAGAGCGCTTCCCCGGGACCGCGCTTCTGTACGAAATACCAGTCAGACATCGCGCACCGGCCGCCGCCCGCCGGCGCGAAGGGTCAGGTGTCCGCTCACTCGGCCAGCTCGAAACCGGAGATGCGCGCACCCTTCGGCAGGCGCCGGAGCTGTTCGTGCAGCTGACCGGAGAGACTGAAGTGCACCAGGATGCTCATCACGTGGAGATTCGCCACCTCGATCGGCCCGCCGAGCACGGGCGGGAGCCGGTACGAGTAGCACTCTCCGGGCTCGAGCCGGGACCCCTTCCTTTCCATCGCTTCGACGAAGCCGGGGAGAAACCAGTCGTCGTCGCGCGTGCCGGCCGCCAGGATCTCCTCGAAATCCGAAACGCTCGGAGCCACCTCCCGGGCGAGACCCTCCAGGGTGTCGAGGAAGATCACTCTGCCGGCGGGGTCGATCACGAAGGCGTCCCCCATCCTCGTCACGCCGAGCAGGGTGCACGCCCCGTCGAGGGCCCAGCGCCAGTCGGCGAGGACGGCATCGGCGGCGACGGTACCCGGAGAGACGAAGTAGCGCCCCGGAGCCGCGCCGGCAGAGCTCACGCTCCGAACTCCCCGGCCAGCTCGGGCCGCAGCTCGCGCACGAAGCGATGGCAGTACTCCTGGGAGACGCCGCTCGCCCGCGCTTCGAACAGCGGGTGGTCCGGGTCGTCGATCTCGACGCTCGGGACCAGGCCACCCCGGCGGATGCGGAGGCGCACTTCGGACCAGAGGAGCTCGTCGGGGTCGAAGCCGGGAAGGACGCCGCTGAACGCCCCGGGGAGAGACGGTGGATCGGGCTCCGTGGCCTCGTTGGCGAGAAACTCCCGGTAGCGGTAGAAGTTCTCTTTCGAGACCCCGATCCAGACGCCGAGCAGGAGCGTTTCATCGGTCCCGATCACCCGGAGCTCCAGATTCGCGCGCAGGTAGTGGAGCTCGTCCTCGATGTGGCAGGAGTCCCCGTCGAGTGCGACGAACTTCGCGCGCTGCTCGGGTGGGAGGGTGAAGTAGTCGTACGGCCGCCCCCACGAATAGCTGAGCGGGAACGAGTCGTGCTTCCCGCCGCAGACGCTGCACTGCCAGGTCTTCATCCGGGTCGGCGCCCGGTCGCCCGCGCGGACGGGAGAGCTCCGCCCGTCGGTCCGTTCGAGCAGCCTGTAGGGCGGCGTGGTGGAGAGGTGGCCAACGGAGTCAGCCCGCCATCAGGACGCCGACGATGCCGATGACGGCGAAGAGCACGAGGGCCAGCACGGTCCCGATCAGCCCGCGCTGCCAGCCGCGGAGCGCGTCCCAGCGGGTCGCGAGGTCGGGAACCGAACGCCCGAAGATCAGCTCGGTGGCGAAGTAGACCGCCGGGAGGAGGGCTCCGGCGAGTCCGGGCCCCATGAGCCCCCGGCCCTGGGCGCGCTCCCCCTCCCACCACCAGAGAAAGGCCGCGCCGAGCGCCGAGAAGAGCAGCGTCAGGACCAGGCCCCGAAGGCGATAGAACGCGGCAGTTCGAGACGACGCGCTCCTCATCCGATTCCGCTCCACCCCGGGAAGCGTACCGTCCAACGCTCCCCGGGCGGAAGGGACGGGCCCACCGAGAGGCCGAGTCGCCGCGCCGGCCCTTCCTGCCGGAAACCCGGGCCGAGGCTCCCGTCCCCCCCTTGCGCCAGGGATCTCCTTGCCCTATACTGAACCTCATGGTTCAGTTTCAGCCGGCCCACCTGGACGCCTCGTTCGCCGCGCTCTCCGACGTCACCCGGCGCGGCATCCTGGAGCGGCTCGGGCGGGCCGACGCTTCGATCACCGAGCTCGCCAGCAAGTTCGAGATGACCCTCACCGGCATGAAGAAGCACATCGCGGTCCTCGAGCAGACCGGGCTCGTCACCACCGAGAAGGCCGGCCGCGTGCGGACTTGCAGG